>JAHEJT010000221.1 GCA_024638765.1 Verrucomicrobiales bacterium
ATGATGAGAACGGCTGTTTCCTGGCACCGAAGTTTGCGAAACCGACCGGCGGGGAAAGCTGCTTGGCCTGGTTTCCTGGGGCGAATCCGGTGAGTTCGCACTGGTGTCCAAACCGGATGCCGACGAGGAGGGGATCGGGGTGAGCCTGCAGGAGGCTTCTGCGCTCCTAGGATACCTGGCTGTTGACGAGTTCAAGGCCGGATGCCGTGAGGCGGCGTAAGGTGAGCCGCCGCGGAGCGGCGGACTCGGAGGTCGATAGTATATAGTTTAGTATATACTATCGTATATACTATTGCAGCGCCGGGGACACAGTGGTTTGCGCGGCGGCTACGCTTCCCCCCAGCCGCCGCCGCCGGGAGTTTCGATGCGGAGGACGTCGCCGGGGCTGACTTCGAGGGTCACGGAGGAAGGGAGCGGGCGCGCTTGGGGGGTGCCGGAGGCGGGGGATGCGGTTAGCATCTGGCGGCCGCACTCGCCGGGCGCGCCGCCCTCCATGCCGTAGGGTGCGATTTCCCGGTGCTGGGTGAGGAGTGAGACGGTCAAGGGCCTGAGAAATTCGAGTTCGCGGACCACCCCGTCACCCCCGTGATATTTTCCACTGCCGCCCGAGCCGGTTCGGATGGAGAACTCACGGAGGCGGACGGGATAGCGTTGCTCGAGGATCTCGGGGTCGGTGATGGCAGTGTTGGTCATGTGGGTGTGAAGCGCGGAAGCGCCGTGATAGCGGGGGCCGGCGCCGGATCCGCCGGCGATGGTTTCGTAATAACCGAAGGTATCGTCACCGAAGATGAGGTTGTTCATAGTGCCCTGCGAACAGGCTTCCAGGCGCAAGGCCTTGAGGATGGTATCGACGAGGCGCTGGCTGGTTTCCACGTTGCCGCCGACCACGGCGGGACATTTTTCGGGATCGTCCGAAAAGACCGGGTTGAGAAAACATTCGGGCAGGACGATTTCCATGTCCTCGAGCAAGCCTTCATTGAGAGGAAGCCCGCTTTGCGTGAAGAGGCGAAGGGCGTAAAGAAGGGCGCTCTGGACGATGGCGGGGGTGGCGTTAAAATTGCCCGAATGCGATTGCGCTGTGCCGGTGAAATCGAAGCGCAGGCCATGTGTCGTGCGCGCAACGCCGAGCCGGATAGGGGTGCCATCGTCAAGTTGTTCCTGGGCGTGCGCTTCCGCGAAATCGCGTGATTCGATGAGGGTCCGCAGGGCGTGTCGCGATCGATTTGTCAGCTCGGCAAGATGGCCGGTGACTGTGTCGGCGCTATGGGTGTGCAGGAGGTTTTCCAGGAGGCGGACGCCGTGAAGGTTCGCTGCGGCCTGGGCGCCGAGGTCGGCGAGGTTGTCCTCAGGCGCGCGCGAAGGATGGGGAGAGCCGGTAGTGAGGAGCCGGGCGACGGCGGATTCATCTCTTTTTCCGGCCCGCAAGAGAAAGACGGGGGGGAGGACGACGCCTTCGTCCGCGAGGCAGTCCGCCTGCGGCGGCATGGAGCCGGGCGTGATGCCTCCGATTTCCGCATGGTGGGCGCGATTGGCGACATAGGCCACCGGGATGCTTGGATTCTCCGGCGAAAACACGGCGCTAAGGACGGTGAGATCGGGAAGATGGGAGCCGCCGAAGGCGGGATGATTGGTGACGATCATGTCGCCCGGGCCGAGCGGTGTATTCTCGATCACGGTGCGGACACAGAGACCCAAAGCGCCGAGGTGGACGGGGATGTGCGGGGCGTTGACCACGAGTCTTCCGCGCGCATCGAGCAAGGCGCAGGAAAAATCCTCGCGTTCCTTGATATTGGTCGAGAGCGCCGAGCGTTGCAGCCGCGCGCCCATTTCCTCCACGATGTTTTCGAAACGGTGGCGAAAGAGCTCCGAGCTTACGGAGGCGGGTGCATTCCGGCCGGACCCGGCGCGGGTCGGCGCAACTTCCGAAAATTTCAAAATCACGGTGCCCCGTGATCCCTTCTGCCCGCTCCAGCCGCGCCCGATGAGCAGGGTGCTGTATTCACCCTGAATGGTGAGAGGCCCGGCGAGGGTTTCACCTTCGGGATCTGCGGCCGGGGATCCGGCTGGGGCCGGAATTTTTTCCCCGGCGATCGATTCCGGTGAGGTCGAAGCGACCACGCGCAAGGTTACGAGTTCAAGGGGCCGGTTTACAGGGGGCGGATATCCGTAGATATCTTGGTAGCGCCGATTGAACGCAGGGGCGAGTGCTTCCGGTTCCGTGATGTCCAGGGGGAGGGCGGAATCCTGACCCTGGAGCCGGAGCTCCGCGATGCGGCGGCGTATCATGATGTCATCGACGGGCACGCCTTCCTCGTGGAGCCGGGCAGCAGCCTGACTCGCGAGACGGTCGAGTTGGGTTTCCAGATCGGGAATTTCGCCGGCAAGATTCCGGAGGATTTGTTTTTCCGCGAAGCGCTCAAGGACGGCGCAGTGGAGTCCGTAAGCGCTGAGCAGACCGGCATCGGCAGGGACGAGTATGGTGTGGATGCCGAGTTTTTCCGCGACAGCGCAGGCGTGGAGCGGTCCCGCCCCCCCGAAGGCGACGAGTGTGTATTCGCGGGGATCGACGCCTTCGCGAAGGGAAATGGTGCGGATGGCATCGGCGGTGCGTTCCACCGCGATCTCGAGTAAACCTTCCAGGATGGCGCGCCGCCGGGTTTCATCGGCGTCCGGCACGCCCATAACGCGCAGCAATGCATCAAAGGCGTCCCGCGCGGCGTCGCGGTTGAAGGGGATGCTGACGCGCTCTTCTCCCATGCGATCGAGGAGCAGGTTCACGTCCGTGAGGGTGAGAGGTCCGCCTTTTCCATAACAGGCGGGCCCGGGATCGGATCCGGCGCTTTGCGGTCCCACGGTGAGGCCTTCTGATTCATCGAAGCGGCAGATGGAGCCTCCCCCCGCGGCGACGGTTTGGATTTTTAAAGCGGGCGCGAGGAGGCGGGCGTCCCCGACACGAGTCTCAAAACGGTAATGGAAATCGCGGTCGAAGCGCGCGACATCGGTGCTGGTGCCGCCCATGTCGAAAGAAATGAATTTCTCACAACCGCATCCGCGCGCCACGGCGGCGGCACCGACCACGCCGCCGGCGGGCCCGCTGAGGAGAGTATCCTTGGCGTGGCAATGGCGGCGGGGCTCGAACCCCCCGGCGCTGGTCATGATGTGGATTCCCCCTTGGGCGCTAGTGGTGGAATTGTGCTCCGGAGGGAAGAGCGGCGTCTCCACGCGCTGGAAGAAGTCCTCCATCAATGTGGAGAGTGAGGCGTCCACGACCGCGGTTTCCGCGCGGGAAAGAATCTTTATGAGGGGAGCAAGTTGGGAAGAGAGAGAGATGTGCACGAACCCGATGTCCTCCAGAATTTCTTTGAGTTGGAGTTCGTGTGCTGGATTGCGATAGCTGTGGAGGAGGGCGATGGCCGCTGTCCGCAGCCCCCGCGCATGGGCTGCGCGCAATTGCTGCCGGATCTGCTTCTCTCCGCTGGAGTCGAGAGGAAGCAAGGGATTGCCGTCGGGATCGAGACGCTCGGGGATCTCGATGACTTCCTCGTAAAGAGGATTGGGGATGCGGTGGCCGAGGGCGAAGAGGTCCGGGCGCCGCTGGTCGCGGATCTGCAGGAGATCCCTGAAGCCGCGCGTGATGCAGAAGAGGACGCGATCCCCTTTGCGCTCAAGGAGCGCGTTGGTGGCGCGGGTGGTGGCGAGACGAATTTTCAGGGGCGGGAATTTCTCAGGGAGCGGGGTGCCAGTAAGGAGACGGGCGCCGAGCACCGGTGCCTCCTCGCCGGCATCGAGTTCGATGAGGGTCCCGGCGGCGAGGGAAGACGGGAGGCCGCCTGCAAAGGTCAGGGCGCGCTTCGTGTTGCTCCACGAGACGACGGTGCCCTGGAATCCGTTTCCCGGCAAAGTCGAGGCCCGGAAACCGTTGAAGAAGTCATCGGGTGTCTCCCAGTCGTCTTCCAGGACGATGGTATTGGGCGCAGCGACTCTGGCGACACGGGAACGCAGGGCGCCGGAGGAAAGGACCTTGAAGCGGCGTTCACGGTTAGCGGGGTCAAGAGCCCAGCAATCGGTAAAGGTGCCCCCGGTATCGATTGAGATCTGCCATGCTCGGGTAGCACTCAATTGCCGCTGTAATTACAACTCCTGGGAAGTGCCGTGGGTTGCGGACGCTTTTGAAAGTAGCTGCGGCATCCTGCCGCAGTTAAGACGTCAATCTGCGGCTGGAAGCCGCAGCTACTCTACAAAGTTTCGATGTAACCGAGTTCCACCAGGGAATCAACGAAGAGATCCTGAAGCGATCTGTCGTAAATGCGGGAGGCGGACTTCAGCCAGTCACGGGCCCCGGCTTTATCGTCGGCCTCAAACGCTTTGGCGGCGTTGGCAAAATAATATTCAGGCGTATCGGACATATAATTGAACTCGGAAAGAAGTTTTTCGGCCTCTTCCGTCTTTCCGCTCTTTAGGAGGACCAGATAGATCTTGTAACGGACGAGATTGCGGGTGCGCGCGGGGAAACGCGGGTTGTCCGCGAGGAGTTTGCGGAATTTTCCGAGGGCCGCGTCAAAGTCCTTCTGGACGAACGACATCTCGGCGAGGTTGAAGCGGGCCTCGGTGGATTCCGGGTTGAGCTCGAGGCATTTTTCAAAGCAGGCGGTCGCTTTCTCGAAGTCGCGGACTTTGGTGTAAGCGGCGCCCTTGATATTGTAAAGCGCGAAGAAATCGGGGTAGATGCGTTCGGCTTCGAGGATGCGTTCGAGAGCTTCCTGGATGCGAATGCCCCCGACGAGTTCGGCAGCTTCCTGGAGCAGGCGCACAAATTTTTCCTTTTCCTCCTGCGTGAGGTCTTCGCCGAGAATGTTGGAGTCTTCGAGGCCCGGGATCACGGGATTGGCGGTGGCCGGATCTTTGGATCCAGACGCCGCGGGTTTCCCGGGCGCGGGGACCACGTCTGTGTCGAGCTTGATATCCGGGGTCAGGGGTCCATCCGGTGCCACGGGTGCGGAAGGCGTCAGGGAGTCGACCTTGAGGTCGTTCGCGGGTGATTGCGCGCCCAGCGGAAAAGCCGCAAAAATAACAAAAAAGCAGGCGAGCAGGACCGGGATGATGTCAGCGGTTCGTTTCATGGCGTGGCGTCAGAGCAGTATCTTCCCGAATGGGGGAGTTGTCAAAACAGATCCCCCTGGAGAGCGGGAGAAGCACCGGCAGGTTAAGACTCGGGCGATTGGTAAAGGCCGTGTTCTGTTATGTACGCGTCCACCGCGGGGTGCAGCAGGGAATCCTCGTGTGCGCCGGCGGCGAGGGCGCGGCGTATTTCTGTGGCGGACGCGGGGTGAGTGTTCGCGAGGATTTCCGAACGGTAGCCGGTTCTGGGTTCCGGCCTATCGCCGTCGCGGGGAAAGACGATGAAGGTGAGAAGCTTTCTCAGGATTTCCGGCCGCGCCCAGGAATCGAGGACGGCCCACTGATCCTGGCCGAGGATCCAGCAGAGATCGGCATCGGGAAACTCCGCGGCGAAATGTGCGGCGGTTTGCCAGGAGTAAGAGGGCTCCGGCCGATCGAGTTCGAGCCGGGAAATTTCCGCCCAGGGTTTGTCTTCCAGGCAGAGGCGCAGCATTTCGCAGCGATGCTCGGCGGAAGCGCTTGCGATCTCTTTCTTGTGAGGTGAGATCCGGCAGGGAACAAAAATGACGCGACCGAGGCTGCACTGGGCGCGGGCTTCTTCGGCGATGTGGAGGTGCCCGAGGTGCGGGGGATCGAAGGTGCCGCCAAACAACGCCAGGCGCTCTTTGGAGTTTTTAGTTTCAAGGTTCAAGTTTCAAGCGCCGGATTGGCGGGATCGATGGCTGAAGACTTGACTGCTTTGCCGCGTTAGCGGCGTAACGAGATCGCGAAGCGCATCCCGCAGAGCCGCGGCGCAGCCGCGGATAAATTTAACACTTCAATCTTGAAACTTCTAATACACATCCCGGCGGTAGCGCTTGTCTTTTTTCATCTGCTCCACGTATTCGGCGGCTTGCTCGGCACTTTTGCCGCCTTGCTCGGCGATGATTTCGTGGAGGGCTTTGTCCACGTCCACCGCCATGCGGGCGGCGTCGCCACAGACATAAAAGATGCCGCCCTCTTCCAGCCATTGCCAGATTTCGGACGCGTTTTCCTTCATGCGGTGATGGACATAAATCTTGTGGTCCTGATCGCGCGAAAAGGCCGTGGTGAGTTTTTCCAGGATTCCCTCTTCAAGGCAGGCTTCCCATTCGTCCCGGTAAAAAAAACAGGTGTCCTCATGGATCTCACCGAAGAAGAGCCAGGCGCGGCCCTTGGCGCCCGTGGCCTTGCGCTCCTGGACGAAGGCGCGGAAGGGGGCGATCCCGGTGCCCGGTCCAACCATGATGATAGGAGTATCCTCCTCGGGCGCGGGGAGGCGGAAACCCTTGCCGGGCGAAATGAAGCAAGGCAACGGAGTTTCCTCATCGATTCGCTCGGCCAGAAAGCTCGAACAGACTCCTTTGCGCTGCCGGCCGAAGGATTCGTATCTGACAGTGGCAACGGTAAGATGGACTTCTTCCGGCTTCGCCTTGAGGCTTGAGGCGATGGAGTAAAGGCGGACGTTGAGTTTCTTGAGGATGCCAACAAATTCCTGGGGTTCGAATTTTGCCCGGGGGTAAGCGAGGAGGAAGTCGATGATTTCCCGTCCCCAGAGATAGTCGGCGAGTTCTTTTTTCTTTTCCGGGACGAGCAGCGCTTCGAGGTCGGCGGCGTCGGCGCCGGCTTTTCCGACGATGGTATTGAGAAATTTCTTGTCCGGTTGAGTGATGTTGTTGGAGCGCAGCAGGGTTTCGCGCAACGGGACGCTGTTGCCCGCGGGATCGGTAACGGGTTCGTCTCCCGAGAAGCCGAGGGCCTGGAGGACGTCCTCGACGAGATCGGGACAGTTGAGGGGAAAGATCGCGAGGGAGTCGCCGGGTTCGAAGGTCATCCCGGAACCGCCAAGGTCGAGTTCGAAGTGCCAGGTATCCTTTTCCGCACAGCTCCCGGTGAGATGGAGCGCGGTTTTGAGTTTCGCGGAGAATGGGTTCTTGCGACTGTAAACGGCCGGTTTTTCTGCAGTGTCTTGCATGGTTACGGGAGCGGGCGCGAAGCGTTGGTCTTGGGGGTTTCGTATAGTAAGGGGGAAAGGGGGTCAATAATTAGGAGGATGGAAGATGGGAGCCGGCTTTGCCGGCGTTCGGGGTGCAATGTTCACGGTTCCTGGTTGGGCTTGGGCATGCGGGGAGAGGCGTTTCGCTTTGTCATCCCGAGCGGAGTCGAGGGATCCCACCAGTTGCGCCA
>JAHEJT010000059.1 GCA_024638765.1 Verrucomicrobiales bacterium
GCGGTTCGAATGACAGGATCCGCTCCTTAATCTCGCGGTCGAACCCGGTCATCACGGCGAGCACGAGCAGGAGAATGGTCACACCCAGGGTGACTCCCGCGATGGAGATCAGGGTGATAACCGAAACGAAAGTGCGCTTCGGCTTGAGATAGCGCAGCGCCAGGAAGAGGCTGAAGTGTTTCTGGAGCATTCTCGTGACGGGGGATCGATGGAAGCCCTAAGGCCGGGTGGGCGTAACATACGGGTACTCGCTCACGCTCGCACCTACAAAATCAACTCCTGACCGAAAGATTCCGGCGTGGATCCGCTACTCCTGCTTCGCCTTGAGCTGGGGAAAGAGGACCACGTCGCGGATGCTCTCGGCGCCGGTCAGCATCATGAGCAAACGATCAATGCCGATGCCGATGCCACCGGCAGGAGGCATGCCGTGTTCCAGGGCGAGGATGAATTCTTCATCGATGCGCTGGATCTCCTCGCCGGCTTGCGCTTCCAGGGCGCTGCGCTGGGCCTCGGGATCGTTCTGCTCGGAATAACCGGGGGCGATCTCCTGGCCGTTGATGAGGAGCTCGAAGACGTCGACCACGGTGGGATCTTCGGGGTTGGCCTTGGCGAGGGGGACGAGTTCGCAGGGCGCCTCGGTCACGAAGAGCGGATTGATCGCTTTTTCTTCGACGAGTTTTTCGAAAACGTGCTGCGTGATCTCGTAATCCTCCATCTCAGGGCGCGTTTCCACTCCCAGCTCTTCGCACTTGGCCCGGCGCTCCCCGGGAGTGCGTTCGAACCATCCGGGATCGATGTCGCGGATGAGATCGCGATAGCTCTTGCGTGTCCAGGGACGCGAGAGATCGATCGTTTTGACGATGTTGCCTTCCGCGTCCTTGTGCTCGATCTTGAGACCGCCGCAAAAGGTTTCCGCGAGATGGCAGATGAGGTCTTCGACGAGCTGGGCCATGCCGTCAAAATCGCTGTAAGCCCAATAAGCTTCCAGCATCGTGAATTCGGGATTGTGGCGCCGGCTGATGCCCTCGTTTCGAAAGTTCCGGTTGAGCTCGAACACTTTGTCGAAACCGCCGATAAGCAGCCGCTTCAGAAACAGTTCCGGCGCAATGCGCATATAAAGAGGCATCCCCAGGGCCTTGTGAAAGGTCTCGAACGGCTGCGCCGCGGCGCCGCCGGGGACATCCTGCAACATAGGGGTTTCCACCTCGAGAAAGTCGCGTCGATGGAAGAAATTCCGGATTTCCGCCACGATCCGGCTGCGCTGCAGGAATATCTCCCGGCTTTCCTCGTTGGCGATCAGATCCAGATAGCGATGGCGGTAGCGCGATTCCCGATCGGCGAGCCCATGCCATTTTTCGGGCAGCGGACGCAACGACTTGGAAAGCACCTTGATGTTCTCCGCACG
The DNA here is from genome assembly GCA_024638765.1 of Verrucomicrobiales bacterium. Lineage (GTDB taxonomy): Bacteria > Verrucomicrobiota > Verrucomicrobiia > Verrucomicrobiales > DEV007 > JAHEJT01. Next base: position 1,406 of record JAHEJT010000059.1, read on the forward strand.
CACAGTCGGTTCCTCGGTGCGGGTAATAAAGGTCTCGCCTTCGATTCCAATCCAGTCCCCGAGATCGAGCAGCTTGAAGATTTCAAACTGTTCTTCACCGACGCTCTTGCCGTTGAGAAAGCATTGGAGGCGGCCGTGAATGTCGGCCACATCAAAGAATTGACTCTTGCCCATGTCGCGATGCGCCACGATACGCCCGGCGACGCGCACCTTGAGACCTTCTTTGAAATCGGCGCGTAATTCGCCGGGGCGATGGGTGGTCTCAAAGCGGCCGCCATAAGGGTTGACCCCCAGTTCCCGGAGCTTCTCGAGCTTTTCCCGTCGAAACCGAATCAGTTGGTGTTCGGTCACGCCGGGCGCCTGTGCGACGTCAGGGGTGTCGGTGGCCTTGGGCGGTTGCGGGTCCATGCTGGCGGAGGAAGTGTGCTTGGGAGGCATGCGGACTTTGCTGCCGGGTGGTCCGTAGTTCAAGCACCGATCCGGCGGCAGACCAAGAAAAAATCCCCAAGGCTTCGGGGTGGAACAAGCGGAAGAAGCCCCTTTTCCACTGACGGCTTTTCATCGGGAATGCATTCGCTATGATTTTCTGAAATAGAAATATGCGACGACCCTTCTTAATCAGGAGATCGCGCGAATTTCTCATGAGTTCAAAGCTGAAAACAGAGTCGGTGGTAAAAGATCGCTACGGCGCGGGCGCCCAGGCGGTGGAAGCGAAATTGTGTTGCCCGGTGGATTACGATCCGGAATATCTGAAGATCATTCCCCGGGAAGTCATCGAAAAGGATTACGGCTGTGGTGACCCCAGCAAGCACGTCCGTCCGGGCGAGACGGTGCTCGACCTGGGAAGCGGCACCGGCAAGATCTGTTTCATCGCTTCCCAGGTGGTGGGCGCGGAGGGGAAAGTCATCGGGATCGATATGACCGATTCCATGCTGGAGGTCGCCCGCCGAAATGCTCCGGCGGTCGCGGAGAAGATTGGATATGCCAATGTCGAGTTCCGCAAGGGACGCATCCAGGACCTGGCCCTGGATCTCGAGGCCTTGGAGGCCGAGTTGCAAAACCGGCCGATCGACAATGCCAATGCCTTCCTCGAGGCGGAAGAGTTGGCGGAAGAATTAAGAGTGAAGAAACCCATGGTCGCCGACGATTCGGTCGATGTGGTGGTTTCCAATTGTGTGCTCAACCTCGTCAGCCACGCCGCCCGCGACCAACTTTTCCAGGAAATCTTTCGAGTCCTCAAGGTCGGCGGAAGAGCCGTGATCTCGGATATCGTCTGCGACGAGGAGGTGACTGAGGAGATGCAGAAAGACCCGGAACTCTGGAGCGGTTGTATTTCCGGCGCTTTTCATGAGGACGAATTCATCGAGGCGTTCTCGCAGGCTGGTTTTTACGGGGGGCGTGTCCTGAGCCTGGAGAAGGAGCCGTGGCAAACGGTGCAAGGGATTGAGTTTCGGAGCATGACCGTGGAAGCCTTCAAGGGAAAACAGGGCGTCTGCCTGGAACGCAACCAGGCCGTGATCTATCAGGGGCCTTTCAAGGAGGTGCTCGATGACGACGGGCACCGTATGGAAAGGGGCAAGCGCTACGCTGTCTGCGATAAGACCTACGGGCTTTACGGCAAAGCGCCTTACGCAGACTCTTTCCTGTTCATTGATCCGCGCGAGGAGATTCCGGTCGAAAAGGCGGAGCTCTTTGATTGCAGCGGCATGCGCCTGCGGCATCCCAAGGAGACCAAGGGTCAGGATTACGACGCCACCAGCACGGCAGGCGAATGTTGCGGCCCGGAGTGTTGTTGATGTAGGTGCGAGCGTGAGCGAGTACCCGAGTGCCCGAGTGCTCGCTCACGCTCGCACCTACAGATACTCAATCGTTTAATTGAACAATCACCCCCGAAAGGCTATCTTACTCCTTAATGGCGGGGAAACTCACAGCGTTCTTCCTGGCGATCCTGATCGCCAACCCGTTCTGCTGCTGCCTGGTGGAAGCGGCCTCCAAAGCACCGGCCCCGGACACCCACGCCTGCTGTCATCCGGATCCCGGTGGCGCCGTGCCCCAGGCTCCCGGGCAATCCGAACCCTGTGAATGCGGCGAGGATACCCGCGAACCATGGGTCCTAACAGCCGAAATCAAGCCGGCCCCGCCCCAGTGGACGCTCCTTACCGAGATCTCCTGGGCACACTGCCCCGAGATCACAGTCTCTCCGGGGCTCCACTCCCCCGGCGCCTTCGATTTTCCCGACGCGGTCAGGCCGCCCGGCAAAATCCTTGCACAGGTGCACTGTCGCTACCTGCTCTGATCACTTCGGTTGATTGATGCCCGCCCGGGGCCCGGTTCGGCTCCCCCAGGCGCATTCTCTCCTGCGCACGACTTGGCTCATGGTCGCCGTGCGCAATCGACTGACGACCAACCCAAGTGAACCATGCGAATTTACACTAACATTACAATATTTTTTCTGGCGCTCAGGCTGCTCCAGGGAGGAACCATCCTCGCGGGGGAGGGGGCCGTTGCTTTGCCGCCGAGTGCGGGTCTCGCGGACTACGTGAAGACCGGCCTCCTCAACCATCCGGGGCTCAAGAGCGATTATCAGAAATACCGGGCAGCCCTCCACCGCGTGCCGCAGGTCAAAAGCCTTCCCGATCCGATGGTGAGTTACACCCACTTCTTTGAACAGGTGCAGACGCGCACCGGCCCTCAGGAAAATATCTATTCTATCACGCAGACAATTCCGTGGATGGGGAAGCTCCGACTTCAGGGATCCATCGCTTCGCGCGAGGCCGAGGCGGCGCTTCGTCGTTACGAAAAGCGCAGACTGCAGCTCATTCGCGAAATCAGCGCGGCCTATTACGATTACGCATACCTCGGGAAAGAAAGCGCCATCACTCGAAAGACGCTCGATCTGTTGCGCCGGTTGGAAGAAAGCGTCGACGAGCAGGTGCGCGCCGGGGGAGAGTATTCTGCGAGTTTGCGATTGGAGGTGGAAAAGGGCAAAACCGAGGATCGTCTCAGCGCCGTGCAAAGCGCCCGCGCCCGCAAAAGCGCCGCTCTCGAAACTTCAATCGGCCGTAAAGCCGGCGGCACGAGTCTCCTCCCGTGGCCGGCTTTGGCCGATGATGGGGCCTCCAGGGAGGGGCGGGACCGGCTCAAAGCCCAGCTGCTGGCGCAGAATCCCGGATTGAAAGCAATCCGCGAGCAACTGGCCGCTGCCGACGACCGGGTCCGGCTCGCGAAACGCAGCCCTATTCCCGATCCGACCATTGGTGTCAATTACATCGACATCGGCGGATCCGGCGAGGACGCCGTCGGGATGACACTCGGGTTTCGCATTCCATTGGGGTGGAAAAAATACAAGGCCGAACGAATGGAGGCCGAGGCCATCCGCCAGGCGGCCCGGGAGCAACTTACGGAGCAAGAGAACACGCTGCTCGAGGAGCTTGCGGTTGCCCTCGCGGATTTTGATGAAGCGGTCGATCGCGCCGCCCTCTTCCGGGACAAGCTGCTCCCCGCGGCCGAAGAAGCGGTCAAGGTCAGTGAAACCAGTTATTCGGCCGGGAAAGAAAGTATTCTCGAGGTGATCGACAGCGAACGGACGCTTCTTGAGCTGCAAAAAACCTACTGGCGCGCGGTCGCCAATTCCCGCGCGAGGCTCATCGAATTACGAACTCTCACAGGAACCGAAAAACCATGAAACCGAAAACCAAGAAACTCCTTGCGGCGGCGCTTGCGCTTGCCTTCCTCAGTGTCGGTTGCGGCAGTGGGCACGATCACGGGGCCGCAGATGCCGAAGGCGCAGCCACCTGGACCTGTGCCATGCATCCGCAAATTCAAAAACCGAAGCCCGGCGAGTGCCCCATTTGCGCGATGGATCTGATTCCCATAGGGTCGCAAAAAAAGGCCGGCGAGTCGCCCGGGCAGGGCCGGGCGGAACTTGTAATGACGGAGGAAGCCCGCGCCCTCGCGAAAATCGAAACCGTGCCTGTGTCGCGGCAGCTCGCGAAGGCAAATGTGCGCTTGGTCGGGAAAGTCGATTTCGACGAAACGCGGACCAGGACGGTGTCCGCGTGGTTCCCGTCGCGAATCGACCGGCTTTACGTCGATTTCACCGGCATCGAAGTCAAAAAAGGCGATCACCTCGCGCACGTCTACAGTCCTGAATTGCTCCAGGCCCAGCGCGAGCTGCTCATCGCGGCGTCCGGGCGCGGACCTTCGGGCGCTGTCCGGGACAAGCTCAGGCTCTGGGGGTTTTCCGACGCGAAGATCAAGGCGATCGAGGCCGGCGGAAAAACAAGTGAGCGAATGGACATCGACACGCCTGCGGGCGGGATCGTGATCGAGAAATTCATCCGCGAAGGCGATTATGTGGAGACCGGAACGCCTCTCTTCAAGATTGCCGATCTCAGCCGTGTCTGGGTGCAACTGGATGCTTACGAATCCGACCTGCCTTGGCTGCGCTACGGCCAGCCTGTCCAATTCGAGGCCGAAGCAGTCCCGGGGAAAACATTCGAAGGCATCGTGGCCTTCATCGCGCCGACCCTGGATCCGAAAACCCGGACCGTGAAAGTGCGGGTCAACGCGGAGAATCCGAGCGCATATCTCAAGCCCGGAATGTTTGTGCGCGCGGAAATTGCCTCGACGATCGCAGGCGGCGGCAAAGTGGTCGCGCCGGAATTGAAAGGCAAATGGATCAGCCCAATGCATCCGGAGGTGATCGAAGACGCGCCCGGGCCTTGTCCGATTTGCGGAATGGACCTGGTGCGGGCGGAGGAGCTCGGGTATGCGATACTTGAAAAAAGCGATGAAGCACCCCTGGTGGTGCCGTCCTCCGCGGTGCTGCGCACAGGGGAGCGCGCCATCGTCTACGTCGAAGTTCCCGGCCGTGAAGACCCGGTTTACGAGGGTCGCGAAATCGTGCTCGGGCCGCGGGCGGGCGATGTCTACCTCGTCAAAGAGGGGCTGGCCGAAGGCGAACGCGTCGTCGTGCAGGGCAGCTTCAAAATCGACAGCGCCATGCAAATCTCCGCGCAACAGAGCATGATGAGTGCGGAACGCGGATCAGGGGCCGAGGCTTCAGGTGGGTGGAATGTGCCGCACGAGAAGGTGGCAGGCGTTTTCGAAACCTATTTCGCCGTCCAGAAAGCGCTCGCCGATGACAATCTCGGCGCCGCGAAGACCGCGGCGGCGCAATGGCTTATTGCCGGGGCGGAGGACATCGAAGGCCACGCCGTGGCGATTGCGGGCGCGGTCGACATCGGGCGCGCCCGTGAACACTTGCTGCCCATCTCCGAGGCACTGATTGCCGTCGCAAAAGCGCACGCCGATCACCTGGCTGCGCCGGTCTACGAAATCCACTGCCCGATGGCGTTCGAATACAAGGGGGCCAGCTGGCTGCAGGCGACAGAAAAGGTCCGGAATCCTTACTTCGGTACAGAGATGCTGGAGTGCGGGGCGGTGAAGCAAGTATGGGGCAAGGGGAATGGGGCGAAGGGCGAGGGGCCGAAGGGAGAGAAATGAGTCAGGATTCGCTCGAGAAATTCGAGGGCTATCGGCTGGCGATGGAGCTCTTCGATCTCGTCGTCGAGGACATGGCGCCTTTGGCGGAAAAATTCCCGTTACAGAAATTGGTCTCCCAGCAACTCGGGAGCGCGGATTCCGTTGCGGCGAACATTGAAGAAGGGCATGGCCGGGAAACGACAAAGGAATACATTCGTTTCCTCGTGATTGCCCGAGGTTCAGCCAGGGAGACCAAAGGGAGGTATCAGCGGCTGCGACGGTGGTTGAGCAAGGAGATCGTCACGGACCGGACCGCCCGTTGTGACCACATCATCGGGATCCTCACGCGGACCATCGAATCGTTGAAACGGAAAGGAGGCGCGTCATGAGCGATTCCGTGCCCCGCGCCCCACGCCCCACGCCCCTCGCACGCGTGATCCGCTTCTTTTTGGAGAACAAGCTGCTCGTCTTTCTCCTCCTCGCCGCGGTGATCGCGGGGGGCGTCCTCGTGGCGCCCTTCGACTGGAAGGTGGGCGGCTTGCCGCGTTCCCCCGTGGCCGTGGATGCGATCCCCGATATCGGGGAGAACCAGCAGATCGTTTTTACCGAATGGGCGGGGCGCTCTCCCCAGGACGTCGAGGACCAGATCACCTATCCCCTCACGGCCGCCCTGCTGGGAATTCCGAAAGTCGAGACGGTCCGCAGTTTTTCATACTTCGGCTTCTCGACGATATACCTGATTTTCCGGGAAGACGCCGAGTGGGACTGGTCCCGCGCAAAAATTCTAGAGAAACTCAACAGCCTCCCGCCGGGCACACTGCCCCCGGACGTCAGCCCGGCCTTGGGACCAGATGCGACCGCGCTCGGGCAGATTTTCTGGTACACGCTCGAGGGACGCGATGCGGATGGCAACCCCGCCAGCGGATGGACGCCACAGGAGTTGCGCAGCATTCAGGATTACCACGTCCGCTACCGCCTGCAATCGGTCCCGGGGATCGCCGAAGTCGCATCGGCCGGCGGATTCCTGCGCGAATACCAGATCGACGTCGATCCCGACGCCATGCGCGCGTATGGGGTGACGCTCGACCAGGTTTTTCGCGCTGTCCAGGAATCAAATATCGATGTCGGCGCGCGCAGTATTGAAATCAACAAGGTCGAATACGTCGTGCGCGGGCGCGGCTTTCTAAAGGGACTCGACGATTTGCGTGAAACGGTGGTGGCGGTCAATAGAAACGTGCCGATCACCCTGCGACAGATCGCCAATATCGAGATGGGGCCCGCACTGCGCCGCGGCGTCCTCGATAAAGCGGGCGCCGAAGCGGTCGGCGGCGTGGCGGTCGCGAGGCACGGCGCCAACCCAATGGCGACCATCCAGCAAATTAAGGAAAAAATCGCGCAGATCTCGCCGGGGCTTCCCGTCAAGACCCTCGACGACGGCACGGTGAGCAAGGTGACGATCGTGCCTTTCTATGATCGTTCCGGTCTCATCGAGGAGACGCTGGACACGCTCAATGACGCGCTGGCGGAAGAAGTCCTCATCACGATCCTCGTGGTCATCTTGCTGGTCTGGCACATCCGGAGTTCGGCGCTGATTTCCCTCATGCTGCCGCTGGCGGTCCTCTTCACATTCGTCGCGATGCGCGTCTTCAAGATCGATGCCAACATTGTGGCGCTCTCCGGGATTGCCATCGCCATCGGGACCATCGTGGACATGGGCATCGTCATCTGTGAGAACGTCCTCAAGCGGGGCAAAGAACGGGAAGCGAGTGGAGAAACCTCGATGGAATCCGTGTATCGAGGGACGCGCGAAGTAAGCGGAGCCGTGCTCACCGCGGTGCTGACCACGGTGATCGGGTTCCTGCCCGTCTTCGCCATGCAGGGCGCCGAGGGAAAGCTCTTTCGGCCGCTGGCGTTCACGAAAACATTCGCACTGATCGCTGCGATGCTGATCGCGTTGCTGGTGCTGCCGGCGCTGGCGCACCTTCTTTACCGGAAGAGATGGAACAGGCTTTTTGAAAAACGGGAGCCCTTGCATCGACTCGTCATTCTCGTGCTCGCGCTCGCGGTGGCGCTCTTGTTGGCGGGGCATTGGTTGCCGCTCGGGCCCGGGGCCGGCCTGCTGAATCATCTCTTCGTGATCGTCCTCATCGGCGGCTTCCTTTTTGCCACCTGGCTGTTCATGCGATTCTACGAACGGATGCTGCGGTTTTTTCTGCGAATGAAGCCGGTGCTGCTGGCAATCGTGATCGCCGTCTTCGCGGCGGGCGCCGCGGTCTGGGCGAGCCTCGGTCGAGAGTTCATGCCGGCGCTTGACGAGGGCTCCTTCCTCTACATGCCCTCCACCATGCCGCACGCGTCCATCGGCGAAGCGCAGGAAGTGCTGCGCATGCAGGACATGGCCATCAGCGGGATTCCCGAAGTCGAGCAGGTGGTCGGCAAGATCGGCCGGGTGGAGAGCCCGCTCGATCCCGCGCCCGTCTCGATGGTCGAAACGCTTATCACTTACAAGCCGGAATACGGTGAGAATGAAAACGGCGATCGCGTGCGGCTATGGCGCGATCAAATCAAGTCGCCGGATGACATCTGGGAAGAGATCGTGCGCGCAGCTGAAATTCCGGGCGTCACCTCTTCACCCAAGCTGCAGCCCATCCAGACGCGGCTCATCATGCTGCAAACGGGGATGCGTTCTCCCATGGGCTTGAAAGTCAGCGGTCCGGACCTCGAGACCATCGAGGCATTCGGACTCGAACTGGAGCGGGTGCTGAAGGTGATTCCGCAGGTCGATCCGGCGACGGTTTTCGCAGACCGGATCGTGGGCAAACCCTACCTGGAAATCGACATCGATCGGAAAGCCATCGCGCGCTACGGGATCAGCGTCAAGAAAGTGCAGGACGTCATCGAAGTCGCCGTCGGAGGGCGCCGAGTCACGACGACCGTGGAGGGGCGCGAGCGATACCCGGTGCGGGTCCGGTATCTGCGCGAGCTGCGCGATACTATCGAGGACCTGGACGCCATCCTGGTGCCCGCCCCGGATGGGACACAGATTCCGCTTCGCCAGCTCGCCAAGGTGGAATACACCCGCGGTCCTCAGGCGATCAAAAGCGAGAACACCTTTCTGACCGGGTACGTCATCTTCGATCGCAATCCGCGGTTTGCGGAAGTCGACGCCATGGAAGGCGTGCTCGATCACCTGGCGAATCTCGAGGCCTCGGGAGTGCTCGCGCGGCCTACCGGGGTCAACTACACACCGACGGGAACTTACGAGCAGCAGCAGCGTGCCTCGGCAACCCTCTTGCTCATCGTCCCGGTGACGCTCGCGTTGATTTTCATCATCGTTTACCTGCTCTTGCGGCGGGTTTCGACCACCCTGCTCGTTTTCAGCGGTGTCTTCGTGGCGTGGTCCGGAGGATTTATCCTTATCTGGCTCTACAATCAGCCTTGGTTTTTCAATACCGCCGCACTCGGGTTCGATTTGCGCGGTCTTTTCCAAATGGGCGAGGTCAACCTGAGCATTGCAGTCTGGGTCGGCTTTCTGGCGTTGTTCGGAATTGCAACCGACGATGGCGTATTGATGGCCACCTATTTGAAACAGCGCTTCACGGAAGATCGCCCCTCCGACATTGATGGAATCCGCGAAGCAACCGTGCGGGCGGCAGTCCGGCGCAACCGGCCTGCCATGATGACCACGGCGACGACTTTGCTTGCCCTCCTTCCGGTGCTGACATCGACAGGACGCGGCGCGGATGTCATGGTGCCGATGGCGATCCCTACTTTCGGTGGCATGCTCATGGCCGTTCTCACTGTGTTCGTGGTGCCGGTGTTTTACTGTTGGATCGAGGAAGCAAAAGTGCGCAAGCGCGGCGCCGGAAGCCGGGAATAGAATCGATGCAGGACAAAGAACAGAATTGTTGCGCGTCTCAAGATTCGCAATCGCAGGCGCAGGCCGAGACCGTGCACGAGGATTCCTGTTGCCATCCCAAGCGCAAGATCGACTGGCTCTTGTGGGGATCGCTGATCGTGGTGGCGACCGGGTATTGCGCGCACTTGTTTTTCCATGCGCGCTTGATGGAAGTGCCGTTCGCCGGTCCCTTCGCCCACGGCGTCTTCGAATTGATGAACCGGATGTGGTGGGGATTGCTTCTCGGGATCTTCTTCGTGGGGATGCTCAGCAAGGTGCCGCGAGAATATGTTTTGGCAGTGTTAGGACGCGGGGGCGGGCTGACGGGACTCCTGCGCGCGACCGGAGCGGGGCTCATGCTCGACCTGTGCAGTCACGGGATTCTGCTCGTGGGAATGAAACTTTACGAGCGCGGCGCGAGCGTCGGGCAAGTCATGGCGTTTCTCATCGCGAGTCCGTGGAACTCGCTCTCGCTCACAATCATCCTGATTTCACTGATCGGGCTTCCGTGGACGCTGGCGTTCATCGTCCTCTCGGCGGTGTTGGCGATCGTCACCGGGCTGATATTTGAGGGGCTGACGCGGCGGGGAGTCCTTCCGCCGAACCCGAACACCGCGGACATGCCCGAGGGGTTTCGTTTCTGGAGAGACGGTGTGCGCGCAATTCGCGCGGTGCGATTCGATGCGACCTATTTTCGAGAACTTGCCGCCGCCGGGCTGACAGAATCAAAGATGATCCTGCGCTGGATTTTTTTCGGAACCGTCCTTGCTGCGCTGTTGCGCGCCGTGTTCACGCCGGAGCAATTCGAGACCTGGTTTGGTCCGACACTGGCGGGTCTCGCCCTGACCCTGGTGGCGACGACGATCATGGAAGTGTGTTCCGAGGGCTCGAGCCCGATCGCGGCGGACCTGTTGACGCGCGCGGCCGCGCCGGGAAACGGGTTCACCTTTCTGATGGCCGGTGTGGCCACCGATTACACCGAGATTCTCAGCATTCGCGAACGGACAAAGTCTTGGAAAGTCGCGCTCTTCCTCCCGCTTGTCACCGTGCCGCAGGTCCTGGTCGTGGGCCTGCTGCTGAACCGGTGGTTCGGCGGATAATCTAGATCGAGAAATCGTAGGGCGCGCGTTCCCGGGCCTCGCGGTTGAGCTTCACGCACACGAGCTCGCAGAGTGGAAACACGATGTCTTCGTCGATCGAATAGAAGACCTGGTTGCCCTGTTTCTCGCGATTGAGGATGCGGGCGTCGTAAAGAAGGCGGAGCTGCTTGGAGATGTTTGCCTGGGAGGTCCCGAGTTCTTCCACCAGTTCGTTGACGTTGCGGGCCCCACCCTTGAGGGACTGGATGATGGCGAGACGGGTGGGCTCGGAGAAGACTCGGAAGACATCGGCGACACGCTCCAGGGCGGCGCGATCCATCTGGCGGGCTTTGCGAGATTTGGCTTTAGCGGCGGCGGTTACCATATTCCTTTATCAGCATAGAGGATAGCACTAGAAAGCGCACCTTAAATTCGACTGATGGGCGCGCAGAGCCCGAGGAATCAAGGAAAAATTTGATAGGCGGGCGCTATTGCATAGCTGTATGACCATATACAATTGCATTTAGCGGGGCCTTTGTCCACTCCGTTCTCTGCTTCGCTTCTTCCTCCCCCAAGGCCCGTCGGCCCGTCACCCCGCCCCCCAGACGATTCCGGTTCCCGCGGCGGCCGCGTGCTGCCAATCTTCGATTAGCATATCTCCGAACCATGAAAGGAATCGTCCTGGTTATCGCGCAATTGGCCGTCATCGGCGTGCTCCTCTCACAGGTTACGCGTGCCCTCTTGCAGCCGCTGCCCTTGTGCGGGCTGGTGACATCGTTCGCTCTGCTGGGCTGGGCGGTAGCGAGCATGGGCCCCCGCAAAGTGCGCGTCCGGCCCGAGCCGAGCGCGAAGCAGACGCTTTGCGAAAGAGGTCCTTACCGGTGGATCCGGCATCCCATGTACAGTGCCACGCTCCTGATGATGCTCATGATCGCAGTCAGTCATCCCTCGTGGATTGCAATCACTGCATGGTTGATGCTCTTGACCATCCTCTGGATCAAGCTGCGCCACGAAGAGCGCCTTTTCGAAACCGCGATACCTGCGTATCGTGATTACCGCCTCCGCACCAAGCGCCTGATCCCGCTCGTGATTTGAGCAGCCGCCATCGCACAGCCCCAATCCTCCCGAGAGAAACACTGTAACAAAAATTGGGACATATGTCCCAACTTTTGTTCTCGCCAGAGTAGCGGAGCATTCTTTTGCACGAGGGCGCGGGGGTGGGGAACGGATGTCTTGCAGCTCACGATCCCGGGCAGATTCGCGGTGGGGGCGGGCAGATTCGCGGTGAGGCCTTGGGACCGTCGATTGCGGACTGCAGGCTGTGGACTCTCATCCGTGAACCGTGGCTAGACGCCCGCTCACGCGGATTCCGGCATCCGAAAGCGGGCCCCGGCAAGATAGGGAAGCAGCGTCAGGGCGAGGATACCGGCGAAGATCCAGCAGGTGGGCTGGAATCCCAGGTGAGTGGCGAGCAGGCCGGAGAGAGGGTAGGTGATGCCCCAACCGGCGTGACTGAGCGAAAAATGCGCGGCGTAAATATGGGGGCGATCCTCCTCGGAACTGTTGGCGGCGAGCAGGCGGTTGGAGATGATCCCATAGATGCTTTGCCCGGCGCCCGAGACGACCCAGGCAATCATGAGAGTGGTGGCGTTGGTCGATAGGGCCGCGAGGACGAGCGCGAAGAAGAATCCGGGAAGGACGCATTTCCCAAGCCGGTCCTGCCAGGCAGTGCCTATGCTGGCGTAAATCAATGCCCCGGCAGCCGAGCCCACGCCGAGGGCCGTCATGGTCCATGCGTAGAGCATGTCGGAAAGGCCCAATTCGATCTTCACAAAATTCACGGTAGCGACCAGGGCCAGTCCTCCCACGATGCTGACGCGGAGCGCGAAGAACAACGAAGCGAGAAGCCCCGGGACGGTGAGCATCTTTTTCGCTCCGTAGAGAAATTCGGTTTTCGGTTTCTCAACTGCCGCGCCCGGGGGATCGATGCGTATCGTCAGGATGAGAATCGCACTGAGAAGAAAGGTGGCGGCATCGACGATAAAGTTACCGCGGAATCCGGCGAGCGCGATGACCAACGCGGCCAGCGAGGGCCCCGCGATATTGGAGAGATCGTAAGCCACGGTGCCGAAAGCGAGCGCCTTGGGGTATTGCGTCTCACCGACGATCCCGGGAATGACGGCCTTATAGACAGGGGTAAATAGGGCGGAACCCAAGTGCATGAGAAACGCCAGCAGATAAATTTGCCAGAGGGCGTTCGCAAAGAAAAAGCCGGACACCACGATCACGCGCAAGAAGTCCATGAGGAGCATGGTGGCCTTTCGTCCGAGGCGATCGGCGAGCTGGCCGGCGAGAGGGGCGATGAAGACGAAAATCGCGATCCGGATCGTAAGCGTCAGCGCGAGGACGGTGGCCGCCGAGGCACCGACGATCTTTTCCGCCAGCAGCGCCAGCGCCACCGACCCGATTCCGCTGCCCACGAGGCTGGTGACATGGGCGGTGAAAAGAGTGGTGAACCGGCGGTTGGCCCAGAGGGAGGGAGAGGGATCGCCGGCACCGCCTGACGTCGAGGAGGTCATGGGCGCACTTTGCACCGGCGGCGGCGAGGTGCCAATCGTGAAGTAGCCGCCGTGGTAAGACGGTGGTCGGCAAATGGACCGCGAACAGGTTCCGGTCCCCGCTCTTACGAGCGCGGCTACATTGATTCGGCCGAAGCGGGGCAGTAATCCAAAGCAAACCTGGAACTCATCCCGCGAAGATCTTGGGGTAGATCATGTCCAGTTTCGTCTGGTTGAAGCCGGGGATATTGATCATGTCATCGATGGATTTGAAAGGGCGATGCTCGATGATCTTCTTGGCCATGACCGGACCGATGCCGGGCAGGCTGACGAGTTCTTCCGGCAGCGCATTGTTGATATCCACCAAGCTGTGGAGTTGCCGTTCCGCGGCCTCGGCGAGTTCCCGGGCTTTGCGGGCGCGCTCCCGGTTGGCCCGGTCTTCGGGGCACTCGTATTCGTCGGGTTCCTCGGAAGGTTCTCTGTGAGCCGGATGGTCGTCGGTGCCATCGTGATCCGCATGCCAATCATGGTGGGGATCCTCCTGGTAATGATCGTTGTCAGGCCAATCGGCATCGGAATCCGTCATCTCGCGGTGCTCCTGGAGCGAGGGGCTGGCGCCGTGTGCGGGGGTCTCCTGAGCCACGGCGCCGGCGGGGGATTCCTCAGCGGCCTGCTTGTCGAGCCAGGCCTGGTATTCGGCTTCTTCCGCCGCGTCCTGGGCTTCGCGCTTCCTGTCCATGAAGAAGGCGATCCAGATGCAAATCTCGTAGAGGATGATCATGGGCACGGCCATAAAAATCATGGTCACGGGGTCGGGAGGAGTGAATACCGCGGACAGCACGCACATCAGGACCACCGCGAAAGAGCGCGAACTCTTCATGGTGCGATAAGTGAGCAGGCGCAGTTTGACCAGGATGATGACCACGACGGGCATCTCGAAACAGAGCCCGAAGAGGAGAGTGACCTGCGTGACGAATCCTATATAATGCCCGATTCGCCAATTGCTCTCCATTTCCAGGTTGGCGGCGTAAGTGAAGAGGAAATTGAGCGCGTAGGGGAGGGCGATAAAAAACGCGAAAGAAGCGCCGGTGAGAAAAAGAATAAATCCGACGGCGACGCCGGGGATGGTGTATTTTTTTTCTTTCTCCGTGAGACCCGGGAGGACGAATTGCGCGCCGAAATAGCCGTGGAAAGGAAAGGCCAGAATAAAGCCGGCGATGAAAGAAACTTTAATCGAAAGCATGAAGGCTTCCGGGGGGCTGAGAATGATCAGCTTGATCAGTTCCTCAAGGGGCTGCTGATTTTCGGGGCCGGAGAAGGGGAGAGGCTGGCGGATAGGCCAGAACATGAAATCGAACAGCTGCTCGTGAAAAACGAAACACCCGATGGTGAATACGAGCTGCACCACGATCATCTTCATGAACATGATCCGCAGATCCTCGAGGTGATCGAGGAACGGCTTTTCGTAAGGATCGTGCGGAGCAGGAGCGCCGCCCGTGGCTTCCTCGTCCCCGCCACCCGGGGGCAGACGGCGGTTGGCTTCTTCCCGCATGCGGAAGAGCTTGCTGAGCACTGGCTTGAGAATGGCGACTGCCATGGGTTGGCGCGTTCAGGGGGCGTTCAATCGCGGGGGCGACCGTTTTTCGAATCAAACTCTGTTCTACAGATAGATAAGTTACGCCGTCTGGCAAGTTTTGGCTAGAGTGCCACGCCCTTTCATGCCCTCGCGCCGGCCCGTGAGTTGGCTTGCAGAGGGCGAATTTCCACCGCGTCGGCAATTTCCGGACCGGCCGGAGCTAGCCGAGTTTTTTCCGCCAACTGGCGATCTGGCGTTTCAAATTGGCTGGCGCCGGGGCGCCGGGAGCCTTCCGTTTCTTGAGGGCCCGTTGCAGGTCGAACACCTCGGAGACGTCCTCTTCAAACGCACGCGAGAATTTCTTCCACTGGGAAAGGGGCAGCTCCGGGTAATTGAGTTCATTCGCGACGCAATGGGCGGTGGCTTTGCCGACGATTTCGTGCGCCTTGCGGAAGGGGACGCCCTTTTCCACGAGGTAATCCGCGAGATCGGTGGCGAGCAAGAAGGGGTCGTCGGCGGCCTCGTGCATTGCGTCCGCCTGAATCTGCATGCCGGCGATCATTTCCGTGAATACCGCCAGGGCGTCTTTAATGGTGTCCACGGAATCGAAGAGCGGCTCTTTATCTTCCTGGAGATCGCGGTTGTAAGTCATGGGCAGCCCCTTGAGCACGGTGAGCAGTGATACGAGATTGCCTGTGAGTCTCCCGGTCTTCCCCCGCGTCAGTTCGGCGACGTCAGGATTCTTTTTCTGCGGCATCAGGCTGGAGCCCGTGGTGTGGGCGTCATCGAGAGTGACGAAGCCGAACTCCGCCGAACACCACAGGATGAGATCCTCGCTCAGGCGCGAGAGATGGATTCCGGCGAGGGCCAGGTCGAAGAGCAGTTCGGCGACGAAGTCCCGGTCACTGACAGCATCCATGCTGTTCTGGGTGATGGCGGGAAAATCGAGAAGTTTCGCAATGAGATTGCGGTCCAGCACGATGGTGGAACCGGCGAGGGCGCCGGAGCCCAATGGAAGGACATTGATCCGCGAGAGAGAATCCGCAAGCCGATCCCGGTCGCGTTTGAGCATTTCGACGTAAGCCAGGAGATGATGTCCGAAGAGCACCGGTTGAGCCCGCTGCAGGTGGGTGTATCCGGGAAGCACGGTATCCCCGGCATTGGCCGCTGCTTCGACAAGGGCTTCCTGCAGGCCGGCGAGGAGAGCGTCAATTTTCCCAACCTCATCCCGGCAGAACATGCGCACGTCCAGCGAGACCTGATCGTTCCGGCTCCTGGTGGTGTGTAATTTCGCGCCCGCGTCCCCGATTTTTTTGGTGAGGGTAAATTCGATGTTCATATGGATATCCTCGAGATCGACCCGGAACTTGAAAGCGCCCGACTCGATCTCCTTGAGGATGACCTTGAGGCCGCGCTTGATGTGCGCGTGTTCCGCCCGCGTCAGGATCCCCGCCTTCACGAGCGCTTCGGCATGCGCGAGCGATCCCCGGATGTCATAGGGATAGAGACGCCAATCGTAACTGATCGACTGTCCGTATTTTTTGACGAGATCCGCAGTCTCGCTCTGGAAGCGGCCTTTCCACATGGGGCTTGGTATCAGGTATTGGGTATCAGGTATTGGGGTAGAGGGGGCGCAACGGGGGTGACAGGGAACCTATACACGAAGGCGCGAGAATGTCAGGGTCGAAGAATCCTCGGGGGCGAAAGGGGCCTGCCGGAAGTCGGGCCGGCCCTCAGGCGGAGCGGCGCGCGCCGGTTTTTTTCCCGAGGCGCATTTCGATGAGATTCGGGCACATCCCGGTCTTGCGCAACTGTTCACAGCACGCCTCGATGCGGATGCTGCTCTTGGCGGGGACGAAGCCCATGCGGCGGGTGATACAGTCTTCCAGGACCTGGATGTGGGAATCCTCGAACTCGATGACCTTTCCGCAATCAACGCAAATGAGGTGGTTATGATTGGGATGGTCCAGGAAGTTCGGATCGTAATACTTCTGGTCGCGCCCCAGATCGATTTCCCGCAGCAGGCCGCCCTCGACGAGAAGCGCAAGGGTGCGGTAAAGCGTTGCGCGCGAAGTATTGGGGTCGAGTTCCCGCGCCATTTCCCAAAGTTCTTCCGCGGTGAAGTGTTCTTTGGTGCTGAGGGCCGCCTGGATAATAACATCGCGCTGCGCGGTCCTGCGCAGCCCTTTCGACTTCATAAATGCATCGACTTTTTCCTTGGCGACGGTGTCCATGGGGTTGATTGGCAAGATCGCATCCGACTGAAATCAAGTCAATTGCGGAGGGTTGAGGGATCGCTTGTAAGTTGGTTTAGTATGGTCTGCATGCCGACGGACTAAAATGTTCTCCCATGGCCGACAATTTAGCATTCTGCTGATCACGTTGCTGCTGGCCGCAGCGCTAATCGGCGCCACGCTCTGGTTGCGGAGCGGCAGAGATAAACGTGACCGGGGTGCGGTCGCCGAAAGGGGTGCCCCGGTCCGCCGGGTTTCCTTGCTGGCGGTGCATGACCGCGGGCTTTCTCCCTATTCCGACGCCTTTGTGCTGATGCGGCCTCTGGATATCGCGCGCCTGGGGACCGCGAGCCGCTTCGATTCTCCGTTGGGATCGGAGCACGGCGCCATGGCTTACAACGCCCAGCCCTTCGGTGAGAACGATCACCTGGGCGACGATCTCAACGGAATCGGCGGCTGGGATTCGGATCTGGGCGACCCCGTGTTCGCGGCAGGAGACGGACGCGTGGTTTTCGCGGGCCGGCCCAGCGAGGGATGGGGGAATTTGATGATGGTGGCGCATCGTCTCCGTGATGGTCGCGTGCTGCGGACGGTGTATGCGCACCTCGACACGATGAAAGCCGCGGTCGACGATCGTGTCGCCCGAGGAGATGTCATCGGGACGGTGGGCAAGGGGGGATTGGAGCAATACCTGGCACATCTGCATTTCGAGGTGCGCGAGGCGCGCTCTCTGAGTCCGGGATCCGGATACGAGGCGGGGCGGCTGGACCGATTGGATCCCGAGAGATTTCTCCGGGATTACCGAGGGGCGCCGGACGCATTCCTGGGAGCGGCTCCGCGTTTTGGGAAAGCGCCGGGCGAGGCGGAAGGTGAGGGCGCGGCGGGCCTTGAGGTGCGCGTCGAGGGGGCCGAGAGTTCGGCGGCGAGGGGGGCAGGAGAGGAAGAGACTGCCAGGGAGCTACGGCAATGATGAACAGACTACCGTTGCTGCATTCCTGCCCTGGCGGGGTTCGTAAGCCAGCATTCCATAGTCCCTGACAGCGCTAGGAATTAAGCCCAGGGATGGGGCCGAGACAATGCTTATCTGGGCGCGGTGGCGAGGTCCGGTGCCGGTCCGGGGCGACGGGGCGTGCCGCGACCTGCCTCCCGGGGGGGCGTTCTGTTCCCCCGGGGAGCTGTTTTCCCTTGAGAAACAGGGCGTCGTGGCCGAACCGTGGGTTGGGAAAACCTAAAAATTAGGGTTGTCTTCCCCCGGACCTGCTTATAAAACGGGAATCCCGGCGGTGCTCTTGCCTGCCGGCAAACCCAGATACCGCTAATTTTTATGTGGAAGATCGTTACAGCTATCGCCGGCGTCGTGCTTCTCGGCGCCGCGTTCCTCAGTTACCAGAACAAGGCGGCTTACGAGTCTGAGATCACCGCCCGGAAGTCGGCGGAGGCGAACCTCGATAAGACTCAGGCCATGCTCACCAAGAAGGAGGAAGAGTTGAAGACGGCCGAAAATGCCATCGTCCAGGTGGAACAGGAACTGGAGAAAACCAAGGCAGAAATCACCACGGTTTCGGTATCCGTCAGCGAGGAAGAGAAAAAAGAGAACGGCTTAAACGATGAACTCGAGCAGATCATCGGAGAGATTGCCAGCGCTCAGGATTTGATCGACAAGGTCGGCGACATCGAAGCCATCGAGAAAGACATGGTGGGCAAGCAGATGGAAGTCCAGCGACTGAGCCAGGATCTTGCTTCCGCGCGCAACCGCGAGATGATCGCCAGAGGGCGCCAGAAAGCGATTCAGTCACGGATTGATGAGTTTCTAAAGTTGGAGCGCGACCAATTGAATGGCAACATTCGCGAAAGACTGACGGCATCCGTTTCCGGAGTTTACGACGGTTGGGGCTTTGTCGTTATTAACGCGGGAGACAAGCAAGGGGTTTTCCCCAAAGCGGAACTCGACGTCCTGCGTCAGGGTAATGCCATCGCGAGGCTTCAGGTGACGAATGTCGAGCCGGGCCGATCCGTCGCCAGTATTGTCCCGGGAACCCTCCAGGAGGGACAAACCATTCGCCCCGGCGACCTCGTGCGGCCGGCTATGAATCCTCAACCGGCTGCGGCGGAAGGTTAAAGACCCCCTTAATACACTTACCACGCTGGAGCGGGCAGATGAGGCCGGCGGGACAGCGTCCAGCAGGCCCGCCGGGCCGGAGAAAATTTCCCGACACTCAAGTTTCCAAGCTCCCAGAGAGTTTCAATCCTTCCCTACAAGCGTATGATCAGAGTCGTTCTCATTCTCAGTGTGGTCGTGATGGCGGTGACCGCCGTGTTCGGCGTCTTAAACCGGAGCATGTTCGAGGGCGAGCGCGGCCTTAAAGAGGAGAAGAACAACGAGCTCAAGGTCGTCAAAGGCCAACTTAATCAGGCTGAAGATTCCCTGGCGGACACCAAGGCGAAACTGGATGACTTCAAGGACCAGCGTGACGAAGAGAGCGCCAAGCTTTCCAACTCCAAAGCCGATCTCGAACGGAAAAAGGAAACGGTCTTAAAACTGTCACAGAGCCTCGATGAATCGAGGCTCAAGCTCAAGGAGTTCGAGGTCATTCTCAAGAAGTTCGAAGGGAAGAGCGTTGAAGATATCAAGGACCGGCTCGAGGGCATGGAGCAGGAGATTACTGACAAGAAAGCGGAACTGGAAAAGCTGGAGCAGGAGCGCACGATTGCTGAAAATGCCGTCGCAGCCAACGAAAACGCTATCGAAGCGCACGTGCAGAAACAGAAGGATCGTTCCGCTGGCATTGCTCGAAACGCTTTCGAAGCGACTATCAAGGCGGTTAATAATGACTGGGGTTTCGTGATCATCGATGCGGGCAAGAGCAGGGGTGTCACCGCCGATTCGCCCCTGCTGGTGAGTCGCGACGGCGAACGCGTCGCCAGATTGAATATTGTTTCCGTGGAAAATGACATCACGGTCGCGGACATCGATCAGGATTCGATGGCGCGAGGCGCGCGTATCCAGCCGGGTTACACGGTTGTTTACGAGAGGGTGAGCCAGTAAGGGGTTCCATCTTGCGTGCCCGGGGATTTTGCCTGCATAATTCTGGAGTCTTCCGTCTTCCACCCCTGGAACTGATTCTATGACCAGGAATCGCAGTGAAAAGTTGAGTGCGGCATTCGCAGTAACAGCGGGAGCGTTACTGGTTGCCTGCGGGTTGCTGGCGATGGGCGGCTGCGCTTCCACCCCCGATCCGAAAGATGGACCGACTTCCGATGTCAGCAATCTTCCCTGGAACCGGCAGGAATCCTGGGAAGGCAATCCCTACGGCGCCTTTATGCCGGGCAGCCGTTGACCCGCCCGCCCTGGCCGCGGCGCAATTGTCAGAGGGCCTCGGGCGGCGAGTCGAGTTGGTTCCGCGGAGAGATTTCCTGGAGGACTTGTTCCTGCCGTAATTTAACGAGGTGATCGCTGGGCAGCACGCCCATCCAATGGGTGCCGGGATAGAGAACGCAATCCCGGCCGATGATGCTTCCCGGGCTGAGCACGCTGTTGCAGCCGATCTCGGTGCGCTCGCCGATTATGGCGCCGAATTTCCTGAGCCCGGTTTGGATCGCCTTGCCGCCTTGCAAGGGATCACGGACGGCGATCTGCTCGCGGTCGAGCCTGACGTTGGAAAGTATCACTCCGGCGCCCAAGTGCGCTTTGTATCCTAGAATGGAATCGCCGACGTAATTGAAATGGGGTGACTCGACCTCGTCAAAGAGGATGCAGTTCTTGAATTCGCACGAATTCCCGAGGACCGCGCCGTTGCCGGCAATGACATTTTCGCGTAGATAAGCGCCGCTGCGGATCTCGCAGTGATCGCCGATCCAGGCCGGTCCCTTGATATTGGCGCCCGGTTCCACGACGGTGCCTTCACCGAGGCGGACATTCTCGCCGATAAAGGCGCCCGGGCTCACCTGGGCGGTTGATGGGGCCGCCCGGAGAGACGGCCAATCCAGCGCCTCCAGAAGGGCGCCGATGGTCTTGAGAGCTTCCCAGACCGGCACATCCTCGTCGAAGGCAGCGGGTCCTGGAGCGCGGGCCAAATCGAGGAACTGAGACGGCGCAAAGGACATGGAGTGGGGCTCACACCGTCATGATGTCAGCTTCCTTCTTCTCGACGTGATCGTCGATCGTCTTCACCTGTTTATCAGTGAGATTCTGGATCTCCTTTTCGCAACGATGCATATCGTCCTCCGTGATAGTGCCGTCCTTCTGGAGAGCTTTGATCTTGTCCATGGCATCGCGTCTGCTGGAACGGATGCGGACGCGGGCTTCTTCCGCCATGTTCTTGACGACCTTGACCAGATCTTTGCGCCGTTCTTCAGAGAGCTCGGGAATCGGAAGCCGGATAATCTTGCCGTCGACGTTGGGGTTCACGCCCAGCTTGGATTCCTTGATGCCGCGCTCAATGTCCTGGGTGGTGGAGGGATCGAACGGCTGCACTACGATCATGCGAGGTTCGGGAGTGGAAATGAGGGCCAGCTGTTTCAGCTTCATGGAGGAACCGTAACTCGCGACCTGGATGTCGATTCCCTCGACCAGCGAAGGCGAGGCTTTGCCGGTGCGCACACTCGCGAATTCGTGCACCATGTATTCCACGCCTTTGGACATGTGTTCTTCGGCTTCGAGCAGAATTTCTTCGGGTTCCATAAGGAGATCCTTTGTAATGCAAAAATGAATAAATTAAGCGGCGGGCGTCACGATGCTGCCCACGGTTTCTCCCGTCAATGTTTTGCGGATATTGTCCGGCTGCATCATATCAAAAACAATCACAGGCTTATTGTTGTCCCGGCACAAGGCGAATGCAGTTGCATCCATCACCTTGAGCCCCCGATTCATGGCTTCCGTAAAAGTAATCTTCTCGAATCGCGAGGCGTCGGGGTTGCCGACAGGGTCGTCGTCGTAGACTCCATCGACCTTGGTGGCTTTCAGAATGACGTCCGCGCCGATTTCACTGGCCCGTAATGCCGCGGTCGTGTCAGTCGAGAAAAAGGGGTTGCCGGTTCCCGCGGCGAAAATGACGATGCGATTCAGTTCGAGATGGCGCATGGCAACGCGCCGGATGAAGGGTTCGGCGACGTTTTTCATCTCGATGGCCGTTTGCACGCGCGTGGGGACATCGAGAGCTTCGAGCATGCTCTGCAAGGCCAGGGAGTTCATCACGGTGGCGAGCATACCCATGTAATCCGCGGTTGCACGATCCATGCCGCGATTGCTCGCGCTGACTCCGCGCCAGAAATTTCCGCCGCCGACCACGATGGCGATCTGGATGCCGGTCGCATGGGCCGCCCTGATCTGTGTGGCGATGTCTTCGACAATTTCGGGAGAGATATTGTCTTGGCTGCCCACCTCTCGAAGAGCCTCGCCGCTGAGTTTCAGAACGACGCGTTTGAAGTCTCTTCGATTGAACTCTTGGGCCATCAAAGCCCAAGAGAAACAAAAAGCCCCCTGCGTTTGCAAAGCTAATTTTGCGGGGAGCCGCCGATAATCAGGAGAATCTGCTGCCCGGCTCGAGGGGGTGTCCCCTGAGAAAATCCGCGCTCGACATGCGCCGCCCGCCCTCCGGCTGCACTTCGGGGACAATCAAGGCTTCCGACCCGGTCGCGACGAGGATTCCCTCGGGGCCGGCCTCCAAAACGGTGCCGGGGCGGGAAGGGCCGGGCGCCTCCACGATCCGGGCCGGTGGAAATATCTTGATCTGAAGCCCCCCGGAGCCCCCGGCCTCCCACCGCGTAAACGTGCCCGGCCAGGGGTCGTAAGCGCGAATCAGCCGTTCCAGAGCGCCGGCGTCCTGGTCCCATCGGATGTGTCCGTCGGCACGCTTGAGCTTGGGGGCGTGCGTGGCGGCGGAGGGGTCCTGGGGGAGGCGCGGCGCAGATTCCTTGGAGAGGGCCGCGAGCGCCTCTTCGAGCACGTTCGGCGCGAGGTCGGCAAGACGATCGTGGAGGCTGCGCCCGGTTTCCTGGGGGCGGATCTGCAGCGCCCTGGCACAGATAATATCTCCGCTGTCGAGACCCTCATCGATGTAGATCACCGTGATGCCGGTCTCGGAGTCGCCTTCGCGAATGGCGGCCTGAATCGGTGCGGCGCCCCGGTGTGCGGGGAGAAGTGATGCGTGCAGATTGATGCAGGCGACGGAGGCGGCGTCGATGACTTCCATGGGCAAGATCTGACCATAAGCCATCACGACGGTGACCTCGGGTTCGATTCTCTCGAGGTCCTCGAGGGCCTCGGGATCCCGGATCCTGCGCGGCTGATACACGGGGATGCCATGTTCCATGGCCAGCGACTTCGTCGGCGGCGCCGTAAGAATCTGGCTGCGGCCGGCAGGTTTATCCGGCTGGGTAAAGATGCCCGCAAGCTCGTGGACCGGGTGTTGGACCAGGTATTCGAGCACCGGGAGCCCGATGTCTCCGCTCCCCATGTAAACGATCTTCATGAGTCGGTGGAAGCTCTTGGAATGCCCTCACCCGGGCCATCGCCGCGCGGAGGAGGCGCGCCCTATACCTGTGAATCAGACCTTGAGGACGGATATGTCCTGCCATGCGTCCAGGGCCATGATTGCCCCGAGGATATCGGAGAGCACTTTGACGGGCGGCTGGCTGGCATCGATTTCATTGACGATTGACGAGGAATAATAGTCGAGGACCGGCTTGGACTCGTTCTCATATACTTGCAGCCGGTTCTTGATGACATCATCGTTGGCGTCGTCGAGCCGGTTGTCCTTGATGGCGCGCTTCTTGAGGCGGCGGCTGAGCTCGCCACGATCGGGGCAGGAGAGATGGAAAACCTGAATTACATCGATGTAAGCCTCCATGATCTCCGCCTGGCGCGGATTCCGTGGGATTCCATCGAGGACAAGAAAGTCGATATCCGGCTTGAAGACATTGGAAGCGACGCGGCTTTCTATGGATTCATTCCAGAGATCGACGGTCACTGTATCGGGAACCAGCTCTCCTTTGCTGGAGTATTTCAGGAATTCCATGCCAATGGGTGTGCGCGTGTCGATGGACCGAAACACCTCACCGCAGGAACAATGGTAAAACCGGGGGATCGTGCCCAGGATGATGCCCTGGGTGCCTTTGCCGCTGCCGGGGGCACCGAAAATGAGAAAAGTCTGGAAGCGCTTGGAGGTTTCCTTGTCGTTCATGCTGAAAGGGAGATGATCTGTGGGGAGGGAACAGTTTACCAGACCCTTCTCCGCCGACAAGCCCTGAAGTGCGGCGGGCCCTTCCCGACTCATTCGAGGAATCGTGCGACTTCTTCGCCGAGGCGCGCGGCGGTGATGTTCGCAAGATCAGATTCGGGCGCCCGGAGAATATGGACCCGTTCGTTCCGCGGCGCCCAAACGTCCGCATTGGTGGCCCCGAAAAGCAAGAGGCACGGTGTGCCGGTTGCCGCTGCCAAATGTGAAATGCCGCTATCATGTCCCACATAAAGGGCGCACTCCGCAATAACGGCGCCCACTTCGCAAAGATCGCGCTGGTGGAAGTGGCAATATCGAATGCCTTTTGCCTTCCAAAAACCGATGAGGTCATCTGCAATCCCACGATCCGCTTCGCCCGAGAGAAGCACCAGGGATCGCCGCGGATAACGACGCGCGAGGTGCAAGGTGAGTTCTTTCCACCCTGAGACCTGCCAGTTCTTGCGCGGACTGCCGCTGCCGGG
>JAHEJT010000060.1 GCA_024638765.1 Verrucomicrobiales bacterium
TTCCCGGAGGATCCCGTCACGGAGTGCCGGGGCTACTTTCCCCAGGCGGGCTTTCCCGGGGGACCCGTCACGGAGTGCCGGGGCTACTTTCCCCAGGCGGGCTTTCCCGGAGGACCCCGCCAAGGAGCGCCGGGGTCCTTCCAGGCCCAAAACCCCTTCTATTAAGTTAAATATGGAATTTTGAACTAATTCCAGTTAGATCTTGCAAATAATGGGAAAAACAATATAATTTTTATAGTCTTTTTGCTTTCTCGCTGTCCCTTATGAGATTCAAAATCACCCTGGCGCTCACCGTCGCGCTGATCGCACTCGGGCTGCGATCGTTGACTCCACCACGAACGCTTCCGGAATCCTCTCCGGAACTCGATGCCGTGGACATGATTCTTCCCATGCCGGTCCTTGCGGAAGCACCGCCAAATTGAATCTCCCTGCCGGCCCCCTCCCGTCTTCTCTCGTTTTCACCACGCCGACAGCCAAAGAAAGAGACCCAGAGTCATGAGCAGCAAAGAGACGATTTCCATGGAATCGGATTCGCATCCCGCATTCGCCGACAAATTCGCCGTGAGCTGGGTGGAGAGCGCCCGAATCGAAAGCGACAGCGCGAACATTTCGTTTGAAGCCGAAGTCTGGCACCATCGCAGCGGGCAGAAATTGTTTATTGGTCTCCTCGACAAGAATCTTCGATCCGGGGTGGGCATCGGCATCGATACCGCCAGCGGCGAGATCCTCGACATGATCAACGACCAGGGGATCATCGGATATCTCGACGACGCAGCTCTTCCGGAAGGGGGACCCGTGACCGTGCGTGTGGAGCTGGATAAGTTCGGTACCACGCATATCTGCAGCCTGGAAATCTGCGGTGAGAGCATCCTCTATCCCGCGGTGCTCCTCGACCAGGCTTACGAAATCGGAGGCGTGCTCGGCTCCACTCTTTGCAAGGGCCACGCCATCACGTTCGAGAACACCGTCCTCAAAGTCTCGGAAAATGTGGGCGCCGCGGCCTGACCGACGCGCGATTTTATCACGCCAAAGGCCGGAATCAGGCGATCCGGACCCTCCAAGATTGGTCTTGGATTTTGCATGGTCGCAGGTGAGGCTACGGCACGATGCCGGAGGCCGAACCACCCACGATTGAAGCGCTCGCCGAGGCACTCGCCGCGGGTGAAGAGGATCGCGCCGCGGCCCTGATTCCGGAACTGCACCCCGCCGACCTGGCGGCCCTGGCCGGGACTCTCGACGAAGAGACGTGGAAACCGTTTTTCTCCGCGCTCGACCAGGAAACGCTGGCCGAGGTCTTCGAATACCTGGCCGCCTCGGATGCCGAGAAAGCCCTCGAGCAGCTGCCGCAGACGCGGCAGCAGGAAATCCTGGAAGAACTCTCCGACGATGAACTCGTCGACCTGCTCCAGGAAGTCCCCTCCCCCAAGCAGGAACAATACCTGGCCCTGCTTTCCGATTCCAAGGAAGCGGTGTCCCGCCGCCTGCTGCGATTTTCCGAGACCAGTGCCGGCGGCCGCATGACCACGGCCTTTGCGACGTTGCACGAAGACATGACCATCAGCGAAGCCATTGAGGCTTTGAGCGAGATCAGTGAATCCACCGAGATTCTCTCGCGCATTTTCGTGGTGGACGAACGCCATCGTCTCCTCGGCAAAGTCCTGCTGCGCGATCTGACCTTTAATCCGCGCAGCACGCTGATCAAGGAAGTCATGGACGATGACACCCTGGCTATCGATTCGCTGGCGGACCAGGAGGAAGCCGCCAACATGATCGCCCGTTATGACATGGTGGCGCTGCCGGTGGTGGACCGGGAGGCGCGTCTCCTGGGAGTGGTCACCCATGACGACGCCATCGAAATCCTCGCGGAAGAGTCGACGGAAGACATCGAGAAATTTTCCGCTATCGCGGGCACGCACGGGGAAGAGGGTTACCTGCAGACGCCGGTCCCGATGCACTTTCGCCGCCGGTTTTTCTGGATCCTGCCGCTGGCGCTGCTCGCGATTCTCTCCGGGGTCGTGATTTACAATTACGAGCACGTGTTGAACCAGGTTTACCTGCTGGTGATTTATCTTCCCATGGTGGTGGCTGCCGGAGGCAACACCGGTTCGCAATCGGCGACCACCGTGATACGGGCGATGGCGTTGGGAGAATTCACGCCCGCAGCGGTGGTCCGGGTGGTGTGGAAAGAGTTGCGCATCGGCCTGCTGCTCGGAGGGCTGCTCGGGTTGTGCGTGGCGCTGGTGGTGCAGTTTTTCATGCCGCACTTTATCGAAGTCCCGCCGGAGGTCTCCCTGAGAAATGTCGCCATGACGGTAGGGCTTTCTCTCACCGGTCAGGTCACCAGTTCCACTTTATTGGGCGCGGTCCTGCCCATCCTGGCGCGCAGCGTGCATCTTGATCCCGCCCTGGTGGCGTCACCCGCGATCACCACGCTGGTGGATGTGACGGGATTGGTGATTTACCTGGGGTTGGCGAAAGCGCTGCTGGGGATCTGATGCGGTGCGGCGCACCGCGTTAAACGTTATTCGTTAATGGTTAATAGGAAAAAGTGCGCTGCTGGGGCAGCGGATTTTCTTCAGAGCGCAGGCGGGACGCCTGCCTCACATCGGGTCGCCCCTGAATTGTGACTGTTGGTTTTCGCGGGTGGGAAAGCGGATCCACTCTCTCCGATTAACTATTAACTGATAACTATTAACTAGCTGCCTCCGGCAGCTCGAGCTCCCCAATCGCGGTCATGATGCGCTCGCTGATCTTGCGGTAATGGTCTTTGTCGCGGGCGGGGTTGGCGAGTTCTTCGGCGGTAAATTGGATCGGTTTGCCGACGACGACGCGGATGCGGCTGCGGCGCGGTCCCTTGGCGCCGCGCGGGAGGGCTTCGTGCGCGCCGAAAATGCGCATCGGCAGGACCGGGACCGCGCTCTTGGCGACCAGCAATCCCACCCCCGGTTCGCCGGGACCCAGCTCACCGTCAAAGGAACGGCTTCCCTCGGGGAAGATGAGGACCCGCTCCCCCCCCTTGAGCAGGCGCAGAATCGTTTTCAAGCTGGTGACATCGGCGCGCTCCTGATCCACCGGCACGACGTTACACCTCAGGTAAATGTAAGTCGCCACCGCGTTACTGAGCAGCGTCTTCCTGGCGAGATAATGAATCGGTTTCTTGAATGCGATTCCCACCAGGGGCGGATCAAGAAAACTGGTGTGATTGGTCACGATGAGGGCGGGCCCCTCTTCGATGAGGTTTTCGGGATGGTAAACGCGATACGAATAAAAGAGCCGGGCGAGCAAACCCGAGGCCGTGTGCCCGATCCAGTATACCCAATGCATACGATCCCGTTTTTTCATCAATACGCCGCAGCCCCCGCTCAGGAATCGAGATCCAGTCCTTTCCCGCGCAGTTCCGAGAGAATTTCTTGGACGACCTCTTCGACCGTCATTTTGGTCGTATCGATGACGCGGGCATCGGGAGCGACCACCAAGGGGGAAGCAGCCCGGGAGGAGTCCCGCTGATCCCGTTCCCGGATCTCATCCCGCTGGCCCTGATCCCTGCGCCGGCGGTCGCGGACCTCCTGCGACGCGTCGATATAGAACTTGTAAGGCGTATCCGGCAGGACCACGGACCCGATGTCGCGCCCTTCCATCACGATGTTGTCCAGTTCCCGGTAAGCCACGAGTTTCGCCACGAGGAGTTCCCGCACCTCGGGGATGGCGGAAACCGCGGAGACGTTCCGGTTGACGTCTTGGCTCTGCAGTTCGTCGCCGGGATCTTCTCCGTCGATGCGGACGGTGGAAGCGCCGTCGCGCGCGCCACAGTTGATGTCCAATCCTTTCAAGAAGCCGCGGACGGCGTCGCCCGGCTCAGTCGGGATTCCCTGTTTAAGGAATACCCAGGTCATGGCGCGGTAAAGGGAGCCGCTGTTGACGTAGAGATAGCCCAGTTTTTTCGCCAGCGAACGCGCCACGCTGCTCTTGCCTGAGGCTGCCGGTCCGTCGATGGCGATGGCGACGAATTCGGGGCCAGGCTGTTTGGTCGATTCTTCCATCAGATCCGGGCGCAGAAAGCGTGCGCGCTACTCCTCGACGTCATTTTCGGCGGGCACGCGCCGGCTGAGGGCCTTTTGCTGGGCCAGGGAAGAAATCACGGTGGTCTGCAAGTCGCCCGAGATCTTGTTCGACATGAAGCGCTTCAATTCATCTCCAAACTTCGGATAGGAAGTTTCCACACATTCCGTGTCTTTGATGACGGTTTCGCCTTCCGCGAAAAGTCCGGCCACGGCGAAAGCCATGGCGATGCGGTGATCGCCATAACTCGAGAGGATGGCACCCTTGAGCCGCCCGGCGCCGACGATCTCCATACCGTCTTCGAACTCCCCGACTTCCACGCCCATGGCACGGAGATTAGTGGCCACCGCGGCGATCCGGTCGGTTTCTTTGACCCTGAGTTCTTTGGCATCGCGAATTACGGTAGTGCCGCGTGAGAGCGCGCCGGCGACCGCAAGGATGGGCAGCTCGTCGATGACGTTGGGGATCTCCTCTCCCTCGATGGTGGTCGCGGAGAGCGGGCCCCCATGGATCTCGAGGCTGCCGTATGGTTCGCCCCGCACCGGTTCCTCCACGAACTCGGAAATGTGCGCGCCCATCCGCACGAGGACGTCGAGGATACCCGTGCGCGTCTTGTTGAGCCCGACATTCTTGACGATCAATTGTGCCCCGCGCTGCGCGGCTGCAGTCACAATCCAGAAAGCGGCGCTGGAGATGTCTCCGGGCACGGTGAAATCCCGGGACTCGGGCGTCTGCCTTCCCCAAATGGAGATGTCGTGATCGTGGTGCGAAGTTTTAACGAGAAAATAATCCAACAATCGTTCGGTGTGATCGCGAGTGGTGACGGGCTCGGTGACCGTGGTCTTTCCCTTGGGGTACATGCCCGCGAAAAGAATCGCACTCTTCACCTGGGCGCTGGCGACGGGCAACGTGTAATGCGCTCTCAGGAGAGGACCACCGCTGACGAATAACGGCGGGCGGCCGTTGTCGCCCCGGGCCTCGATGCGGGCGCCCATGTGGGTCAGCGGCTGAATGACGCGGTCCATGGGACGTTTCGAGAGCGATGCGTCCCCGGTCAGCTCGGCTTCGAAGGCCTGTCCCGCAAGCACACCGCAGAGTAATCGCATGGAGGTGCCCGAATTCCCGCAGTCGATGGGTTGTCCCGGTGTTTTAAATCTGCCTTTGCGGCCGTGCACCAGGAGTTTCGTCGGACCCAGTTCCGTCTCTTCGAGCACATCGATCTGGACGCCGAGCGCACGCAGCGCGTCGACGGTGCGGAGGCAATCCTCGCTGGGAAGAAATCCGTCTATCTCGCAGGGACCATTGGAAAGCGCCGCAATGATCACCGCCCGGTGAGAGATGCTCTTGTCTCCCGGCACGCTGATCTCCGAAGCAATGGGCCGGGCCTTTTTGACTTTGAATTCCGCCATGGTTGCGAATCTCCCCCGCCGCGGCCTTCAACGGCCGGGATCCGGCTGATTCAAAGACCGGTCCCGCATCTCCTTGGCTGCCTCGAGAAACCGGCGCAGTTGTTCATCGTCCATATTCCTCAAAAACTCAAGCACTTCGCCGAGCCGGCCGGTGAGATTTTCCAGGACCCGGCCCACGGCCTCGCGATTTTCCATCAGGATCTCGGTCCACATTTCCGGCGGCCCGGACGCGACGCGTGAAGAATCCCGGAAACCGTTGCCCGAGAAACGGCCGGCGGCGGGATTATCTTCCAGCGCGGCGAGGACGAGGGCGGCGGCGGCGATGTGGGGGGAATGACTGATGCGCGCCACGGTGAGATCGTGTTCCTTAGGTTCGAGGTGAGAGGTCCGGCAACCGAGCGCGCGCCAGAAGTTTTCCACCTGCACGACGGCGTCAGGCGCAGTCGCACTGGAGGGCGTCAGAAAACAGATGGCGTCGTCAAAGAGATTGGGATCGGCGTGTTCCCAGCCGGTCTGCTCGGATCCCGCCATCGGGTGGCAGGGGACCACGGCGATCCCGGCTTTTTCCAAGACAGGCGCCACTTCGCGCGCCACGATTCCTTTGACACTGCCCACGTCCGTGACGACAGGGTTTGCGGCGAGCCCGCCGGCGGCGACGATTTCTTCTGCGATTGCTTTCATGACTCCCACCGGTGTCGCGAGCACCAGGAAATCGGCGCCGGACACGACCGCGGAGAGATCGGTGGAAACCAGGTCCACCTCTGCAGTTTGTGCAAGGGCGTGCGCCTTCTCCTCGGAGCGTGTCCAGAGGTGGATCCGGTCCGCGAGACCTCGGGACTTGGCTGCGAGGGCGATGGAGCCTCCCAGTAACCCGGGACCGATGATGGCGAGGCACTTCATGTCAGGAAAGTCTGGAGGAAAAAGCCTGCAGGCGCGGCGCTTCAGGAGAGAATTTTGGAGTCCGCGGGCTCGACGGCGCTTTGGATCTTATCCGATGCACCCACTGCTCACTCCATGTTTGAAAAGCATACTGATCGCCAGGACGCCATCCAAAGTGGCGTCGAGCAAAGCAACAAGTCCTCCGCAGGGGATGCGGTTTCGGAAAGGCCGGCTCAGGGGACGAGGATCGGTTTGCCGCTGAAAGGATCTTTGATCTTGGTGCCCGGGGGCAACACGGTGACCTCTCCGTCGGGACCGCGCGTCGTGATATCGATGTATCCAGCGTCGCGGTTGTGCGGACTGATGAGCATGCCCTCCTTACCGGGGACGGGGATGCCGTACTGAAGTTCTTCCTCCTTCGCGGGCGCGGGGGTCTGCTGGGGTTCCGGGGCGCCGGTATCGCGCGGAGCATCGGCGGGCTGGTTTTGCGCCAGGGCGGGATCCGGCGGCGGGGGGACATCGTCCGGAGGAGGCGGCCCGGGTGCCGTGGATCCGGTTGGTGCGGCGGCGCCGGGACCGCCAGGGGCCGGAGCGCCGGTCCTGCCGGCTTGTGATTTGTAGCGCTGCCAGTCGTATCCACGCCCGCGGGCGTCGGCTTCGCCGGGAGCCGGTTGGGGCACGGTGCCGGCGACGGGCGGTGGCGGGAACGGCGGCGGAGTTTCCGTCCCGCCGTGGCCATAACGCGGCGCCTGGCTGAAGATGCTTCCCCCCGCGGGAGCTGCAGCGTCTTGCGGCCCGGGGAAAAAGGGGCCACAGGAGACCAGCCCCAGAGGGGCCATCACATAGAGAAAGAAGGCGATACGACGTCGGTGCATGGGCTTAAAGTCTGCGATCCTTGAATATTCGGTCCTGTCCAGTATGGGACAGTCTAATCAGGGAAATCAAGGCCGCAAGCCCTGCCCGGGGGGAAAAGGGCCCCGGAACCGGGCAATCGCCGGCCTCTTCGGGCGGGGACCTCTGGAAAACCGGAGAAAATCGAGGGGGACGGGGCTCCCCCGATGGAAGCCCCGTCCGGGAAAAGATCAGCGGACGCCGCGAGGCGGGTCCGTCCTGGAAAGCCTATTTCAGCTTCAGGTTTTTCTCCACTTTATCGAGGACCTTGGCGGCGGTGTCCTTGCCCGCCCATCCGAAGGCGATTCCGAAGGCCAGCGCGAGTCCGTAGATCACGGCAGTGAAGGCGTTATCGGTAATATTGGTCGCCAGGCCGGTCTGGTTCAGCGCCATGAAGGCCACGATGATAACGATGGCAGTCTTCGCCAGGAAGGCCAGCAGGTCCGCATTTTTGCTCTTGGTATGCGCGATGGTGTTCCCGATGAAATTCGCGAGCCAGAGGCCAAAGCCGAAGATGACCACGCCGATGATGATATTGAAGGTGGACTCCAGCAGGTTCTCTGCGAGTTCGGACACCGAGCCGAGGTTGGCCAGTTCCAGCGCCTGGGTGATCCCCATGAAGACGAAGAGAAAGAGGACCACGATGCCGGCGATCGCGGAGGGAGACTTGCCGCCCTCGGATGATCCACCCTGGGCGATGCCCAATTTTCCAAGGACATTGTCGAATCCGACGCCCTCAAGAAGACTGCTCACGAGGCCCGAGATCAAGCGTCCCACGAAGTAGAAGATACCGACGACTACCAGTCCTCCGATAATGCCCGGCAAGGCGCCCATGATATCATTGATCATGTCGGTGGCGGGACCGGAGATCGATTCGATGTTCAGAGTGTTGAGGGCTGAAACGAGGATCGGAACCAGGATCACGATAAAGATGAAGAGGCCGATGAGATCCGAAAGCTTGCGGTCCTTGAGGCCCACCTTTTCGCCGAGGGTGTTGAGCCCCGTGGCGGCGAGGAGGTTGGAGATGATCCGCTGGACGATACGCGCCACCAAGTAACCGATCCCGAAGATCAGGACGGCCCCGAGAATATTGGGCAGAAAGCCGGTAACTTCGCCGACCATTTCGTTGACCGGATCGAGCATCCCGCCCAGGCCGAGCGCGTCGAGCACCCCCGGGAGGAAGAGCAGAAAGATCAGCCAGTAAACCGCTTCGCTGATGGTTTTCGAGAGCGGAGTCTTGGGGACATCCTCTTCATCCACCTTGGCAAGTTTTTCGTCCAGCCCGACCTTTTCCAGCAACTTGGAGAGGAGCATCTTGACGACCGTGGCCACGACAAAGGCGACGAAGAGCAAGGCTATCGCGCCGCCGAGCTTGGGCAGATATTCGGTGATCGTGGAAAGGCCGTCCTGCAGTGGCGCTGTTACCATCGGCAGCTTTAGCTGACTGAAAAATGCGATCAGCACGAAGACCATGACGACCCAGAACACGATGGTTCCCGCAATATTACCCAGTTTTCCGCCAGTCATGCCGATGGCCGAAGCGAACTTCTCATCGACGGCAGTTTTGCCCAGGATCTTACGCACAACCCCGGCAATCACCTTTGCGACGATATATCCGAGAAGGAGAATGAGGAACGCCCCCAGGATCGGGACGAGGTCCTCCTTGGCAAAGGTCATCGCCTGGTCGACCCAGGTGTTGGCATCCGCCGCGAACATTATTGGTATTCCATTCATATCTTTTGCTTCATTGGTTTTAATGACTGGCAGGACAGATTACGGTCGTCCCGTGGTACCCGGCAGGGTGAGAACGGACGGATTGTGCCCGAGCCTCTCTCAGTTTTCCGGTCAGGGGGACCTGTAAGCCCCCTGTGCACGCGCTGCCGCCTGTAACGGAGCTGCGTAAACCGGACTCGCCTGGAACCTCGGGCAGTGAAATCCTCCCCGCCATACCCGTTTAGATACCAAAAAAGCCTGAAAAGTCACTGCTTAATGACTATTTTTGGGTCTTAACTAAATGGCCTCCCGCCTAGTATCAGGGGATCAGGGGAAAATGGCGCCTTTTTCCCTCCACCAAGGACTCTCAAGGCCCCCCTCTAACACCCTCAGGAACAAGGGCCCGGGAGGCCCCGGGCTAACCCTTGATCTCGCGGAATTCCCCGTCATAGCGGCGCACGATGCGGCGCCATTCCCCGCGATCCTCGTCCCCCGCCTGGAACCCGATGAGATGGATCACCGCCGGCCTGGGAAGCCCCGCCTGCAGATCGCGGATCTGGTTGGTGAGATCCCGGTATGGAATGTCCGAAATCCCGCCACCGACTCTCCATTGAAAACTCGC
This sequence comes from Verrucomicrobiales bacterium, assembly GCA_024638765.1. Lineage (GTDB taxonomy): Bacteria > Verrucomicrobiota > Verrucomicrobiia > Verrucomicrobiales > DEV007 > JAHEJT01. The sequence continues at coordinate 9,574 of JAHEJT010000060.1, forward strand.
GTCGGAAATCAGGAAGACGAGGTCGGGTTGCATTGCGAAGGCCAGTTCCAGCACCGCAGCCAGGCCGCGCGGGTTGGAGACCACGCTGCCCCCGCTCATGGTTCCACTTTCCACCCACTCGTTCTCGACCCAGCTGCGGGCGGCCGCCTTGTTGGGGTCGGTCGCCGCCAGGAGTTCCCGGTTGAAGGGTTTGTAATTCTGGGTGAACTGAATCATGGAAAAACGCGACGTCACGGGAAGCCCGTCGATTAAACTCATGGTTTCTTCACGGATGCGCGTCAGCGGCACTCCCATGGCGTTGGCCTTGTTGACCACGCTCGAAGAAACATCGAAAAGGAGGACGATGCGTTCTCCCTCGGCGCGGATACCGAAAAAACTGATGCCGCTTCCGGTGCCGCCCCCGCCCGAGAGTCCCGAGCCCAGACCGCTGCCAAAACCGGCGGCGCCCACGAGGCTGGCGACCTGATCGGAAATCAGCTCGCTGGGATCCAGCGGAAGCATCTGGTCCAGGTCGACTTTCGGCAGGTCCGGGAGCGCGAACTCGACCGGCCGCGTGCTCACCAGCTTGTCAGTAAAGCTGGGCTTCGGGGTCATGGCCTCGTGCCTGGCCATGTTCATGCGGTGCTGCGGCGGCGGGGGCGGAATCCGCAGGGTCTTTCTGACCGTGAAAGTCGCTTCCGGCTCCTTGAAGTATTCGGCGACCACCCAGAGACCGAACAAGGCCAGGGCGATGAGATGGACGATGATGCTCCCAACGATGACGGAGACGATGAGTCCGCGCCGGCGCTTGCGTTCGCGGCTGCCGGCAGCGGCGCGCGATGCCGTGGTGTCCAGCGTGATCAAAAGGCCTCCCCTCCTTCCTGGCCGGCGTCTGCGAAGGTGACGCCCTCGATTCCCGCGATTGCGCAGGCATTGAGGACATCGACGATTCTCTGGTGCGTGACGGTATCATCGGGCGCCAGGGTCACGAGAGCATCCGCCTGGTTGGCGTCGGAGGCTTCCTTGAATCGTTTCAGAATCGTGATCAACTCCGGTAACGCGGTGCTTTCCGGGCTGTCGATCCGCAGATCGTTGAGCACCACCTGGCCGGACGGTTCGATGACGATGCGCTGTTCATCCGGGATATCCACGACCTCTTCCTGTTCGAGCGCGCCGGGCAATCCCAGGCTGATGTCGGACTCCTGCTTGATAGGTTTGGCGGTGACCATGAAAAAGACCAGCAGGAGGAAGACCATGTCGATCATGGGTCCCATCTGCATCTCCACGAGTTGCTCGTCTTTTCTGGGGCGTTTCACGTTTTCCTGTTGAAGATTTAGAACCGCGAATGGACACGAATGGACACTAATCTATTCATTAAGCTGCGACTTCATCTTCCATCCTCCTTCGCCGACGTTGCGACAAGCAAATCTTCCATCTTCCATCTTCCATCTTCGCGGGCGCAGCCTGCTTCCTTTTCCTAATAATTGATAACGGCGCCGAAGGCGCCCCCTACTCCTGATAACTGCCGAAGATCACGTCCACGGCTCCGGCTTCGGTGGCCATTTTCATCAATTCCTTGATCTGTTTCGCGGGCGTGTTGCGGTCCGCGCGCACGTATATTCTTAGAGGGGGGAAATTCTCGAAGCGTTGCTTCAGGTAAGCGGCCATCTCCTCTTTGGGCACCTGATTCTCGCCGATGTAATACCGGCCCGCGCCATCGATATTGATGATGTCGCGGTTACTGAGATCATTCGGAATCACGGCGCTGGCCGCGGTCGGCAGATCGATATTGAGCTTCAACTTCTCCTTGGTGAGCTTGGAGGTCACCATGAAGAAGATCAGCAGGAGAAAGGTCATATCGATCATCGGCGTGATCTGAAACGCCACTTCGTCGTGTGATCTGTGTCGTTTACGCATGCTGGTGTTCAGTGTTCGGTGTTCAGTGTTCGGTGTGCGGTATTCACGGCTGGAGGCGTTGAGTGTGGCGGAAGAAAGAATCGCATCGAAGACGGGGTCTCAGCTTCGGCCTTCAATTCCTGAAACCTGAACACCGAACACTGAAACCTGGTCCCTCATCCCTCCTCACTCTGTTTGCCCTCCAGCTTGATCTCGCCCGAGAGGACGTCGACCGCGAAGCTCGCGTCTTTCTGAATCTGTGAAACGATTGCGGTGAGCCGGTTGCGGAAGAAAAAGTAAAAGAACATGGCGGGGATGCCCACGATGAGTCCTCCCGCCGTGGTCGACATGGCCTTCCCGATTCCACCGGCGAGATCCTGTGGCTCGGAAGCGCCGCGCGCCAATTGATCGAAACTCTCGATCATGCCCCAAACCGTGCCCAGGAGCCCGATCATGGGCGCCAGCGTGGCGAAGACATTGAGATAATTGACCCAGAGCATCTGCCGGGTCTCTTCCTGATCCAGGGTTTCCCCGGCGGCGGCTTCCATCGACGCCTTGTTCGCGAGATCCCGGTCGAAGTTCACCTTGAGAAGCGCCGCCGAGATCACCTTCGAGAAACTATTGGGATTCTCTTCACACAACGCGTAAGCGCCATGCACGTCCCGCTCCTGCATGGTGCGATTAATGCTGCTGACCACACCGCGGGGCGCCATTTTCTTGGGCGCAATCTGCACGAAGCAATACACCACGATGGCGATGGTCCCGATGGAGCAGATCAGTAATACGTGCATCATCCAGCCTCCCTGGGAGTAGACGTCCCCCAATGATTTGGTCTCGGCAATCTCGCCTGCAGGCGGAGGCGGGGCGGCGTCCGGCGCGGCTGCCTCCTGGGCGCACACCGCTGGCGCCGCCAGCAGAAACGCCAGCAGGGGCGCGAGTAACAACAATCGGATTCTTTTTTTCATCTCAGTTGGTTTCCTGGAGTTGATCCCTTTTTGATTCGTCTTGATCCGGGTCGGCATCGCGGTGCAGAGAAATAAGTTTTTCAGCCCGCTCCGCGTATTCGCTGCCGGGGTAAAGGCGGAGGAGATCGCCGGCCCGGGCCAGGGCGGCGTCTTTCTCCCCGGAAAACAAGTACACCTCCACCGCGCTCCAGAGTCCGCGGGAGGCGGAGGCCCTATCGGATCCATGAAACAGGTAAGGAAAAAGGTATTGATCCAGGGTGCCGTTGAAAAGGCGGTTCCGCTCCGGTCGCACCACGTCGTCCTGTCCCCAGCGCGGGTTTTCTTCCACCAGCTTTTTCAATCGGTCGAAATCCGCGCTCGCGAGCACGAACTTTGCGTCCATGAGAATTCCCGGATCCTCGGTTTGCGAAGCGATCTCTTCAGCCTCACGGACCGCAGCTTCAACTTCGCCCAATGCAAGCAAGGTCTGGAGTCGGCCCTGCCGTGCCTGGAGACGGCGCTTCCCCTCCCAGTCTTCTTCTTCAATTTTGGAATAAAGCGCGCGCGCCAGTTCGATATCGGCGCGTTTACCGGAAGCACGCAGCGTATCCGCGTATTTCAAACCCAGTTCACCGGCGTTGGAGTTGGGCCGGTGAATGTGTGCGCGCTTGGCGTCCCAGGTGCGTTCCAGATCTTTTAAGTCATCGGCGGTCCCGCTCTCCAGAAGATAGCCCTCCCCGGCGAGCGGCCCGAAATCGATGAAGTCCACCCGTCCCATGCCAACCACCTTGGTGGCAAAAGCCGCCCCGCCGCCGGGAACGTCGATCGTGACCTTGATCCGCACGATTTTATCCGTGATCTCAAGGATCTGGCACTTGACCGGGTCCCCCTCTTTTAAATGCAGCACATCCAAGGCCACGGCAGGCGCAGCCAGGAACAGCATCAAGGAGAGCGTCGCGGGCAGGATTCGGACAACGGCGATCCGGCGGCGGTGATGCACGCTTTCCCCATTCATTGCCGGCCCCCTTTCTGCGCCGGACCCTGACCCGGGGCATCTGTCTCCGGCGCCCCCGGTGCCGGCGCGAACTCGACATCGAGCGCCAGCCTCTCGGCGCGCGCGCGAGAGAGACGGAATTCTTCGAACTCCGAGAGATCCTCTCGCGCGGCGAGTTCGCGGTAAACATCCAGCGACTTGGCGGGCATCTCCAGTTGCTCCAGGACTTGCCCGCGCCGGTAATAAGCCCGCGCCACCAGGTCGCGGTATTTCCCGTAAGCCACGTAAATCCTTTCGTAATACGCCGCCGCTTTCTTCAGCTCGTTTTCCTCGCTAAAGAGATCGGCCAGCGCGAAAAGCGCAAGCGCCTTGTCGCGACTCGGCATCCGCGCGTCTTCCAGAATTCCTTCCAAGGTCCGCCGCGCCTCACCACGCTGTCCTTCTTCCAACTGAAGTCCGGCACGCGAAAGAAGAATTTTCCCCAGCAGCGGTGACCCGAAGGTTTCGTTTTCGAATTTCTCAAAGTATTCAATGGCAATCGCCTTCTGTCCGCGCGCCATGGCGATCATCCCCAGGCCGGCGTAGACGCGGTCTTTCTCAATAGCGCGCGGGTGCCATTTGCGAATACCCTTGTAAAGCTCTTCCGCAAGCAATTCGTTGCCGCTTTCGCGCAGGGCGTCCGCGCAATCCGCCACCAGCCGCGGATTATGCAGTTTGGCGTCCGCGGTTTTTGAGGCCTCGAGGAGGGTGGCGCGCGCCCGCTCCGGATTTGCGCGCGCCTCCGCCTGCGCCCGTGCCCACAAGGTCCGCAGGGCCAGCGTCGGCCGGCCGGCGCTTGCGGCCAACTGAAGGAGTCCGTCCAGCTCTTTGAGGAGCGCGCTCCTGCCCTCATCGCCAGGAAAAACCTTGGGAAGCGCGGAGAAGATATCCGCCATGGCGTAATCTTCCGGGAGATCCCCGCGCTCCCGCAGGATCTCCAGGTAAATCTCCCGGGCCTGTCCCGGATTGCCTTCCGTGCGATGGGTCCACCCGATCCAGTAAACCGCTTCCGCAGTGCGACTGCTGCCCGGGTTCTCCCGGAGGAACTGCTCGAAGTGGGCGCGCATCCCCGGGTGATCTTCGCGCAGCCGCAGCGCTTTGCCGGTCTTAAACCAGCCGTCCTCGAAGAAGCGCCGGGCAACCGGCCGTATGTTTTTATAGACCGCGATCCCCCGTTCGATCTCTCCTTCGCCCAACAAGGCATCCCCCAGCAGCAGTTTGGCTTCGTCGGCAAGAGGATCGTTGGCGTCAGTCTCGAGAAAATTTTCCAACTGCGCAATGGCGGCGGGGTAATCCGCCATGCCGAAAGTGCAGAAAGCGATCCTAAACCTGGCCTCGGTTCCGTATCGGGCTCCGCGGGCGGCATACCGCTCCAGGTATTGCTCCATGTGGGCGCGCGCTGCTTTGTATTCCTTCTTGAAGGAAAGACACATCCCCTGCCAGTAAAACGCGTCCTCAAGAAGGCGGGAGGCCTGGGGATACTCGTCCGGATAACGCGCGAAAACCTCCAGGGCTTGGTCGTATTCATCCTGGAGCAGAGACACGAACCCGCGCATGAACTGCGCTTTGGGCGCGATTTTGGATTGGGGATAGGCCTCGGCGATCCTTCCGAAAAGATCCGCAGCCCCGGCGTAATTTTCGTCGTTCTGCAGGGCCTGGGCCTTGAGAAAGAGGACCATGGGGAGATTGGGATAACGCTCCACATCGCCGAATTTTTCCATGTAAATGTCCGCGGTGCCCGCGGCGCGCGGCCAGCGCGCGATCTGCATCCAGCACTGCATGGTCGCCAGGGTCGCCGACTCCACGATGGCGTCCGGATCCATGCGCGTGAGCATGTCGTCCATGACCAGCGCGGCTTCACGATAACGCCCTAAGCCCTGGAAAGCCGTAGCCAGGCGCAGACGCAACGCCGAATCGAAATTCTCGAGTTTCCGGAAGTTTTCCAACTCCCTTTCGATCCGGGTCACGATTCCCTGAAGCACGAAAACCGACGCGCGCCGTTCGGGCCGTTGTTTGACCACCTCGAGATGCTTGCGCACCGCTTCCAGCCGCCCCGACTGGTGGCGCTCCAGGCGTTGACGCGTCCAGATCCGTTGCAAACAGGCGATGGCCTCGTGATATTTCCCGGCATCCAGAAAGCGCGAACCCAATTCCAGGGTCAGGGACTGGAAAGAGACAATCTGGGTGATTTCGTCCAGGCGCGGATACTCCTCGCGCACCAGTTGCAGGGCCCCCTCGTGGTCCTTGTCCTGGAGCAGTGAATACAATCGCAAGACCACCGCCCTGCCGGCTGCGTCTTTGCCCGCGGGATCATCGCGTAACTTCGGGACCTGGACGGCATAAAATTCCGCCGCGGTCGCGTGATAACCGAGAAGGGTGTAACAGGTCCCAAAGAGAATCAAAGCCTCGAAGCGCTTGAGCCGGTCGTGGGCCGGATCACCGAAGAATTTTCCGAGAGTATGCTGTGCCTGCGTGTAATCCTGGCCCTGCATGTAACAGACGCCTCTCCAGAAACGGAGTTCCTGCCGCAACCGAGGCTTTATTTTCTCCTCCAGCAAGGCTTCATCGATGAGCGCGCCCGCGGCTTCGAATTCTTTCAACTGAATTTTACAGAGGGCCAGAAGCGGCCGGTTGGCCTTAACGGCTTCCCGGGCCTCTTCGCTGCTTCCGTAATCGCGCTGGAATTGCTCGAAGAGAGATTCGGCTTTGGTGTAATCACCGCCGTCGAATGCCGCCCGCGACTGCCGGAGCAGATCCACGGGGCTCAATTCCGGGTCCGGGTCCGTAGCCGGACCGGCATCGGCCGGGTTGGCCGGCGGGTCTTCTGCGGCCTGACCGAAAGCTCCGTGACACAGGAGGGCGCAAGCGGCGCCGGCAGAGAAAACCGCGGCGCATCTGGCCAACGGATCGGTGGCGCGGGCGATCCGGAGTATGTGCAATAACCGCATGGGGAGACCGCGAAAGACTTGGGACGGAAATTCTATTCTGCCACGCGGCACCCTAGCAACGGCATTCTGAGACCGGGTAAGTGGGAGTCGCCGCGAGGACTTGCGCCCGCCGGCAATCACGTGGAACCTGTCCCCAAGCGCCATCATCCGCCGGAACGCGCTCTCCATGAACGTCCCCGCCCCCATCCAGGAGCCATTTGACGCCGCCGGTTTTCGTGAAGAATACCTGGCCCTGGCGGAGCGTATCCGCGTCACCATGCAAACTCAGGTCCGCGCGGGTCCCCCGCAGGAGGATTCCTTCGAGGCGCTCGCCCTTGATATCTTTCGTTTCCAGTGCGCGCACAATCCCGCTTACTCGAATTTCTGCCGCAGCCTCAATCACGGACGCCTCCCGGAGCCGGGCACGTGGTCCGAGATACCCTCGGTGCCGGCGGAAGCCTTCAAACTTGCGGAAATTCCGGTCGCCTGTTTTCCCCCGGAACAAGCACAGGCCTGTTTCCAGACCAGCGGCACCACTGCCGGCGCCCGCGGCAAACATTATTTCTATTCCACGGATCTTTACCGTGACTCCGTCCTGCTCGGTTGGCGCGAACTCGGTCTCCCGGAATTGCCCACCATGATACTGACTCCATCCCCTCTGGATGCGCCGCAATCCTCGCTCTCCTTCATGATGGGCGTCCTCGCGGAAACCTGGTCCCCGGAAGAAGAATCCTTTCTGGTGAACGCGGGTGGCGAACTCGACGTCGCGGCCCTGGAGGCGCGCTGCGCGGAAGGATCCCCTTTCCTGCTGCTGGGGACCGCGCTCTCTTTCCTGCACCTCTGCGAACTCCCGGGACAGGCACCCGCCCTGCGCCTGCCGGCGGGAAGCTTTGTCCTCGAAACCGGGGGATACAAAGGGACCGGCCGCGCCCTCGAGAAAAGCGCGCTCTACTCATTGATGCAAAATCGCCTGGGAGTGGATCCGGAAAACATCATCAACGAATACGGGATGACGGAACTCAGCTCTCAGTTTTACACCGTGGGACCCGGCAAAGAGAATCAGACCCATCGCGGCCCGCATTGGGTCCGGGCTCGCGTCCGCAATCCCGAAAGCGGCGAGCCCGCCGAAGAGGGAGAAGCCGGCTTCCTGGAAATCTTCGACCTCGCAAATCTCGGTTCGGTCGCCGCCCTGAGCACCAGGGACCTCGCGGTGCGGCGCGACGGCAACAGCTTTGAACTGCTCGGCCGCGATCCCCGGGCCACGCCACGCGGATGTTCGCTGAGCGCGGGTGCGTTTCAGGATGCGCAGCAATCTTGATCTCTTTTTTCCTCTCCCCATGCTGACCCAGGAACGCGCGCGGCATCTCGCCAAGGCCATCAAAGCCTTCCCCATTCTTGGATCTGTCTCCGCCGATGATCTCGTCCGGCTCGTGACGATGGAGCTGGGACACCCCGGCATCCTCGACGGCTTCCAGGAAAAAGGCGATATCCGCACCAAAGCGACGGCGCCCGCGACCATCCTGCACATCGTGAGCGGCAATACCGCGCACGCCGGGCTGCAAAGCCTCGTGCGCGGCCTCCTCCTCGGCGCGCGCAATCGCTGCAAAATCCCTTCGTGCGGACTTCCTGAAATAGCGCAGTTCCAGGAAAACCTCCCCGGGGAGCTGGCGGAGCTCGTCGAAATTGAATCGGATCTCCCCGAGGACTGGCTGCGGGAGGCCGACGCGGTCATCGTCTTCGGTTCGGACGAAACCGTCCGGCAGGTCCGCAAAAAGATACGCCCCCATCAAAAATTCGTTCCCCATGGACATCGCATCAGTTTCGGAATTCTCTTCGACGATCTCTCGGCAAAAGCAGCGGAGGACGCCGCCCGTGATGTTTCCGTGTTCGACCAGCAGGGCTGTCTTTCGCCGCATCTCTTTTATGTGAAGGCACCATCGGGATCCGAAGCCGCCGCCTTCGCGGAGCAGCTCGCGGAAGCGATGGAAGCATTCAATCGCCATACTCCCCGCCGCGCACTCACTTCGGAGGAAGCCAATGAGATCATGCACCTGCGGTCGGGGTACCGGTTCCGGGCGGCCAGTGATCCCTCCGTCCGCCTCTGGTGCAGCGAGGATACCACGGACTGGACCGTCGTTTACGAGACGGATCCCGCCTTCGCGATTTCTCCACTCAACCGCTTCGTCTTCGTCAAACCACTCCCCGATGATCTCGCACTTCATCTCCGGCCGGTGCGCGCCCATCTCAGCTCGATCTGTCTGCACCCGTTCAGTGAAACAGAGGCCGTGGCGCTGTCGCTGCTGGGCGCCAGCCGCATCTGCCCGCTGGGACGGGCCCAGGAACCCTCGCTCTTCTGGCATCAGGATGGCAGCGCGAGTCTGGCGCCGCTGGTGGACTGGATCGACCTGGGCTGAAATCCGGGCCCGCCCCCGGGAGGGAAGGATGGAAGCCTCCAATTCCTTTGCAAAATTGTGGAATTTTTGATAATCAGGTAATCTGAAGTATCTCATCGGGAGGGCCGTGTGCGTCCGCAGCCCGCCGAAGGACCTCCGTGACCGAGCCGAAATGAAACCGGCCCCCACGCCTCAAGCGCGCAGAAAGTATTTTTGTCCCTGCTGTGGACGAGAGTTGGAACCTGCGGCTGAAGAATGTCCGCGCTGTCGTTTCAGCGCGCTTGTCTGTCTGCAAAAATTCCCGCTGCAGGCGCCGCATCTGACCCGCTTAATCGATCCCGAGGAAGCTTTGACGTCACGAGAGGGCCGGACGGTTGAGCGGGCCATTGAGTCCCTCGAAAAGACCTTTCCTCAAATACGATTGCATGTATGTCTGACGCGCCTGCCGGAAGGCGCTGACTCGCAGGAATTCGGATACTGGATTTTCAACGCCTGCCGGCCCGTCAGCGATGAAGAAGAGCAACGCCGATACTTCAGCCTGCTGTTGGTGATTGATCGCGGAAACAGCAGCATTTCGGTTACGCTCGGATATCGGCTCGAAGTCTTTCTCGAGGACCACGCACTGAAAAAGATTCTCTCAAGCTCCCGGAAACATTTTTTGGCGGAGCGCTACGGCCGGGGTGTCGTAAACTTCGTGGATCAATTGTCGATGGTGATGCGGGCTGCGCAACGCCGCTTCGGCCACCTCGTCGAGTCTCCCAATGCTCCCGCCGTTTCCCTCGAAGAAAAATCCACCGGGCGACGGTCACTGGCTCCCGCGCGCTGAAGCCATGGTTACGGGCCGAGAACCATTCATCTTTCGCTTCCCGCTCCGGGGCGGGGCGCGCGTGGAGCGGGCCGTCCTGGTGCCGGTGCTGGTCCTGGCCTTCGGCTCGGCGGGGACCATCGCGTCGGCGCGCCCTATTTCCGAGGCTGCGCGCCTGGCGCAACTGGGCGGTAACGCCCCTTCTTTTCAGCCCCATGAAGAGGCGGAGAGCCGCCGGTTCGCCCGCCTTCCGGTGGAAACGGAGCCCGAGGCTCCTCCCGAAGCATCCTACCCTCCGCCCCCGGAGCCCCGGCTGGAACCCAGCACCCACGTTCTCGATAAGCTCAAGCTTTTCTCATCCTTCCAAAAGGTGGGGCTCGGTAACGAGCTGCTCAATGCATCCAAGAGAGAAGGGATATCCATTATGCTGGTGACGCTCCCCAGTCCCCCGGCAATCAGCGTCAACAGGTTCGCACAGGAACTTTCATCCTCCTGGCGCGATTCCCAATTGTTCGCACTGGTCCTCTGCGTGACGCGACGTCCGGAAAATCTCCAACGTGATCTATTTATCGTGCCGGGAGACAATGCCATCGCCTTGCTGGGGGAAATCGAGGCCAACGCCGCCGCCGAGCGCGCCAAGGCGCGCGCGCTGGAAGCTGGCACCGTGCCCGAGGCCCTCTTCCGCGCCAGCCGCGATATGATTTCCGAATTCCGGTCCCACCGCGATCGCCTGGTGCCGGAGGGCGACATCGGGGAGCCCAGCAAGGTCATCGCGCCCGCCCCGGCTCGAGCGCATCGTTCGCCTGCCCGCGTAGGATTACTGCTGCTTTCACTGCTCCTCCTCATTCTTCTCTTCGGCTTCCTTTACGTTCGGCGTCTCCGAAACCGGCCTCTCTATTTCCCGGAAGCCGACATCAATTTCCGCCTCTGGTCGCCTTACTCCGGCGGAAACAGCGCCCGCCTCGATTTCCGGTCGCTGCGTTGACGTGCCTGGATTTTCGTTGCCCCGCCACCGGCCATCCCCTGCGGATTTTCTTCCCTGTGCCGACCGCGGGGGCCACAATCCGGGCGGCCTGTGGAACGCGAAAAGCCCATCACCACCAGCGGGGAAATTCTCGAAGTGCTCGAGAATCGTTGTTACCGGGTCTCTCTGCCGAACGGCAAGGTCGTGATCGGGTTCCCCTCCCGGGAGCTTCGTTCCCCGGGGGCGCAGCCCCTTGAAGCGGGATCCCGGGTGCGCTTGGAAATGACGCCGTATGACTTCTCAAAAGCCCGGATTGTGGCGCCCGGGAATTAATGATGCGTCCGCTTGCTTTCTCAGGGAGATAGTGCCAGAGTGGCCCTCCAATCAGTCAAGATTACTGATTTTCATAATTCCTAAACTATCAAACGACTCCACATCATGAGCGAGGATGTTTCAATCAGTCCGGATCCCGGCAGCGCCTCTGTCCGGGAAAATCTTCAATCCAGCAAGTCCCACGCGTTGCAGGCGGCGGAAGAACTCAGGGCCGCGGCGACCGCGAAAGCCCAGCAGTTGAAAGACACCGCCGAAGTCAGGGCGGATCATCTCAGGGAAGTGGCGGGCGAAAAGGCCACCCACTTTAAGGAACACGCCAACGAGACCGCGCATAAGGTGCGTGATGCCGCTGGAACCAACTGGGATGATGCCAAGGTCAAGGCCAAGGATCTTCAACTCGAGACCGAAAAGTATGTGCGCGAAAATCCGACCAGAGCCGTGCTCACCGCCGTCGGCATCGGGTTTGTTATCGGGCTCATCTTTCGGAGGTAAGCGACCGCGCCCCGAGATCATTCGTGGTGCCGGGCCCGCTGCGTTTCCCGCGGGGTGAGAGTCCGTCATTGGACCGCCCTTCAGATTTCTCTTAGATTCCGGCAACCGTTAGATCCCCGCGCCTTCCCATTGCCATGCCCGAAAGCCCTTTCGGAACTCCTGAGGAGAGCACGGGCAACGAGGGCCTGGGAAACTTGATTCGTTCCCTGGCCGACACTTCGCTGGGCTATCTCCACGCGCGCCTGCTTCTTCTCCGGATCGAGTCGAAAGAAGCGACGTCGGTCCTGACCCGGCGGATCTGGTTGGTGAGTTCCGCCAGCAGTTTTCTCTTTCTGGCATACGCGTTTGGAGTCGTGGCCCTGGTCTCGCTGGGTGCGGAGCGATTTGAGATGCGCTGGGAACACCTGGCGCTCATTGTGGCCGCCGCCCACTTCGTGCTCGGCCTCATCTTTTTTGCCTTGGTCAGGCTGAAACTGTCCAGACCTCTATTCGAAGCATCACTCAAAGAATTCAAGAAAGACCGGGAATGGCTGCAGAACCGAAAGAATTCATAAAGACGAAGGCGGAACTCATCGCTTCCCTGGAGGAGGCCCGCGTCCGCCTCGGCGGGGAACTCGGCGCCCTGGGTCACAGCCTCAATCCCGCCAGCCGCCTGCGCACTTCCCTGCTCGAGCACCGCACCGGCTGGATCATCGGATCGCTGGCCGGGGGCTTCCTTGGAACCCGCCTGCTGCTCTCATCCCGTCGGCGCCGAAAGCTCCGCGGTGGGGGAGAGGGCCCCGAATCCCGGCGCCTCGGCCTCATTCCTGTGCTGGGATTTCTCCTCAAGTACTCGCTGACGCTCTCCCGGCCCGCCGCGGCGAAACTCTTGGAAAAGAGGGTGGTCCGCATGATCGATCAGAAATAGGAAATGGCGGCCTGGCTCTAACCTGTATGGAAAGCCCTAAGAAGTGGTAATTTTCACACACCCGTGCTATAAAGTGCTTCCCCCACCCTCTACTCGTAGGCAATTCTCATTCCCTCTCCCTCCGTCCGCCCCCTAACAGCATGGCCGAGCCCATCCAGATCACCGAAGACAACGTGTCTCCCGAGAGCAACGAAAACGAAAGAGTCCAGCTCCTTCCTCACGTCGACGAATACCTGAAGCTGGGACAGCAATATGATTGCTCGGACATCCACCTCGCCACCAATGCGGCTCCCACCTGGCGCCGATACGGCGTCCTCCAGCCCATTTGGGAGAATGCGGAGATCGTCACCCCCGAAGCTGCCGAAACTCTGGCGCGTAGTTTCCTCGCCGAAAAACAACTCGCGCGATTCCTCGATCGCGGGGATATTGATTTCGCCTATGCCACCAACTTTGGCCGCTTCCGTGCCAGCGTGGTGAAACAGCGTCTCGGCTGGGATATCACCTTCCGGATCATCAACACCGATGTGCGCACCATGGCGGATCTTTCACTGCCGACGCACATCAAGCCCCTGACGCAGTATCAGAACGGCCTCGTCCTGGTAACTGGTCCGGTCGGTTGCGGAAAGTCCACGACCCTGGCCTCTCTCATCCAGGAGATCAACATGGAGCGGCAGGATCATATCATCACGCTTGAAGATCCGATCGAATACGTTTTTCAGCCGGCGAGTTGTCACATCAACCAGCGCGAGGTGCATACCCACACGGAATCCTTCGCCACCGCGTTGCGCGGGTCGCTGCGTGAGGACCCGGACGTCATTATGGTGGGAGAAATGCGTGACTTGGAAACCATCTCCCTTGCCATCACCGCAGCGGAAACCGGTCACCTCGTCCTCGGCACCCTGCACACCGGGAGCGCGGCGCGCACCCTGGACCGCGTCCTCGACGTCTTTCCCACCGACCAGCGGGAACAGATTCGCATCATGGTCAGTGAGTCCCTCCGCGGCATCATCTCCCAACAGTTGGTTCCTCGAAAAGACGGGCAAGGCCGGGTCCTGTCGCTGGAAATCCTGATGAACACTCCGGCGGTCGCCAATACCATCCGTGAAGGTAAAACCTTCATGCTGCCCGGCATCATGCAGACCGGCAAGAACATCGGCATGGTCACCATGGACGACTCCCTTAAAGACCTCTATAACTCCGGCCTCATCACCCAGGACGAATGCATGGCACGCGCGGAGGATAAAGTCCTCATGCGCGATCATTTCAAAACCTGAGACGCGGTAAGCCCCCCCCAGCCGCCCTTTACCATGCCCGCCATCGATAAATACTTTCAAACCCTGGTCGAAACCGGGGCTTCCGACCTGCATCTCAGCCAGGGTCAACCTCCTAAGATGCGTCTCCACGGCAGCATTAGTCCCATCGAGGAAACCGTCCTCGACAGCGAAACGCTCCACTCGATGCTCGGAGAAATCTGCGAGAAGAGCGCGTTCGAACGCTTTCTGCACCGGGGCGACCTGGATTTCGCTTACGAAATGGACGCCGATTCCCGGTTCCGTTGCAATTACCTCAAGCAAAGCGGCGGACTCGCCGCCGTCTTCCGCCTGATCCCCACCGAGATTGCCAGCCTGGAGACCCTGGGCATCCCCACCGTGGTCAAAGAATTCGGCAAGATGCGCAGCGGGCTCGTCCTCGTCACCGGACCCACCGGTTCCGGGAAAAGCACCACCCTGGCCTCTCTCATCGATTACGTGAACACGAACTATTCCCGGCACATCGTCACCGTGGAAGAACCCATCGAGTTCGTGCACAACAACAAGAAAAGCATTATCACGCAGCGCGAAGTTCCGATTCAAACCCCGACCTTTGCCGATGGTCTGCGCGCCGCCTTGCGCGAAGACGCGGACATCGTCCTCGTCGGGGAGATGCGCGACCTCGAAACGATTTCATTGGCACTGACCGCCGCGGAAACCGGCCTGCTGGTATTCGGCACTCTTCACACCAACAACGCTCGCAAAACGGTCGAACGCATCATCGACGTCTTTCCCGCCCACCAGCAGGCCCAGGTCCGCACCATGCTGGCCGCCTCCCTCAAGGGAGTCGTCGCCCAGCTGCTCATGAAGAAGAGAGACGGCAAGGGACGCCTGCCCGTCAACGAAATCCTCGTCTCGACCGCGGCAGTCGGCGCTGTCATCCGCGAAGGCGCCACCCAGAAGCTTTACGACGTCATCATGGGCGGAAAGAAAGAGGGCATGCAGTTCATGGACGAATCCATCTGGGAACGGCTGCGCCACGACGAAGTCACGCCCTTCGAAGCCTACATGAAAGCCATCGACAAGCCCCGCTTCAAGTCGTTCCTTCCGGAAGAGCAGGCCGGGCTCGCGGTCGCCTCCGGGGGCGTGGAAGCGGTCAAATAGGCCCGGGGAAAAGGCTGGTCGGCCCGTGCCCAGGGGCCCCGGGGGGGAGCCCGGCGATCGAATTCCGGGCGCGGACCCCGATAGCGGGCCCCTCCGCTGGATCGGGTATTGTCCTTTCCTGAAAATCGTGGTAAATATTCAAGAATTATTAAGTAATTATCTCTGAGCGGAGGGATCCAACCCGTCTCGAGAACCCGGAAGGGCCCTCGGCCCGCAACAATTATGGAGTCCTCTACTACCACACCACCCGTGACCCAGGACATTATCAACTTTCAGTGCCCGCAGTGCGCAGGCTCACTGACCCTTCCGGCGCATATGGCCGGCGCCAAGGGACCCTGCCTTTACTGCCACACCGAGATCATCGGGCCGATCCCGCATCTCTCGCAGCCGGCGCGCCTCGCCGCCGGAGCCACTCCCGCCGCTCCGCCTTCCCAACCGACGCCGCCCGCACCATCCCCGGCGCAGGCTCCGCAGGCATCCGAACAACCTCCCGTCGCGCAGACACCCTTGGATCCTTTCCCCTCCCCCGACCAGGCTCGGGGGGCGTCCCCTCCCACGACGCCGCCCGCCGCTTCACCGGGGCCCGACCCCGCGTCTGTTTTTCCGGATCTGCCGCCCCTGGATCTTGGAGCCGCGTCTCTGTCCGAACAAGGACCGGCGCCACCGGCGGCGCCACGCGACGACCTTTTCCCCGCTCCACCCTCG
The DNA here is from genome assembly GCA_024638765.1 of Verrucomicrobiales bacterium. Lineage (GTDB taxonomy): Bacteria > Verrucomicrobiota > Verrucomicrobiia > Verrucomicrobiales > DEV007 > JAHEJT01. The sequence continues at coordinate 25,366 of JAHEJT010000060.1, forward strand.
CCTCATACCGAACTTCCCGAGCCGGGCTCGGCGCAGGCGCGCCAGCAGATGCCGCCTGCGGCACAGGCTCCCCAGGCCCCGGTTGCGCCCCAAAGCGGACCGGTGCCACCCGCGCAACAAGCCGATGCGGCGTTCCCCTCTCCTCCCCCTGCAGGCACCGGTGCCGCAATCGTCCGGGAACCCCGCTATTCCCGGAGCCCGGGTGCCGGCGGCAAACGTTCGCTGGCCCTCCCCATCGTGGCGCTCGTCGCCCTGCTTTCTCTCATTCTCGTGGGAGGATTGATCTTCTTTAAAGGGTTCTCCGGCAAAGAAACGCCCGCTCCCCCGGCCCCCGCCAAACCGGCGCCATCGGAACCATCACCCGCAGCAACACCGGCCCAGGCGGCCACGCCCAAGCCCGTGGTTCCGCAGCCACCGCCCGCAGTTCCCACGCCGGAACCGGCCCCGCCGGTCGCCAAACCGGAGCCCCCTGCGCCCGAGAAACCCACGAATGCCGC
>JAHEJT010000222.1 GCA_024638765.1 Verrucomicrobiales bacterium
CTCCCGTGGACAAAGCCCAGCTCCTCTCTCATTTGCGACTTTGTAACCTTCGGCTTGGCTTAATCATTAATTTCCACGTTACCAAGCTGAGTAACGGCGTCTTCCGAGTGGTGAATCAACTGAAAGAAGAATAAAATGAACTCTTTGCGGCCCTTTGCGCTTTTGCGGCTTTGCGTTCTCATTGGCGGCCTCTTAATGCCCCGCGTTTTCGCAGTCGATACTCCCAACATCCTCTTCATTTTCATGGATGATTACGGGTGGAAGGATACGGGCTTCATGGGGTCGGATTTCTACGAGACGCCGCACCTCGACAAGCTCGCCTCGGAGGGAATGGTCTTCACCAACGCCTATTCCGCAGCCGCAAACTGCGCCCCGGCCCGCGCTTGCCTGCTCTCCGGCCAGTACACGCCGCGCCACGAGATTTTCAACGTCGGGACCAGCGCCCGCGGGCCCGCGAACCAGAGGAAACTCCTGCACATCCCCGGCACCAGCACGCTCGATCCCTCGATCGTGACCTGGGCGGAGAGCATCCGGAAAGCGGGATATAAGACCGCCACCATGGGCAAATGGCACCTCAGCGACGACCCGCTCCCGTACGGATTCGACGTCAACATCGGCGGGACCCACTCCGGCGGACCGCCCAAGGGCTATTTCCCGCCGCACGGAAAGGTGCCGGGACTCGAAGAAGCCCCGGAGGGCGAATACGTCACCGACCGTCTCACCGACGAAGCCATCACGTTCATCACTGAGAATAAGGACGACTCCTGGCTCCTTTACCTGACCCATTTTTCGGTGCACACCCCGATCCAGGGCAAACCGGAGCTGGTGGCAAAATACAAGAACAAGACGCCGGGCAAACTGCACGATCACGCGGTGATGGCCGCCATGATTCAAAGCGTGGATGAAAGCGCGGGGCGCCTCGCCGCGGCGCTCGACAAGCTCGGGCTCACCGGGAATACCGCGGTGGTGTTCTATTCCGACAACGGCGGGTACGGGCCCGCCACCGATATGGACCCGCTCAAAGGGTACAAGGGCACCTATTACGAAGGCGGCATCCGGGTGCCCTTCTTCGTGAAGTGGCCGGGCGTCGTGGAGCCCGGCGCCACCTGCGACGTGCCCATTATTGGGGTCGACGTTTACCCCACCTTCTGTGAAATGACCGGGGCCGGGATGCCGGCCGGCCAGCCCGCCGACGGGGTGAGCCTCACATCTTTGTTCAAAGGCGGGGACAGCCTCGCGCGGGAAGCCATTTTCTGGCATTTCCCGGCGTATCTCCAGAGTTACGGCGGCGACTTCAACCGCGAACAGCGCGACCCGTATTTTCGGACGCGGCCCTGCAGCGTAATCAGGGTGGGGGAATACAAGCTCCACGAGTATTTCGAAGACGGCGCGCTCGAGCTTTACGACCTGAACGAGGATATCGGGGAGAAAAATAATCTGGCGGGCGCGATGCCGGAAAAAGTGAAAGAACTGCACGCAAAACTCGTCGAATGGCGGCAGGAGATCGGCGCGCCGGTGCCCACTAAGCCAAACCCCGAATACAATCCCGATGCCGCACCGGCGGGAAAGAAGAAGAAAGAGAAGGCAAATGAACGCAAAGGCGCAGAGTAACGCAAAGGATTTTTTTAATTTGCAGCTTCACGAAAGATGACGCCCGCTAAAGCCGTTTTACATCAACTCCTATGAGAACTTTCCATAACATCTTTGCGGCCCTTTGCGTCATTCTTTGCGTCCTTTGCGTTAAAACCCGGGCTGCGGAGAAGAACATCATCTTTTTCATCACCGACGATGAAAGCCCGACGCTCGGTTGTTACGGCGATACCGCGGCCAAGACGCCCGCGATTGACGCCGTCGCCGAGGACGGCACCTTGTTTCTGAACGCCTTCGCCACGACCGCGAGCTGTGCGGCGAGCCGCAGTGTCGTCATGTCCGGCCTGCACAATCACCGCAACGGGATGTACGGGCACCAGCACGACTTTCATAAGTTCGCCTCGTGGCACAACGTCGTGAGCCTGGCGCTCCCGCGCGTCCTCGCCAACGAGGGTTACCGGACGGCGCAAATCGGCAAATATCACGTCGCGCCTGAGGAAGTCTACCATTTCGAGACCTATCTCAAGGCCAACGGCCGCAACGCCGTCGAGATGGCGGACAAGGTGAAGGATTTCATCACCGACACCTCCGACGATCGCCCGTTTTTCATATACATGGGCACGAGCGACCCGCATCGCGGCGGCGGTAAAGACGAGACCTGGTCGGGGGAGTTGAAGCCCGACCTTTTCGGCAACAAGCCGGAGCGCGCCGCGCACACGGGCGTCGAGGAAGTCTTTTACAAGCCCAAGGACGTCATCGTGCCGCCTTTCCTGCCGGACACACCCGACTGCCGGGCCGAGCTGGCGCATTACTACCAGTCCATCGCGCGCATCGACCAGGGCATCGCCCGGCTCGTGGAGATCTTGAAGGAGGCCGGTCTCTACGACAAAACGCTGATCGTTTTCACCGCCGATCACGGCATGGCGTTTCCGGGCGGGAAAACCACGGTCTTCGAAGGCGGTCTACGGGTGCCGTTCGTCGTGCGCAATCCCTACGAGAAGAAACGCGGCGTGAAATCCGAAGCCATGATCAGTCACATCGACATCACGCCGTCCCTGCTCGATTTTGCCGGCGGCCTCGACAAGGAGCAGAACCGCCCGAAAAAGTGGGTGGACGCGAACCAGTACTGGAAAGACAAGCCTTACGCCAACAAGGAGAATCGCGGCCCGCGGGGCGGTCTGAACGCTTACCATGGCAAGTCGTGGATCCCTATTCTCGGAAAGCCGAAGGCGACGCATTGGGAGACCATTTTCGCCTCGCACACCTTTCACGAGATCCAGATGTATTACCCGATGCGGGTGGTGCGGGATCAGGAATACAAGCTGATCTGGAACATTGCGCACGGGTTGCCGTATCCCTTTGCGTCCGATCTCTGGGCGGCGTCCACTTTCCAGGCGCAATATGCCAAGGGCATGGATGCGCCCTATGGGCAGAAGACGGTGGGAGAATACATTCACCGGCCGGCGTTCGAGCTTTACGCCATCGATAAGGACCCCAATGAGGCCGTCAACCTCGCGGAAAACCCGGAGTACGCCGACATCCTGGCAAAGTACAAGACCAAATTAAAGAGCTTTCAGAAGGAGATGGACGATCCCTGGATCATGAAATGGGATTACGAGTGAGGAAAAAGTTAAACGCAGAGCACGCAGAGGCGTCGCAAAAGGCTGCAGAGGATTGTTTATTTTATGCTCACGGAGTTTAAGAACGATGAATCGGACCCGAAGCGCCAGCAACAATCTTGGAGTGCGGTGGGTTGGACGTGCGTCCCACGTTGCCGCGTGCGAGTCGCGTTCCGCGTCTCAACGCGGTCACGCGATGGGACAACGTCCCTACTCACGTGGACACCGCTTTGGATCGCGCAGGGGCCATCCACAGCGCTCAAATTCATCCAAAGCGCCGTCAAGCCGGCGCACTCCAAAGCATCACGCCCCAATCATGATCCACACTAAAAAATTCTCTGCGCTCCTCTGCGTCATTCTCTGCGTCCTCTGCGTTTCTCTGCCTTGGAAGAGCTCCGCTGCCTCGAAGCCCAACATTATCTTTATGATGCTGGACGACGCGGGGGTGGGGGACCTGGGCTGCTATGGCAGCACCCACATTCGCACGCCGAATATCGACAGGATCGCCGAGGAAGGCATGCGCTTCACCAACGCTTACAGCGGGTCCGCGGTATGCGCGCCGACGCGTTGCGTGCTCATGACGGGCCTGCACTCCGGGCACTGTCGCCGGCGCGATAACACCGCCAAAGCGCACCTCGACGATTTTCCCGATCGCCCGCTCGTGTTCCTGGAGCCGGAGGACTTGACGGTGGCCTCTTTTCTGAAATCACAGGGCTACGTCTGCGGCGGGTACGGAAAATGGGGCCTGGGCAATCCCGGGTCGACCGGCGTGCCGGAGAATCACGGGTTCGACGACTTCTACGGCTATTACGATCAGGTCCACGCGCACACCTATTACCCGGAGTATCTCGTCCGGAACAGCGAAGAAATTCCGCTCCCCGGCAATCGGGAGGGGAAAGAGGAGCAATACACTCACGATATTCTCTTCGAAGCGGCCCTGGAATTCGTGAAGGAGAATCGTGAGAATCCCTTTTTCCTCTACCTTCCCTTTACGATACCTCACGCCAAATACCAGATCCCGGACTTGGGAGATTACGCGGACAAGGACTGGACGGAGCAGGGGAAAGTGCATGCCGCCATGATGACGCGCCTGGACGCGGACGTCGGACGGCTCATGGCATTGCTCCAGGAGTCCGGCATCGACGAAGAAACGGTCGTTTTTTTCACCTCCGATAACGGAGTGAACCGCGGCAAGTTCGCCGAGCGCTTCGACAGCGCCATGGGCCTGCGCGGTTTTAAGCGAGACCTTTACGAAGGGGGCATTCGCGCGCCTATGATTGTGCGTTGGCCGGGCGCCGTTGAGGCGGGGGCAGTCAGCGATTTTGCCTGGTGTCACCGCGATTTTTTCCGGACTGCCGCGCAAATTGCCGGGGCCGAAGCACCGGCGCATCTCGACGGAATCTCCGTGCTTCCGACGCTGCGAGGCGAAGCTCAGGATTCTCGCGCGCATCTCTATTGGGAAATCCACAGCCCCTTTCAGCAGGCGGTCCGCATGGGTAAATGGAAAGGCATTCGTTTCGGGACCGAGGCAAAGCTGGAGCTGTACGACCTGGACGGGGACGAGGGTGAAAAGATGGATGTGGCCGCAGCACATCCCGAGATCGTCAGCAAGATCGAGAAGATCATGGCCGTGGAGAGGACGGAGAATAAATACTTTCCCGAGGTGAAGCTCCCGGCCCCCAAGCGGGGGAAGAAGAAAAAGTAGAGAGAAAAACGCAGAGGAGCAGAGGGATCGCAGAGGCCGCAGAGCTTTTATTTGTCTCGATTATGCTTCATGTATGCGCGCTGCTTGTTCCGAACTCGCCCACAACCAAACAAAATTCTGCCTCTGCGGCCCTCTGCGTTTTCTTCTGCGTTTTTCTCCTCTCCGGAGGTTAGAGCTCTTTCACCATCCAGAAATCGTCCATCACGAAGCCTCCGCCGATGTCGCTGCACACGGAGCCGGCGTTTGAGTAGCCGGAGCGGGTATAGGCCCCAATGGCCTGTGCGTTCCTCTTGTTGACCCGAAGGCGGAGGATTCGGGCCATTCCGGCGGCCAGGATTCGTTCCTCGATCAGGTGCAAGGCCCGGGAGCCGAAGCCGCGGCCGTGAAAATCCGGGTGAAGATAGAGTTTGTGAAGGAATACCTCTCGTCCGGCGTCCCCGGGGCCGTAAGCGGCAAAGCCCCGGGGGACACCGGTGATGAGGATCATGAGATAGGTAATCGAATCCCGGGTGATATCCCGGCGCATGGTTGCCGGATCGTACATGGTTTGAAGCATGTAATCGATTTGCTCCGTGGAAATAATGGCCGGGTATACCAGGCGCCAGATCTCCTCTGCCATCGCCTGGATGGCTTCAAGATCGGTGAGTTCCGCGACTTCCAGCTGAACCTCGGGATTCCCGGGCATGCGTTACCATGCCGCGGGATCAACGGACCCGGTCAAGGTACTTTTGGGCTTCGTTCAGCTTCTCGCGGATTACGGATTTGTCGCGGATGAGGCCCTGGGAATTCTCGGCTTCTTTGCGCGCCGAAATTGCCAGCTGCTTGGCTTTGCGCTCTCCATGTTTATCGACGGGGAATTTCCGGGTGCGTCGATTTCCTTTCTCGGTCCAGGTGGCAACCCAGGCGGGCCGTTGGGGATCGCCCTTGCGGCCGATGGTATGAGCCCGGTGGACGCCACGCACACCTCTGGACGCCGGCTTGGCCGAGATCGCAACGCGCTCAGGGATATTCTTGAGCATGCGATGGACCGAGGTCCTCGCCTTTTCCGCTGCCTGGAAAGCTCGCTTGGAGCTGCCGTACTCGCGGTCAGAGAAGTATTTGACCAGATCGGTTCCTGCGCGGGTGACGCTTAAGCGCCAGCCCTTGTATCCCGTTTCCGGGTAATCGAAACGCATGATGTTCTTAAGAGACTTCATTATAGGGGTATGGTTATATACTCAGGGTTGTATAATAAGGGCAGAAGCCTCTTCACCTGAAAAAGTTAGAGGAACAGGAGGGGGCTCCTGCGGGGATACTGCATTCAACAGCCTGATCACGGTGGCGTCAAGTTGAGAAGGGCACCCGGATTCCTCTCTTTCAGGCCGGGCAGCGCTCCCGGGCGCCGGCCCCGGTGAAGTTCTCCAACGCGGATTATGGCGCCATCAACTCCGCCAGTTCGCTCCGATAAGTCCTCTGGAGCTGGCGTCGCAATTCTCCGGATCGCAATCGACGCAGTCCCATGCGAAAAACCCGCGCAGCCCCTTCCGCATCGCCATACTCGCGCAGATGCAGGATCACCGATTGTTCATACGGCTCCAGTTCCCGCGGATAATTCTTCATGATCCGCCGGTATTCCTCGAGCGCCTCGTCGGCGCGACTCCTGGCAGCGTAAGATCGGGCAAGGTTGTAATTGAGTGGCGGCCGCCCGCGCCCGGGCCCGGTGCCATATACCGAGTCGATGAATCCCGTGAAGGGCCGCGCCAGGAACGGAAGCACGTCCGGCACCAGGCACGCCACTCCGCAAATCACCGTCAGGAATCCAAAGACCAGCGGGAGCATGGCGCCGGGGGCGTCAGTGTGCCTCACGGACTCGAAGAATCCGTAGGCTGCCCAGAAGCAAAAAATCGCCAGCGGCCAGCGCACTAACCAACGCACCATCCTCATGGAAAGCTCCTTTTCATTTGACCGGGGTGCTCATAACATCTATATTTATAGACCCAACACGGAAACTGTAAACACCACCCCCAAGGAGTAAGCCCCCTCACTCTCGCCCCGCGTCGATATCGGCGCCAACCCCTGACCCTCGAGGTCCCGTGTGAAGGACCCGAAACCAGCTCCCCAAGCATTGCGTCGAACAAGCGTAATTTGAGCCGGTGCCGGGCACGTCACCCGGGCTTCGGACGCGCCCCCGATCATGCCCTTTCCAAGGCCTGATCAATAACGGGCGTGCAGGACGGCGCCTCGCCTCCACCAGGTGCGAAGCTACGCGCTGCGAGCCTCATCGGCTCATGATGAGCGAGGGAGTCTTTTCTCCTCTCGCTCCCCATGATCCCCA
>JAHEJT010000223.1 GCA_024638765.1 Verrucomicrobiales bacterium
GTATCTCACGCCACGGTTCTCATCACCCTGCCGATTACCATGGCAGCTTGTGCGCTTGTCGTGAGACTTCCGATTCACGCCCCGCCCACACGGGCCCGTCATCTCTTTCTCACCGGCTTGATTCTCGGCGGGCTGCCCTTGGGAAAGCTTCAGGCCGCTCCCATCGGCCTCGCCATCGCCGCTAGCGTCTATCTTTTCATCTTCGTCGACAGGAATCTCCCTCCTCTTCGCCGGCTTCGCGAGGCGGCCGTCTTCACTGCGGGAGGATTGACGATCCCTCTTTTCCTCGCCGGCATTCTCGCGGCCGGGGGCGTTCTTAGTGAATATGTCTCGATCATATTCGGCGGGGCCGCGGCCCACGTCGAAAGGGGCGACTCCCCGGGGATCGTGATTCACCACTACCTCGCCGACACCGCCGCACGGGAGCGCTCGATCGAAGGGGTCCTCGTGGGCGCGTTCCTCACGGCAACTGCGGGATTGGTCTTCTGGTTTCTGAGAGATCGAAAAGGACGGCCCTGGTTGGCGCTCGGATTCGCTGTGATCGTCCTCTTCGCGTCGTGGTTCGCTGTCCTCGCCCCCGCCCGTCCTTTTCAGAATTATCTGCTCCTGATCGTCTGCCCAACGGCTCTCGTCGCAGGTACGCTGATGCACCAGCCGCCGTCGGCAAAAGCGTCCTTCCGATGGCGAGACGCGCCGTGGCCGCTGCTCATCGGGATCCTCTGCCTGCTCGTTCCCCAACTCGTGTTCTCGGTCATGCGACCCAACCTGCCGCCAGGAATGCGCCATCCCCTCGTCGGACAGATTCGTCTGACGCTCGATCATGTGAGCCAAAGATTCACTCAATCCCGGGACGTCAACCGCCTGAAGCAACCGGGCGACGCCCTCGTCGTCTGGGGCTGGGCCGCCGAATACCACGTGGAAACCCAGCTGCCCGTGGGATCGCGATACTCCACCAGCTACCTGCTCATCGAAGATCGTCCCCAACGCGACCTGCATCGCGAGCTCTTTCTCGACGCGTTTCGTGACAACGAGCCTGCCTTCTTCATCGATGCCGTGGCACCCGGATCGGTCGCCTACACCGACCGCGCCCGCCACGGACACGAAATCTTTCCCGAACTCGCCCAGATCATCCGGAACCAATACCGGCAACTCTCCGATCACGAGGGCGCCCGCCTCTATGTGCGCAACGATCGATTGCCGGCGCCGGAGCCCTGAGTCCGCCGCCCGGACGCGTCAATCAATTCGTCGGCTCGGCCCGCACCCGCCCGTATTTCGTCGGGTTGAGCGGACCGATCGGGGCATCGACGCGCACCTCGACTTCTTCGAAGGCGGCATCCAACAACGGCGTCACGCTTAACTCGGTGACCCCGCTCGTCGACCAATCGTCCGGCAGCATGCCTTCGCTGATCTCGAAAACGTAGTCCAGTTGCCGGACGAGCGCGTCGCGCCGGCGGCGGTATCGGAACTCGCAGTAAACGTCCCCGGCATCCACGCCCACCTCGAAGACCCAGCCAATCTCCGCGTCGCCGCCCGCCATCCCGGGATGACCGCCGTAAAGGTATTCCTCCCAGTTCAACCAGATGTCCCCATCGGGGTTCGCCGACCAGTCGCGGTCCGGCCCCGTGATCTCAGGGTATCCGTTCATGAAATCGTCGTAAAACGGCACGCCGGTCATCGTAATGGCCGCGGTGTCGAAGGTCGTCACGGTCCCGTCGTCCGCTTCAAGGCGCAGGATGTGCGCGCCGGCCGAGGCAAAAGTCGCAATGGTCTCGATGCCGTTGCCATCCGGGTCACTGAACACCACCCCGCCCGGACCGCCGGCCACGACCCAGTCGTGCGTCAAGGTCCCGTCCCAGCGCCCGTCGTCGCTGCAGTTCCCCGCGAGCCCGGCGCGCAGGTCGGGCGACGAAGGCTGATCCGGTCCCGCGTTCACCGCCGGTCCGATGTTGCCGAAGGCGAAGAGCCCGCCGATCTCGTCGATCGTCAGGACGCGCCCGTTGAAGTAGTGGTATTCGTCAATCAGGCCCGCGAAATTCCTACCCTCGCCCGAAAAGTTGCCGTCATGAAACTTTGTCGAGTTATTGGCTCCGCCCAGGCCGACGTTCCCGCTGTGAGCCGCCATCTCCGCCGCCGTGCCGGCCCCGGCAAGCGCGCCGTCGAGATACAGCCGAAAGCCGTCGGCCTGCAAGGCGCCGCCCGCGGGCACGTCGAGCACCAACACCGCGTGATGCCACTCGTCCCTCGTGAAAGGCGTGCCCAGATACGTCGTGCTCCAGCCGTTCAAACCCGCGTTCCACCCGCCGGCATAAAGCGTGTCGCCATCGATGTAGAGATTCAGCCCGCGCGTCGTGCCGCCCTGTTCGTGGAGCACTTCCTTCGCTCCGGTGCCCGTCGCGTTCGCTTTGAACCACAGGGCGATGGTTTTCTGCGTGTGCGATCCTCCCGTGTTGATACCGCCGGCGTTGGCGATCGAGACATAGTCGTCGACCCCATCAAGAACGACCGCGGTTCCGGCAACGCCGCCGTTCGCCGCGGTCCAACCCGGCCCGTTCGTCAGGGTGCCGTTGTTGTTGGCGCCCCGCGCGTCGGTCGCGGTGGTGCCGCTTCCTTCGTCGAGAGGATAATAGATCAACTCGTTCGCCGTCGAGGGATTGGCCGCCACATCGATCCCCACGTGCACATCGACGTCGAGCGCCGCGACGTGGGAAACGTCATCGGCCGTGAGCCGCAGCTTGTAGTGGCCGCTACCCGAAAACGTGGCCGTCGTGCTCGCGGCGCCCGCATTCGCGAAGGTCGCGCTTCCGCCCGGGGGCGACTCGATCTCGCTCCACGCCACCACCGGCACGGTGACATCCGTGGCGCTCCCATCCAGAACGATGCCGACCCCGCCCGGAATGACGACGCTTCCCGCTTGCGCGCCCGCCGACAGCGAGTCGATGGCCAACTGCGGCGCGGTCACGCCATAAGCGAGCAACTGTCCCAGCTCGTCCTGGGAGAGCGCGCGGTTCCACAGGTGAAACTCATCGACCCTGCCGTCGAACCAGGAATTTGTCCCGGTCGCCTCGCCGTCGTGAAATTCGCCGCCGCCGCGCATCACGCCGATGGCGATGTCTCCCGTGTGCGAGTTGAGGATGGCTCCACCCCCCGCGCCAAACTCGACTCCGTCAAGGTAACCTCTGAACGCGCCCGCCTGCAGGCTCGTCGCGCCGTCCGCGTCGAGGACGAGGGCCACGTGATGCCAGTAACTGTCCGTCAGGGGCGTGCCGAGGAATGTGTTGTCCCATCCGTTTTCGCCGTCGTTCCAGCCGCCCACGTAAAGCATCCCCTCCTCGAGATAGATCACCAGGCCGCGAGTGCCCCCGCCCTCTTGAAAGAGCACCTGTTTGCCCGCCTTGTTCGGATCGTCCGCCAGGAACCACAACGCCACGGTCCGCAAACCGTGCGCCGCCGTGTTGATGTCCGCCGAGTCCGCGATGTTGATCTGATCGTTGCTTCCGTCAAGGGTGACCGCCGTCACGCCGAATCCGCCGAAGGGCCCCGCCCAGCCCGCGCCGTTCGTCAGGGTCCCGTCGTTGTCCCCGCCTCGCGCGTCCGTCGCGGTGTTGCCGGTCCCTTCGTCCATGGTGTAGTAGATGATTTCGTCAGCCGTCGACGGAGTGGCACCGGGAGTGACCCCGGCGAACACGGCCAGTTCCGCGGCATCAGTGTTCACACTGTCGCTTGCGGAAAATTCGATTCGGTAAAAACCCGGCACACTGAAATTCGCCACCGTGGTCAGTCCCTGCGGCGGCGAAAAGCTCACGCCCCCGCCGGCCGGGGCCTCGAGCACCGACCAGGTCGTCGTCATCGCTCCCGGCGGGTTGGGCAGCCCGTCGTCGGACGCCGTGGCCTCGATCTGGAGACCGGTTCCCGGAGGCAGAGCCGCGCCCGATCGCAGCGGCGACACGATCGCCACCGACGGACCGACATCGCCGTCGTCCGCGATGGTCACTGTCGCCGTCGGCTGGAATATGTTGTAGGCCGCATCCGGCTGAATCGTCAGAATCACCGTCTCCGCCCCTTCCACTTCGAAGTCGTTGACCGGCGTGACCGTCACGTCCGTAAAACTCGATCCGTCGAGAATGTCGACCGGCACCGTGATGGCAGAATAATCCGGACCCGCGGCCGCGCTTCCCGAAACGGCAAGTTGCACCGTCAAGATGCCACTCGTGCCGCCAAATCGTTCCACGCGGAAAGTGCCGGTGTCGCCCCCGGATTCCGTCGCCGATCCGTCGATCGCCGTGACGCTGACACCCGTGATATTCGCCACCGTCACGATCGCGTCCGCCGAAGCTGCGCCATCGGTGGCGGTCACCGTGTAGGTCCCGAGAGCCGTCGCACTGTAGTGCCCCGCCGTGTCGATGGTCCCGCCGCCCGTCGTGGACCATGTCGGTGAGGTCGGCGCCGGGTTGCCCGCGAGATCCCAGCCATTGGCCACAAAGGGCTGCGTGGCCCCCAGGGGCACGACGATTTCGTAGGGCGCCACCGCGAGCGTCAGCCCGCCGCTGCCCCCCAGGCTCTCGTTCGCCCAGAAGTCCTTGGCGTAGGCATTCAAGTCCGTCAGGGCCACGGGATTGGTGAACTGCGGCGTGAAGGTGAGCCCATACTTGGCCGCCGTCACCGTGTGATTGGCAAGGGGCAGGCCCACGAGTCGATAGCTGCCGTCGCCCTCGGTCCACGTCTGGTAACTGCTGCCGATGTTGACGCGCGCGCCTTCGACCGGCATTCCACCATGCAGGACGCGGCCCAGAATCTGGTACTTATTGGTCGACGGATTCCCCACCTGAATGATGATCTCCTTGGTATCGGTGCCGCCCTTGGCATCCGAAGCCGTCACCCGCACCGGGTAATAGCCCGCCGAATTCCAGCTCTTCGACGCGGTCGTCGAGTTGAGGCTCGCCACGACCAGCGAGTTGTCTCCGAAGTCCCACGAGTAATAAATGTTATCGCCGTCGACATCGGTCGCGGCCGCCGTGAAGTTCACCACCACCCCAGTGCCCACCTGCAGATTCGGATCGTCGGCGGTGTAGGTATTGATCACCGGATCGTTGTTCCCGCTCTGCGTCCCGATATTGACCACGACATCGATCCACTGGTTGGGTTCGCCACCGCCCTGTCCGATCGGCGTGATGTGAATGTCGGCGCCGGCGTCCGAGTAGGTGCGCCCGATGATGAGCGCGGAATCTTCCTTGTCATTGTTGTCGACGGTATAGTTGCCTTCGAAGTTCGTGCTGTCGCGGGAGAACGGCGTCATGTCCAGTTGGATTGACCCATCGCTGCCATAAGTCGGCTTCTGCCAGTCGATCTGCAACCCGCGCCGCAGCCAGGTCTCGGCGATTCCGTTGGTGGGAAGCCGCCGGTAATTCAGCCAGTAGCGACGTTTGATATTGTTGTTCGTCGTCGTGTAATCGTCCGAGGGAACGTTGATCTTGATGCCGCGCGCCACTCCGGTCGTCATGGTGCCGAAGTCCGCCGTCTCGACATCGTGCCGGTAAAGGCGCAATGGCGTCACGGTGCTCGAGTTGATGCTCACCCAGTCGCCGTTGCCCTGCACCAGCCAGTCGAGCTTCACTTTCTCGCCATTGGTGTAATGGCCGCGGCCGGAATTGAAATCCCCGCCGCCGCCCTGGGCGCTCATGACGGAGAACTTGTGCCCGTATTCAATCCTCTCATCGCCGGTGTTGTCGTTCTGGTACCCGCCCGGCACGGAATCCCGCCCGATGGGCGATGGCGAATCCGTCCGCCAGTAGTTGGCGTGCCGCAGCCCGAGGTTGTGACCGAATTCGTGGGAAGCCGTGCGCACATCGGCCGCGCCGGCGCCGTTGAGGTGCGATCCCCGGCCGCCGACGAAGGCCACGCCGCCGTACCCGAAGGAACCGCCCTGGGTGATGACGGTATAGAAGCTGTAATTCTGCTGGCGCCATACCGGATTGGCCGCCTCGGCCGCCGCCGCCGCATCGCTGAGCAGAGCGCTGAGTCCTCCCGACGACCGTTCCGCCGCGGTCCCTGTCAGCGTCACAGTCGTGGTGATCGTCGTTGTCAGGCTCGATTTGCCATAGGAATTCTCCAGCCAGAACGCTTCGCAGGCGGCTTGCCGGTTGTTGACGTCGGTGTCATTGATCGGGACGTATCCAGGAGCCTGGTCGGCAAAGCGCGCGCGAATGTAGAGCATCGTTTTCGAGCCCTCCGTGTGCGGTGACTGGGCCGGCGGTTCCACGATCGAATCGTCGCCCTCGTCGCCCGGCGCCGCCTCGATGAGGGTCACACCATCGATCGCTTCGCCGCGCACAGTCGCCATGGCGCCGCCCATGCTTGGCCCTAACAAAAACTCTCCTTCGCGCAACACACTATCGATCGAATCGAGCGCGGCGTCATTTTCCACGAGATAGAGGTTCCCGCCAACGTCCACCACCGTGCCCGTCACTTCGAAGCCCTTAGCCTCACGCTCGAAATCGGTCAGCACCCGGAAGGAACGATTCGACAGGGCCATGACGTCATCGATGGCGATCCCCTGGAGCGACATGCCGCGCTTGGTGGAAACATCGAGCCGCTCGCCGTGGGTGAACGCCTCGAAACGCTCGCCGTCAATGACGGCAAACCGGCTGATCGAACCCTCGGGCCGCAAGGGACCGAAGCAGGTGGCAACGACTTCGAAGTCGCCGCGGGCGCTGACGATCCGTTCGAGCTGGGCGACCACTTTCTCGGGAAGAGCGGCGCGCTGTTCGGCGCTCAAGGCTTCCGTGAGCGCGGCTTCCGGATCGGTGCGGATGAGTTCTTTGAGTGCGGCCCGGCGCTGCTTCGCCCAGGCGATGCCCTCGGCCAGGGCGGCACTCGAAACACGCGCACCGGTCGCGCGATAGGCACCGGCCCAATCTCGAAAGCCCTGGAGAGGTTCCCCGTCGACGGAGACATCTGCCGGGGAAATTTCCTTACTAACGTGAATCCTCGGCGACGGGGACTCGGGATCGTCTTCCTGGCTGACGAGAACGATCAGCCCGAAAATGCCTAAGGGAACGGCAAGCGCCAACACCCGCCACCAAACACCACGTCCTTCTTCCAAGTCTTTGCCTTTCAACGATTTTCGGCCCGACTCTGGGAAGATCGG
>JAHEJT010000061.1 GCA_024638765.1 Verrucomicrobiales bacterium
TCCCGCCGAGGGGGCGCCGAGGGTGGCGATTACCGAGTCCGAGAAGATGCCGGCCCCCGCTCCCGCGCAAACGAAGGAAGTGCCGGAGAAGGAAGCGCCGAAGCCTGCGTCCGCCGGCGTGGATGGGAACGGGGAGGCATCCCGGGCAGCAGTTCCGCCGGCCCAAGCGCCGGCCCCGGCCGGGGAAGCGAAGGAGCCCGCATCACCCGGGGCGGAGATTCGTCCATCGATGGCCGTTGCAGCGCGGAGGCGCGATCAGGAAGCGCCGCAGCTCACGGTGCTCACCTCACCCACCGAGCCATCGCAGGAAGCCGCGCCTGCCGCGACTGGAGGTGCGCCCGTGGAGGCACGAGTCACGCGCAAGAAGATGACCCCATTGCGACGAAAGATCGCGACACATCTCGTCTCGGCGCAACGCAATGCAGCCATTCTGACGACCTTCAACGAGTGCGACATGACCGAGGTGATGGCGCTTCGCAAGCAGGTGCAGGAGAAATTCATCGCCCGGCACGGGGTTAAGCTCGGTTTCATGTCAATCTTCGTGAAAGCGGTAGTCGAGGCCCTTGTGTCGGTTCCGGAGGTAAACTCGCGGATCGATGAGGATGAGATTGTTACGAATCATTTTTACGATGTCGGAATTGCCGTGGGCACCGAAAAAGGGCTCATCGTGCCGGTGGTGCGCGACTGTGAGCGGAAAGGACTTGCCGAGATTGAGAAGGATATCGCCGATTACGCCCAGCGGGCGCGGGAGGGAAAGATCCAGATAGAGGACTTGCGGGGGGGAGTGTTTACGATTTCCAACGGAGGAATCTACGGATCTTTGTTGAGCACGCCGATACTCAATCCGCCCCAGAGTGGCATCCTGGGAATGCACGCGATCCAGGAACGGCCGGTGGCCGTGGAGGGGCGTGTGGAGATCCGTCCGATGATGTATCTGGCCTTGAGCTATGACCACCGTGTCGTGGACGGGAAACAAGCGGTGACCTTCCTGCTCCGGGTCAAGGAATGTATCGAAACCCCGTCTCTGTTGATGGCGGGCACCCTGGAAGGGTGAGGGAGCAGGTATCAGGAAAACATGCCCTCGCAGTGCCGACATTTTATTTTCATAGCCTATTAACTAATAACTAATAACTAATAACTGGGCTGTCGACCGCGGACCAACAAACATGAACTTCTTCACCGGCGCCATTCTCCTTTTCATCAAGGGTGCCGCCATGGGAGCTGCCAATGTGATCCCGGGGGTTTCGGGGGGGACGATCGCCTTTATCACGGGAATTTACGAGCGGCTCATCAACGCGCTGAAATCGCTCGATCTCACGGCGGTGAAACTGCTGCTGCGATTCGATCTCCTGGGGTTCGCCCGGCACGTGGATCTCTATTTCCTGGGCTGGCTGATGGCGGGGGTGATGATCAGTATCCTGACCCTGGCCAAGCTTCTGGAGTTTCTTTTCGAGAAACACCCGGTCTACATCTGGGCGTTTTTCTTCGGCCTGATCCTGGCGTCGATTTATTTTGTGGGAAAGATGGTGAAACAATGGACCACCGGCCCGGTGGTGGCCCTGGTGGCCGGAGTGGCGATTGCGGTGGCGATTGCATTGCTGACCCCGGCCAGCGAGAATCAGGGATTCCTCTACCTGATCATCTGCGGGGTGGTGGCCGTGTCCAGCATGATCGTGCCCGGCCTTTCCGGTTCCTTCGTCTTACTCCTGATGGGCAATTACATGCTTATCATCGGGTCGATCTCCTCTTGCACATCCGCCCTGA
Organism: Verrucomicrobiales bacterium; assembly: GCA_024638765.1. Taxonomy (GTDB): domain Bacteria; phylum Verrucomicrobiota; class Verrucomicrobiia; order Verrucomicrobiales; family DEV007; genus JAHEJT01. The sequence goes on from JAHEJT010000061.1 coordinate 1,765, forward strand.
AAGAAATAAAGCTGACCGAGGAAGCGATGGCGGCAATCAAGATCATGATTCCGGTGGGGATCGGCTGTGTGGTCGGCCTGGTGGCTTTTTCCCATGTGCTTTCCTGGGTATTCCGCAAATACCACGACATCGCGGTGGCGCTGATGTCCGGCTTTGTCGCGGGCAGTCTTCTCATCATCTGGCCATGGAAGAACGAGGTTTACGTAAAGGACACCGCCGGCGAGCTGATCCTGCGCAAGGGCGAGAAAGTGATCGGGGGTTACGACTGGTATCTGCCGGTGATGGGCGGGGAGACTATCCTGGCGGTCGCGCTGATGGCGGCGGGGATGGCGATTGTCTATGGGCTGGAGAAGACGGGGGGCGCGGAGAGGGGAAGTGAGTAGTAAGTAGAAGCTATCCCAATATAAATTCTCTCGATGGTTCATTTGCGTTCATCATTTCGAAAAGCCTGTTTTTCCAATCCCCTCTCCCACGGGGAGAGGGTTAGGGTGAGGGGAATTTCTTTTTTGGGATAGCTTCTAGTAAATAGTGAGTGGTGAATAGCGGGGAGTGGTTGGCTATCTGGAACTCGGAACTAGGGAAAGCGATCTCGGATACTCGGTAACTACTCACTATTTACTACTGACTATTTACTCCGCATCGCCCGGGAAAATGCGTGTGAAGAATCTCAAGATCATCGTTTGCCTGCTGTCGCTCGCATTCCTGGCGGCGTGCTCGGGGCGAAGGGAGGAAAGCGCGCCCCTGGTGGTGGGGATGGAACTGGCGTATCCGCCCTTCGAGATGCGGGGTGCGGACAACCAGCCCGATGGCATCAGCGTGCACCTGGCGCGCAATCTTGCGGAATACCTCGGGCGTCCGCTGCAGATCGAGGACGTCCAATGGGACGGCATCATTCCGGCGTTGAAGTCGGGAAAAATCGATTTGATCATCTCCTCGATGACACGCACCGAAGCGCGCGCGCAGTCCATCGATTTCTCAGACGGATACGTCACCAACGGGTTGTGCATGCTGGTTGGCGCGGATTCGACGGTGCAGAACGTCGAGGACGTGAGAGGGGCGGACAGTCGGGTGGCGGTGAAACTGGCGACGACCGGTCATCTCTGGGCCCGGGAACATCTGCCGGAGACGTCCCTGACAGTCTTGGACGAGGCCAGCATGTGCGTGCTGGAGGTGGTCCAGGGAAAGGCCGACGCGTTTATTTATGATCAGATCTCCGTGTACAAGCACTGGAAAGAGCACGAGGAGACGACGCGTCCGATCCTGAAGCCAATCCGCGAAGAAACGTGGGCCATCGGGGTACGCAAGGGGGAAGATGACTTGCGAGAGCAGGTGAACGCGTTCCTCAGGAAATACCGCGAGGAAGGAAAATTCGAACAACTCGCCGAGAAATTCATGGCCGCGGAGAGAAAGGCGTTCGAGGACGCAGGAGTGCCGTTCATCTTCCATTAGAGTGCAAGGTTTTGAACCACGAATAGACGCGAATTTTTTGAAGAACCGACATGGTCCCGTTTTCCGAATTGTGTCATCCCGGGCGGAGTCGAGGGATCTCTCTTATCTCTGTTAAGTTAACGAACGATAGAACGCACGACACCGCCCCAGGTATTCGCCGTTATGGCAACCAAGAGAACCCATTTGGTGCTATGGGAGATCCCTCGACTCCACTCGGGATGACAGAGGGGGAAGCGGGATGACACGGCCCGGAAAACGGGTCCATGCTAGCGCCTCTGAAAATTCGTGTTTATTCGCGTCCATTCGTGGTTCGTAACCTTGAAACTTAAAAGCCGGCGCCCGGTTTTTATTTGGCTTTCGAGTATCTTGCGCTAGAACGTCCGCGTGAAGACGGTGGCGGCGTGGATCCTGGCGGTGGTGTTGGGGGCCTCCTTTGCCTTCTTTTTCTACCTGCTGCTGACCTACAATTACCAGTGGGCGCAGATCCTGCCTTACCGGGGCAATCTTCTCAAAGGCTGGGGGGTGACGGTGGCAGTTTCCGCCTCTGCGCTGGTCCTGAGCGCGGTCATCGGGGCGGCATTAACTGCGGGGCAACTCTCACCAGTGTGGCCGGCCCGCTGGCTTTCCCGCCTTTACGTGGAATTGATTCGCGGGACGCCCCTGCTGGTGCAGATTCTCATCGGTTATTACCTGGTGGCGAACGCCCTCCAGATGGAGAGCAAGTTCTTTATCGGGGTCTGTCTTCTCGCTGCGTTCGCAGGGGCGTATCTCAGCGAGATCTTTCGCGGGGGGATCGAGTCGATCGCGAAATCTCAGATCGATTCCGCCCGCGCCATCGGGCTGACCGGTTCGCAGACTTACCGGTACGTGGTGATTCCCCAAGCCGTGCGCCGCGTCCTGCCGGCGACAGCGGGGCAGTTCGCGAATTTGATCAAGGATTCATCGCTGCTTTACGTGATTGGATTGGGGGAGTTCACGATGCAGGCGCGGGAAACCAACGCGAACACGTTTTCGACTTTTGCCGCTTACCTGCCGCTGGCGATCGGATACCTGGTATTGACCCTGCCGATTTCATACTGGACCCGCCGGCTGGAGGAGCGTTTTCGCTATGAAACTTGAACTGAAGGGGGTCACCAAGCTCTATGGGGAGACGGCGGCCTTGCACGAGGTCGATCTCACTGTGCCCGCCGGCGTCCGGGTGCTGGGGTTGATCGGTCCGTCGGGAGGCGGCAAATCGACGCTGCTGCGGCTGGCGGGAGGGCTGGAAGTCCCGGATGCAGGCACGATCACAGTCGGCGGCGACGTCCTGGCGCGTGACGAGGCGACGCTGACGGAGCACCGGCGGCGCAACGGGTTTCTGTTTCAGTCCTTCAATCTCTTCCCGCATTACACGGCGTTGGAGAACGTCATGCTGCCGCTGAGGGTGGTGCAGGGAAAGAGCCCGGCGGAGGCGCGCGAGGCGGCGGAACAGTGCCTGCGGCGATTCGGCCTGGAGAAACACCTCCTTCAGCGGCCGGCGGAGTTGTCCGGGGGACAGCAGCAGCGGGCGGCGCTGGCGCGGGCGATCGCGGCCCGACCGCGTCTCTTGATCCTCGACGAACCGACCTCCGCGCTGGATCCGGAGATGACGGCGGAGGTGCTGGAGGTGATCGAAGAATTGTGCCGCGATGGCCAGGAGATCGTCCTTTCCACCCACGAGATGGGTTTCGCGCGGGCGGTCGCGGATCACGTGGTCTTCCTGGCGGAAGGGCGGGTGGTGGAAGAGGGTAAACAAATTTTCGAAGCCGCCGCGCACGAGCAGGTGCAACGCTTTCTCTCGCGGGTGATGAAGTACTGAGCAGCCGAGCGACTGAGTAGTCCACGGTCGACATTCCACAGACCGGATTCATTCCTGAGCCTGCGTTTTAACAGATGCTCTAGGGCAGGAGGTCATCAGCGTGCTTGAGAGAGATCCCTCGACTCCGCTCGGGATGACACAAAGGGGCGCGCAGGATGACAAAAGGGGGAGGGAAGGCGGAAGGCGGACCGCGGTCGGAGCGTCAGCTCCTCTTGCTCGCCTTCTTGAGCACTTTATTGACGGTGCGCTCGAGGGAGTTGGCTTTGCGGTCGAGGCCTTGCTCGCGCAGGAGGGCGCAGAGATTGCCCGAGGCGATAGTGTAGTTTTCGCTCTCGCGAGGGAGGTTTCTCTCGAAGATTTTCACCGCTTTCTCGTAATTGATCATGGCGGCTTTGTATTCCTGGAGTTCGTGCGCGACGGTGGCGAGATTGCAGAGGGACTGCGCGATCTCGGGATCGTTCTCCGGAAAAATCTTGCTCCTGATATCCAGCGCGATCTTATGCATTTCGCGCGCTTGATCCGGGTAACCGGACATCGAGTAAAGACCGCCGAGATTATTGTAAACGGTGGCGGCTTCCTCGGAATCCTTGCCCTTGGTACGCTCGAAAATTTCCACCGCCGTAATGTAATGTCCTTCGGCGGATTCATGCTCGCCCAGTTCCTTGTAGAGCATGGCAATGTTATTGCTCAGCTTGGCGACTTGCGGCTCGTGATCCTCACCCAGGTCCTTGAAGATTTCGATGGCTTCTTTGTAAAGGGGGGCGGCTTTGTCGGGGAGATGGTTGGAATCGTAAAGCGCGGCCAATCCCCCTTTAATGCGCGCCAACTGCTCCCTGGGCATGGATTTCTGGTCAAAATTCTCGAGCGCTTCCTGGTAATGCGATTCCGCCTCGTGAAAGCTGCCCTGGGCGCGCCGCAAATCGGCCATTACTTCGAGCGCAGTGATGAGCGACGGAGCGTTGCTGGGATCGTGATTCGCGGCGCGGCGGGCGGAATCGAGCGCCGTCTGCGTGATGCGCACGGCGTCCTCGAATTGACCGGCCTCGAAGAGGGCTTGAACGCGGTCGTCCAGGACCTCGATCAGGTTTGCGTGTCCAGTGGCCATGGGTATCGGGATAGGGGAGGGATTAGAGGAGGCTGGAGCGTGACCAAGCCCGGTGGATGTATGTAATATGTATTTATCCGGAGGCCCGGATGTCGATCAACGAATGCGGATTTTTTAAAAATACGGTGGTGGTTTGCGGAGGATTCCCGAGAACCGGGCGATCCACGGCGGCCGCCGGCCGCGATCCGGCCGGGGAGGATCGGCTCCTTTATATCACTATGGCGCGGAATCAGGGTTTTGGGGACTGATTTTTATGGAGTTCCTTGGTTTTCAGGAGGTTGAGGAGGGTTTTTCAGGAGCGAAAGGAGGTCCGAACGCTGTTCCGGGACGTGGTGGAAGACGTCGCGGAGCGCCTGGATCGGCGAGAGCGGTCCCTGGGGCAGGCCGAGCGCCCGGGTGAGTTCACTCTCGAAGTGGAGGAGGGCCTTGAGGTCGGGCTCAGTGGCATCGAGAAAATCCAGGGCCCTGTGGAGGAGGTCGTAGAGTTCCGGGACCGGCGTCTCTCGCTCCGCGACGGTTTCCAGCAGCCGGACAAAATAGGCGGCGCAGAGAGTTTTCGGATAGGAAAGGCGAATGCCGGGACGGGTGGAAAGGACCACCAGGTCTTTGAGGATGTGCAAATCGCTGCGCCGGCTGCGGACAATTTCGATTTCGACCTCGAAAAAGAGGTCGAGCTTTCCATGAAAGCGGTTTTTCGGGTTGCGGGCGCCTCTGGCGACGGTCTTGATGATGCCGGATTGAGAAGCGCACCAGTGGACGATCAGGCTGGTTTCCGTGAGCGGCGTGCGCCGGATGAGAATGGCGGTGTCTTTTTCCAAGGCGTAGGGAAAAGAGGCTTGAACAGTGAACCGCTTTGAGCGAAATCGTTTGGGACCAAGCACTCGGCCTGTGCGCCGTAGCTTGAAAAGCGAAGGCGGAAGCGCAGCGAAGGATAACCAACCCACCCTAGGCAGCATGGAACCGGACAACAAGGGACAAACCGTGGATTTGCAGGCTCTCGATACCGAGGCCCTCAAGGAGCGCCTGGGGCAGTTAAGGCGGTATCTTTGACCTCGCCACCCTACAGGCCGAGCTCAAGAACCTGGAGACGGCGATGGCCTCTCCCGATTTCTGGAACGACAAGGAAACCGCCCAGAAAACCGTCGACCGCGTTTCTTGGTTGAAGGGAAAGATTAACCCGTTTACGGAGATCGAAAAACGGGTGGGACAGGTCGCGGACGATGTAGAGGCTGTCGTGGAACTGGCCGGAGAGGACGAGGGAGATTCCTTTGCCTCGGAAACGGAAGCCCAATTCCACCAGGTGGTGTCGGAGCTGGACACACTCGAGCTGCAGCTCTTGATGTCGGGCCAACACGACGCTGCCAACAGTTACCTGACAATTCACTCCGGCGCCGGCGGCACGGAAGCGTGTGACTGGGCGGACATGCTCTTGCGCATGTACCAACGCTGGGCGGAGCGACGCGGATTCAGCGCCTCGGTAGTCGACTTTCAGCCCGGGGAAGAGGTCGGGGTGCGCTCGGTCACACTCAAGATCGACGGCCCGAATTCTTACGGATATTTACAGGCTGAGCGCGGGGTGCACCGCCTGGTGCGAATTTCGCCTTTTGATTCCAACGCCCGCCGGCACACCTCGTTTGCGAGTATCGACGTGGTGCCGGAGATCCAGGATGACAGCGTTATTGAAGTCGACGAGGGAGACCTGGAGATCAAGACGGCGCGGAGCGGGGGTAAAGGCGGGCAGAACGTGAACAAGGTGGAGACGGCGGTGCATATGACGCACCTGCCCACGGGAATCATCGTGCGATGCAGCGTCGAGCGCAGTCAGTTAAAGAATCGTAATTTGGCCCTGAAGATATTGAAAGCCAAGCTGGCGCAGCTGGAAGAGGACAAGAAGAAGTCCGAGATGGAGCGCCAGTATGGCGAGAAAGGGGAGATTGCCTGGGGCAGCCAGATTCGATCCTACGTGTTTCAGCCTTACCAGATGGTCAAGGATCACCGCACCGGTTACGAGAGCGGCAACGTGCAGGACGTCATGGACGGGAACATTACCGGTTTCATTGAAGCAAAGCTCCGCGGAGTGACGGCCGCGGGGGCGGAGTAGAGGGACGAAGTAGCCGCCGCCGTAAGGCGGTGGAGTGTCTGGGGAAAATCGTCCCGGAGACCACGCGCTTACGCGCGCGGCTACAGTCAGAGGCGCGCGGCTAGTCTTCCTCTCCCAGCAGGTCCGGCCGGTTCTGCCGGGTCCGCGCGCGCGCCTGCGCCCGCCGCCATTCCTCGATGCGGGCATGATTGCCGGTGAGCAGCACCTCGGGCACCTCCATCCCTTCGAACTCCGGCGGCCGGGTGTAATGGGGCGCTTCCAAAATCCCCTCGGCGAAGGAATCATCGCCCGCCGACCGCTCGTCGCCGAGCACCCCGGGAATCAGGCGGACCATCGCATCCACCAAGACGACGGCCGCGGTTGCGCCGTTGGAGAGGACGTAATCGCCGATCGAAATTTCTTCATCGACAAGCGCCTCCACGACGCGGTGGTCCACGCCCTCGTAATGCCCGCAGAGGAGGATGTAATGGGCGTCCGGGGCCGCCGCCAGGCGCGCAACGGCGGGCTGGTCGAGCCGGTGCCCCTGGGGCGTCAGGAAGAGCACGCGGGTATTTTCTCCTCGAAGCTCTCGAATGGCCGCGAAGATCGGTTCCGGCTTCATCACCATGCCCTGGCCGCCCCCGTAGGGCATGTCGTCCACGCTGCGGTGCTTGTCGGAGGTCCAATCGCGCAGATCGTGGACCGCGATCTGCACGAGTCCCTTCTCCCGGGCGCGTTTCACGATACTCTCTCCCAATGGGACCTGGCACATGGCCGGGAAAATAGTGAGGATATCGATTTTCATGGGGCCGCCTTCGGCGGAGTTATCGGGTATCAGGTATCAAGTATCGGGATACTGGATGGGGGATACCTTTTCTGAACACTGAACACTGCAAACCGATCACGCTTCGGTGTCCGGCCCCTTCCGGTTTGCGGGGATCACTTCCTCCAGCGTGGAGGCGGCTTCCAGCGCGTCGTGCCGGCCGGTGCCCCAGAGTTTCACGCCGGGCAGGCTTCGATACAGGATGCGATGGTAAAAACGCCGGGGGATGAAGCGGGTCATGGTGGTGAAAAACCGGGCATCCAGGCTGCCGGGCACGCGCAGGGGCGGGCGCGGGTGCTGCATGATATTTACGATTTTGGCGGCGATGGTGTCGGGCGTGGCCCGGGCCCGCTGCATGAGACGGGAGATGAATTTTCCCATGTGCCAATAATAGTTGGCATAAGTCCCCGAGTTCTCCACGCTGTCGCGCGCCGCCTGGCTGACATAGACGTTCTTGAATGAATTGGACCGGATGAAGCCGGGCTGAATCAACGTCACCTTGATGTTCCAGGGAATCATTTCGTAATAAAGCGCCTCCGAAATCCCCTCGAGGGCAAACTTGGATGCGCTGTAAGCGCCCATGGTCGGCATGGCCATCATGCCGCCCACCGAGGAGACGTTGATAATGCGTCCCGCGCGTTTCCGGCGCATCCCCGAAAGACATAGGCGAATGAGATGGACGGGTCCGAAAAAATTGGTGTCGAACTGGAGACGTTCATCGGCTTCCGTCAAATGCTCGACCACCGAGCGGTAACTGATCCCGGCGTTATTCACGAGGATATCGACGCCCTCCCAGCGCTGCTCAATCTCCCGCATCAGGGATTGCCGTTCTTCCGGGGAAGTGACGTCCAGGGGGCGACAGATGAAGTCGTCCGACTCGGTGACGCCGGCGGCGGCGATTTTCTCCAGAGATTGATGCCGGGCGGTGGCGACGACCCGGTATTGGTCCGTTTTGCGCGCAAGTATTTCGATGAGGGCGAGCCCGATACCGGAGCTGGCTCCGGTGACGAGGACGACGGGCTTACGGGTGGTTTCCATGCGGTCTCGTCAGGTTAGGGGAAAGTGGGGCAGGTTTGCAACCTGCCCTCTGATCCGGGAATGGGCAGGTTTTGGACCTTCTGTCACCGCTTTTCTGTCATCCCTCGACTCCGCTCGGGATGACACACGAGGGAAGGGGAGCGCAGCGCAGAGAGCCATTTGGCGGCTTGCCGCCATTCAGGAATCCTGTCAGCCAAATGATATTTGCCTCCTTCGGAGGAAAAATGGTCGGGCTGACAGGATTATCCCCGCTCCGCGGCGCTCTGCAGGGTGCCTTCGCTTCGCTCCGGCTTCAACACGCGCTCTCGCGCAGGGCAGTCGAACTGCGTTCTCATCCTGTCAGCCAAATGATATTTGCCTCCTTCGGAGGAAAAATGGTCGGGCTGACAGGATTCGAACCTGCGACCTCTTCACCCCCAGCGAAGCGCGCTACCAAACTGCGCCACAGCCCGAAAAAGAAGGAGAACGGCCATACAGATTACCCGCGCATCGATTCCCGTCAAGCATAGCGCCGCGCCTTCCGGCCCCGTCGCAATTCATTTGCCTGCCGGGAGACCCTGCGGCAAGGTGATGCCCCAAATGGCATCCAGCAAATCCAAGCGCACCACGGTTCCGGTCGCCGTCGTCGGTGCCAGCGGCTATTCAGGGGCGGAATTGGCACGCCTCCTCTGTCTTCACCCACAGGCGAAATTGACATGCGTCACCTCTCGCCAGCACGCAGGCCGCGCGCTCTCGGAAATTTTTCCCCGGCTCCGGGGTGTCGGACCCGAAGATCTGTTTTTTACCGAGCCAGACGTGGATGCGATCGCCGCGTCCGGGGCGCAGGCCGTGTTCCTGGCCCTGCCGCACGGTGTCGCGGCGGAATTTGCAGGGCCTCTCGTCGAGAAAGGTCTGCGCGTGGTCGATCTGAGCGCGGATTTCCGGCTCGAGAGTCCCTCGATTTACGAAGAATTCTACGGATCGCCGCACCCGGCGCCGGATCTTCTGGCAGAAAGCGTTTACGGATTGCCGGAGATTCGCGCCGGGGAAATCAGGAAGGCACGGCTGGTGGCGTCCCCGGGCTGCTATCCGACCAGCATCCTGCTGCCCCTGATCCCGGTATTGCGGGAGGGCCTCATCGCGCGAAGCGGTATCGTGGCCAACAGCATCAGCGGGGTCAGTGGAGCCGGCAAGAGAGCCGATACCGCCCTCCTGTTCGCGGAGTGCAACGAGAGCTTGCGTCCCTACGGGGTCCCCAAGCACCGGCATCTCAGTGAAATTGAGCAGGAACTGAGCGCCGTCTCCGGCCAGAAAATCACGATCTCCTTTACTCCCCACCTGGCCCCGGTCACGGCGGGGCTTTGCACCACCATTTCCGCGCTTCTGGACAATGGCAGCGCCGAAGAGCGCATTGGAAAAGCCTACGCAGAAGCTTACGGAAAAGCGCCTTTTGTGCGGTTGCTCGGACCGGGAGGCTGTCCCGACACCAAGCACGTCATCGGCACCAACTTCATCGATATCGGCTGGTGCATCGATGAGCGGACCGGACGCTGCGTCCTCATGAGCGCGGAAGACAATCTCGGGAAAGGCGCCGCCGGACAGGCGCTCCAGAGCTTTAATCTCATGTTTGGGCTCGAGGAGACCGCAGGTTTGAAAATTATTTAGGCAGCCGGCAGCCGGCTCTTGAATTTTTTTAGAAAACTTGCCAGAACCATCCCGCATGATGGGGGCGGCCAAGAGAGTGGCGGGCGGTATTTGCGCGCCAAAGGGATATGTTTCGGCTGCGATCCCTTGTGGCATCAAGAAGCCGGGTTCGAAGAAGAAAGACCTGGCGCTGGTGTACAGTGAAGTGCCGGCTGCCGCTGCGGGGGTCTTTACCACCAACAAAGTCAAGGCCGCGCCGGTGAAGGTTTCGGCGGCACACCTGCGCTCCGGCGATATCCGAGCCGTCATCGCGAACAGCGGGAATGCCAATGCGTGCACCGGGTGCACCGGGATTGAGCACGCCAAGCAGATGACCGCGGACGTGGCCGAGGCGCTGGACTTGGTGGAAACCCAGGTGCTGGTGTGTTCCACCGGCATTATCGGGGTGCCGATGCCGATGGAACGAATTCGCAACAAGATCCCCAAGTTGGTCCAGGGATTGAGCCGGAAAGAGGGTGCGGCGGCGGCGCGGGCCATCATGACCAGCGACACGAAGTCCAAATCGATCGGCGTCAGAGTAAAGATCGGAAAGACGCCGGTGCACATCGGCGCCATGGCCAAAGGGGCGGGAATGATTTGTCCCAACATGGCCACCATGCTCTGCGTGGTGACGACAGACGCGCGCATCGAGAAAGAGGAGCTGAAGCGCACTGCCAAGGAGGCCACGGAACGGTCCTTCAACCGAATCACTGTCGACGGCGACATGAGCACCAACGACACGGTGTTCGTCCTGGCCAACGGGCTGGCGGGGAATCGATCGATTCGGAACGGCAGCAAGGCCTCGAGGGATTTCCGGGAAGCCCTCGTCTACGTCATGGACGAAATGGCGCGGGCTATTGTGAAGGACGGCGAGCGCGTCACGAAGTTCGTGGAGGTGCAGGTCAAGGGCGGACGGACGATTCGGGATGCCCAGAAAGTCGCGGAAGCGGTGGCGAACTCGACCCTGGTGAAGTGTTCCTGGAACGGCGAAGATCCGAACTGGGGACGGATCATGGACGTAATCGGCTATTCCGGCGGCCGCATCAGCGAGGAGATGATCGATATCTATTTCGGAGGGAAAAACGCATGCCGCCATGGAATCGTGGCGCCGACGCCGGTCGCAGAACTTGTCAAAGAGGTGAAGAAAGATTCCTTCATCGTGCTCATCGATCTCAACAGCGGCAACGGGGAGTATTCGGTGTACTCGAGCGATATCTCACCCGAGTACGTGGATTTCAATCGCGCGGAGTACTCGGTGGCTGCGAGAGCGTAGTCGGGAGAGAAGTAGCCCCGGCGCTCCGCGACGGGGTTTTTGAAAAAAGAGCCTGCCGCGGAGCCGGCGGGCGCAGGCAATGGGAAGACGGTCTTGATCATTTTATCATCCCGAGCGAAGCACTGTCATCCCGAGCCGAAGCACTGTCATCCCGAGCGAAGCACTGTCATCCCGAGCGAAGCACTGTCATCCCGAGCGAAGCACTGTCATCCCGAGCGAAGTCGAGGGATCCCTCTATGCACCCATTGGGTTCTCTTGTCCGCCATCGCAGCGAATGCCTGGGTGGTTGCCGCGCGTTTCATCGTTCGTTAGCTCAGCAGAAATAAGAGAGATCCCTCGACTTCGCTCGGGATGACAAGAAGGGATGCGGGATGACAAGAAGAGATGCGGGATGACACGGTGGGGGGGCGGAATCACCCAGGGGGGGCGGAATCACAGAGAGGGGGGATGGGCAGTCCGTCGTGGGACTCGATCTTCCGTCAGCCAAAATTGCTTGCTCATCGGGCCACTTCTGCGAAGTTCACGGTTCCCTTTAAACTAGGGGGTGGGTGATGGCAGGACCGGAACATCTTCGGAAGCATATCGACAAAGCGGCGGTGCTTGTCGAGGCGCTCCCTTACTTGCAGAAATTTCGAGGCGAAATCTTTCTCATTAAGGTGGGGGGGAGCGCCATGGAAGACCCCGCCCTCGTCGAGAGCCTCTTGCGCGACGTGGTCTTTCTGGAGGCCGTCGGCGTGAACCCCGTGCTGGTGCACGGCGGCGGCAAAGCCATCTCTCACGCCATGGCTGCGAGCGGTCTCGAGCCCCGCTTCGTGCACGGTCTCCGGGTTACCGATGAGGCCGCCATCCACATCGTCGAGGAAGCGCTTGGCGTTGTCATCAATCCGTCCCTGGTGGATGGAATTCTGAAGTTCGGCGGCGCGGCCGTCGGTATTTCCGGCAAGGAAGTCTTCGTAGGCCAAAAGGTGAAGGCCAAGAGCGAGGACGGTGCGCAGGAGGTCGATCTCGGGTTCGTGGGCCGCGTCATTGATTGCCAGCTCGGCGAAATCGAAGCGTCCATCCGCGGCGAAATCGTCCCGGTCGTGTCCCCGCTGGCGGCGGAGAAGGGTAGCGGGCACGTCTTGAACGTGAACGCGGACATCGCCGCCGCCGCTCTCGCCGGCCGCTTGCAGGCCGAGAAACTGATTTACATGAGCGACGTCCTCGGCGTCATGCAGGATCCGGAAGACGCGGATTCTCTGGTGCACACGGCGGGCCGGGAGGAAGTCGAAGCCATGATCGACGAAGGAGTAATTTCCGGAGGGATGATCCCCAAGGTGCGTTCCGCCCTGGAGGCGCTCAGCGATGGAGTCAGCAAGGTGCACTTGATCGACGGGCGCATCTCGCACTCCTTGCTGCTGGAAATTTTTACGGACGTGGGCGTCGGCACGCAGATTTTGGGAGAGTCCGTGGCCGGTAGTCCGTAGATTTAATATTGGAGAACGAATCTCCAGATTCGTTCTGAACGAGCCCGGAGGCTCGTGCTCCGTCCGGAGCGGGATTTGACAAAGATCTAAAGTTGATGAAGGGAGAGAAAAACAGCGTAAGCGAAGAGACAACCGAAGCGTTGTTCGATCGCTACGTGGTGCCGAATTATGGCCGTTTCCCCGTGTCGATGGCCCGAGGAGAGGGGAGTTGGATCTGGGATGAGCACGGCAGGAAATACCTTGATTACGGGGGTGGGATTGCCGTCTGTGCCCTCGGGCACGCACCCCCCTGCCTTTCTGCGGTCCTCGATGCGCAATCGAGGAAGCTCATTCATTGTTCCAATCTCTATTACAACCGTCAACAGGCCCTGCTGGCGCAGCACATCACCGAGAAAATTATAGGCGCGCCGGGAAAGATCTTCTTCTGCAACAGCGGCGCCGAAGCTAACGACGCGCTTATTAAGCTGGCGCGCAGATTCGGCCATGCCGTCCCGCAGGCCGGGGGCGCGCAGCGTCACGAGATCATTACGTTCGAAAACTCGTTTCACGGCCGGACGCTGGGTGGCATCGCTGCCACGGCGCAACCGAAGGTGAAGGAGGGATTTGCACCGCTGCTTCCCGGCTTTGTCCACGTGCCTTACAACGATCTCCACGGCGCCAGGGAAGCGATCGGAGCGAAGACGGTCGCGATCATGCTCGAAGCCGTCCAAGGCGAGGGCGGGGTGCACACGGCGACCCCGGAATTCCTCCTCGGGATCGCGGATCTCTGCCGGGAGCACCAGCTGCTGCTGATGGTCGATGAAGTCCAGTGCGGGCTGGGGCGGACCGGAGACTTGTGCGCGTGGCACACGGTGCTGGGGAAAGAGGAAAACGGATTCGCACCCGACGCGGTCAGTTGGGCCAAGGGATTGGGCGGCGGCGTGCCGATCGGCGCCATCTGGGTGCGCGACCGGGCGCAGGCGGAGCATGAGCCGGAGCCACGACTCTGTAATCTCCTCGGTCCGGGCTCCCACGGATCGACTTTCGGAGGGACTCCGCTGGTGAGCGCCGCCGCACTCGCGGTCCTCGAGGAGATTGAAGCCTCCCGTTGGTGGGAGCACGCGCGGGATTTGGGGCAATGGATTCGGGACGAGATTCGCAGCTGGCAAAGTGGATTAATCCAAGAGGTTCGCGGACTTGGACTGATGCTGGGAGTATGCCTCGACGCGGAAAACATGGCGTCGCGGGTGCCTGCAGTGCGGGGTGGGAAGGTGACGCCCTCTTTGCACATCGTGCGCGCCCTCATGGGGGAGGGCTTGCTAACCGTGCCCGCGGGCGATACCGTGGTCCGCTTGTTACCGCCCCTCAACACGAGCCGGGAAGAAGCCGCCGAAGCGCTGAAAATTTTCCGCGGCGTCCTCGCGGAGCTTGAAGGCGCCTGACCAGGGGCTAGGGAATCATGAAGCATCTTCTATCCATTGAATCTCTGTCGGCCGATGAGATCTGCGGGATTGTCGAAAGCGGGCTGAAGTTGAAAGCAGAGCGCGGTGCGCACTCCGAACGTCCGCTCCAGGGGCAGTGCTGGGGATTGATTTTCAGCAAGTCGAGCACCCGCACCCGTGTCAGTTTCGAGGTGGGTTTGCGGGAGCTTGGCGGGTACGTGATGTTCCTTTCGGCGCGCGAACTGCAACTCGGGCGGGGCGAACCGATCAAGGACACGGCCCGCGTCATGGGAAGGATGCTCAGTGGAGCGATCATCCGGACCTACGCACAGGGCGACGTCGAGGAATTCGCGGAATACAGCGGGATCCCTACGATCAATGCGCTGACAGATGGGGAACATCCCTGCCAGATCCTCGCGGATTTACTGACGATCAAAGAGAAGTTCGGCGGCTGGGAAGGCCGCAGGGTGGTGTTCCTCGGAGACGGCGATTGTAACGTGGCGCGCTCCTGGATGTGGGCCGCGGCGAAGCTCGATTTCGAACTGGTGCTCGCGGCGCCAAAGGAATTTCAGCCCGCGGCGGATTATCTTGCGAAACTGGATGCCGCACAAGTGCGCTGCGAGGCGGATCCGGCGGCCGCAGTGGAAGGGTCGGACGTGCTTTATACGGACGTGTGGGTGAGCATGGGGCAGGAGGAGGAGGGCGCGGCCCGTGTCGAAGCGCTGCGGGATTACCAGATCAATGATGCGCTTTTGAAAAAAGCGGCCCCGGGCGCGCTGGTGATGCACTGTCTGCCGGCGTACCGCGAGAAAGAGATCACGGAGAGTGTGCTCGAGGCGCACGCGGATACGATTTTCCAGCAGGCGGAGAACCGATTGCATGCGCAGAAAGCCGTCTTGTGCGCGCTCGCGCACAAGACGGGGTGAAAGGTGGGAAGGTAAAAGGTCCGGATTCCCAGCATCGCACGATTGCAGGAGACACTCTTCTATTTCTTGTCTTCCCGCTTCCTTCCTTTGTCATCCCGAGCGAAGTCGAGGGATCCCTCTCATCTCTGCTGGGCTAACGAACAATGAAGCGCGCGGCAACGACCCAGGCATTCGCTGTGATCGTGGGCCAGAGAACCCATTGGTTTTGGAGAGAGATCCCTCGACTTCGCTCGGCATGACAAGAAAAAGAATGAGCCTGCCGTCACGTCCTCCTTACGCGTTTTGCTCTCTCAACCCTGAACCCTGCGCGCAGCGCAGATCCGTGCCCTACATGAAATTCACAATCCCCTTGGCAATCTGTTCGGCCAGAATCTGGCGGAACCAGTCGGAATTACAGCGCTTGCGTTCCCAGGCGTTGCTGATAAATCCGCATTCGACCAGGGCGGCGGTTCCCTTGGTTTTCATGAGCACTTTGTAACTGCGTTTTTTGAGTCCGCGATTCTTGGTCCGAATCCGGCTGGCCAGGGAACTCTGTATCGCGGAGGCGAGCTTCCGGCCATTGCTGCTGTAGTAAAATGATTCGATCCCGGTGACGCTGCGATTGAGGCTGGCGTTGAAATGCAGGCTCACGAAAAGATGATCACTGTACTTGTTGGCGATGGCGGCTCTCTGGTCCAGCGACACGTAGACGTCCGAGGTCCGCGTCAGCACCGCGGGGACGCCCTTGCTCTTGAGAATGGCCTGGACCCGGCGGGCGAGGTCGAGATTGAGGGTTTTCTCCCGGACACCGGACCAGTAGGCGCCGTTATCTTTGCCGCCGTGACCGGGGTCGAGAACGACCCACTTGTATGCCTGGGCCGAGGGCGCCGTCGCCAGAAGAAGGAACCCGAGGGCGGCGACAAGGGCCGGCAGCAAGTTCGGGGGTGAGAGCCGCGGGATACGCCGATGCGCCGTGTGACTGCGGGCGGCTCGGAGGTGGCGCATCATGGGGTGTCGATGAACGTCAGCGCGGCAGGGGCAGGAGTCGGGAACCCCCTATTTAACAGGACTCCAAAGGATTAGCCTAGCTGGAAATCTGCTTTTCACAAGCATAATTCTTGCAAATCTGAGAATTCAAGTTATCTAAAACAACTCTCCGCGGCGCGTTTTCCCAATCCGACGTCAGAGGCCGGCGCGGGCGCGTCCGCCCGGCTTCGAGAGCGTGGAAGTTTACCGTTGCCAGATTTCGGATTCCGGGTAGAGTATCCCGCTTTCCGTCCCGGCCCGCCAAGCTTTTCGGACGACGAGTTTACCACGTAATTCAGGACACGACAACATGACCGGAACGATCACTCTTTGTATTCCTATCTTCGGAGTTATTGCACTCCTTTTCACTTTCTGGAAATCCGCCTGGGTATCGCGCCAGGATGCGGGCACCGAGAAAATGGAGGGGATCGCCAAGCACATCTCGGTCGGGGCAATGGCCTTCCTCAAGGCGGAATACAGGGTGCTTTCAATCTTTGTCCTTTGTGTCGCCTTGTTGCTTCTCTACGGCGGAATGCGCAACGAGCAATCGCACCCGCTGGTGGCGCTGTCGTTCGTGGTCGGCGCCCTCTGCTCCGGTCTGGCCGGCTTCCTCGGGATGCGGGTCGCGACCAAGGCCAACGTCAGGACCACTAACGCGGCCCGGGAGAGTCTCGGCAAGGGGCTGGACATCGCTTTCGCCGGCGGATCGGTCATGGGCCTGGGCGTCGTGGGCCTCGGCCTCCTCGGGCTGGGATCACTGTTCCTCGTCTATCGCAACACCGTAGGGGATATCGACGACGTCATCACCATCATCACCGGATTTTCTTTTGGAGCCTCTTCCATTGCGCTCTTTGCACGTGTGGGCGGCGGCATTTACACCAAGGCCGCCGACGTGGGCGCGGACCTGGTGGGCAAGGTGGAGGCCGGCATTCCCGAAGACCATCCGCTGAACCCGGCGACCATCGCAGACAACGTCGGCGACAACGTGGGAGACGTCGCGGGCATGGGCGCGGACCTCTTTGAATCCTACGTCGGCTCGATTATTGCAACCATGGTGCTCGGCAGCGTCTTCCTGAACGCGCCGGAGTTCGCCGGATCATTCGACGGCCTGGGAGCGGTGCTTCTGCCGCTGCTTCTCGCCGGGGCCGGCATCATCGCCTCCGTCATCGGCACCTTTTTCGTGAAGGTAAAAGAGGGAGGAAGTCCCCACAAAGCCCTCAACGTGGGCGAGTTTCTTTCCGCAGCGATTCTTCTCGTGGCCACCTATTTCATCATCGGCGCCATGATTCCGGAGACCTGGACGTTCGAGGGCAAGGCTTACTCGGCCATGGGCGTCTTCTGGTCCATTCTCTTCGGACTGGTGTCGGGACTGGCCATCGGACAGATCACCGAGCATTACACCGGCACCGGGACGGGACCGGTAAGCGCCATCGCCAGGCAATCGGTGACCGGATCGGCCACCAACATCATCGCCGGCTTGGGCGTGGGCATGATGTCCACGGCCTTTCCCATCATTATCATCGCGGCGGCCATTATAGGGGCGCACCATTTTGCGGGACTTTACGGGGTCGCCATCGCGGCGGTTGGAATGCTCTCGAACACCGGCATTCAGCTGGCGGTGGACGCTTACGGTCCCATCTCGGATAACGCGGGCGGGATCGCGGAAATGAGTGAGCTTCCCAAGGAAGTGCGCCAGCGCACGGACAAACTCGATGCGGTGGGCAATACGACCGCGGCTATCGGAAAAGGTTTTGCCATTGGTTCCGCCGCCCTCACGGCCCTGGCGCTCTTCGCCGCTTTCCTGACCGCCTATAACGCCAGCCATCCCGATGCGCCGATCGAGTCCATCAGCATCATGGAACCGAAGGTGATGGCGGCACTCTTCGTGGGCGGCATGCTTCCGTTCCTCTTCAGCGCGCTCGCCATGCAGGCCGTGGGCCGGGCCGCGATGTCGATGATCGAAGAAGTGCGCCGGCAGTTCGCCTCGATTCCCGAACTCAAGGCCGCACTCGAGGCCATGAGACGCAACGAGGGGAAAGAGATCCAGAACTGGTCGAGTGAAGACCGCAAGATCTTTGAGGCCGCGGACGGCAAAGCGGAATACGGAAAATGCGTGGAAATTTCCACCAAGTCTTCCATCAGGGAGATGATCCGCCCGGGCTTGCTGGCGGTGCTCGCGCCGGTGGCAGTCGGTTTCATTGGCGGAGGTGAGATGCTCGGCGGTCTGCTCGCCGGGGTCACCGTTTCCGGCGTGCTCATGGCGCTCTTCCAATCCAACGCCGGCGGCGCCTGGGATAATGCCAAGAAGATGATCGAGGAAGGCTTCGAAGTGGACGGGCAAATGCTCGGCAAGGGATCCGATGCGCACAAGGCCGCGGTGGTGGGCGATACTGTCGGCGACCCGTTCAAAGACACTTCCGGCCCTTCCCTCAACATTCTCCTCAAGCTCATGTCGGTGGTGGCCCTGGTCATCGCCACCCTGATTTGACGGGGATCGCCGCTGGGCGGTTGAGAACCATCCGGCTTCGAGGTCTCCGCGAGTCAATTGCCTTTTCTTCTCTCAAGACTTCGGTTATGATCCCCGGCGACCAGGTTCAGGGATTCGCTCCCCAAATCGATTTTCCGCTCCACTCCTGATCGGCCATGCCCCGACCGAACGCCCGTCCTTACAAGAACCCAGGGAAGATGGTGATCGCGGTGGCACTCTCTCTCTTGATATACGCCGTTTTCTTCGCCGGGTGCGTCCTGCTGGCGATGCTCTTCCTGTTCCAGGAAACACAATACGGGATCTGGTTCCTCGGGGCCCTCGTCTGCTGGGTCGTGTTGCTTTTCACCCGCTACCTGCACGCACACAGCTGCATCTGCCCGCTCTGCCGCGGGCCCCTCATGCGCAAGCAGAACTGCGGGATGCACGAGAGGGCGCGCCGCCATCTCGGATTTCATTACCGGACCTCCATGCTCATCGATATCATCGTGCACTGGTGGTTCTGTTGTCCTTACTGCGGGACGCACTTCCGGATGAAGCGCTGAGCGCGGTATCTCTGCTTCGGCGGTTGCCACAGGCACGGCGGACTGGTATTGAAAATCCCGACGTCCGTGGGTCAGTCTTCGCCACCATACCACCTCGCTTACGTATTTGAGAAATTCCCCTCATTTACCCAGACCTTCTGCGTCCGCGAAATCGAAGAACTCGAGCGGCAGGGGATCCGGCCGGTCATCATCTCGATCCGGGGCACGCGCGAGGAAGCGCTGAAGCATTTTCCGGAAAAACTCGTCGACCGGGTTTGCTTTCTGCCCCCCGAAAAAGAACTCGTGGAAGAGGCCGTCCGCCTCAAGGACGACCGCCGCTTCCCCCAGTCCGTGGTCCTCACCCTCCGTCACTGGGGCGACGACAAAGGAGACACACGCGGCGACAAACAACGCGTCTACGAAGCCGCCGTCATCGGGCTGATGCTCGAGGAAATGGGAGGGATCCGGCATCTGCACTCCCATTTCGCCGGGGTCGGGGCGCGCACCTGCTGGTGGATGAAAAAATTCTACGATTTCACCTACAGTTTCACCGGTCACGCCAACGATATCTTCTGCGAGGAAACCCACGACGTGACCCTCGGCAATCTCATCCGCGATGCGTCCCTGGTGGTCACCGTCAGCGATTACAGCGTGCGCCGGCTGCAGAAACGCTTTCCTTCGTCCGCCGCAAAGATCCGGCGAGTCTACAATGGGATGGAACTGGGGACCTTCGGTGCGGTCCGCAATGAGGAGCGCTGGGAAAAGGAAAAGGGCGTGAAGCGGATCCTGAGCGTGGGACGCCTCATCGAGAAGAAAGGATTCGACGAGTTGATCGCCGCCTGCGGGCTTCTGCGCAAACGCGGGGCGGAGGACTTCGAGTGCGTGATCGTGGGGAACGGTCCGCTCGAAAAGGAACTGCAGGATCAGATCGGCAGGGAAGGACTCGAAGGGGTCGTCGTCCTGGCCGGAGCCAGAGAACAGGACGAAATCGCGTCCCTGATGCGTAAGACCCAGTTGTTCGTGTTGCCCTGCGTCATGGAGAAGGGAGGTGGGATGGACAATCTGCCCACCGTGATCATGGAAGCAATGGTGGCGGGGTTGCCCTGCGTCTCCACGCGGGTGGCCGGAGTGCCGGAGATGGTGCTCGACGGGAAAACGGGTCGCCTGGTGGAGGAACGCGATACCGAGGGACTGGCCGACGCGATGGAGAGTCTCCTCGGCGACCCGGAAAAGAGCCGGGCCCTGGGCGAAACCGGCGCCCGCGTCGCGTCGGAACGTTTTGATCGCGCGCGCACGGTTTCGCAACTGCGGGCGTATCTGGTGCGGTTTGGAATGCTCCCGCATGATCCGGAGCTGGTGCGCCGGGATCCGTCGCTGCGGTCCGCATACCGGCATCAGCGCCTGCGGCGTTTCGCCCGCCTCTTCCGGTATCGGCGGAAGAAAGTGGCGTATTAGGCCGCCTTCGCCGGCGTTCAGGGTTCACAGTCGACGCCGGTGGAGACGCAGCATGGCGTGTGGAGGGCAACGCTTTGTCGTTGCCACGCATTCCACTTAACGGACCTATCGCCCAATGCGTCTGCAGATGATCACCCGGGATCTCGAAAATCGGCAACGACGAAGTTCGGATAGATGACCTGTCCCTTGGCCCTCATCGATTCGAATCGTGAATGAGAGCGCGGGCGTCCCGCCCGCATTCCGGTCTGAAGCGGCCGAGACGGCCGCGCTCCCACCGTGAGTTCGTTCAAGGCTCCCGCAGCGCGGCGGCCAACGCATCCACCTGCGCGGCCGTGTGCGCCGCCGAAAGCGTAATCCGCAACCGCGCGGCGTCGCGGGCCACCGTGGGATAGCGGATCGCCGGGACGAGGAATCCGTCCGCGCGGAGCTTTTGACTCAGCTCCAGGGCGCGGGCGGGCTCGCCCACGATCCATGGGAGAATGGCGCTCTCCAGCGGCTCTTTCCGATCCAGGGCGGTTTGAAGTCGCGCAAGATGCGACCAAAGCCTCTCCCGGAGCCGGTCGCCTTCCTCTGAACCAAGGATCTCCAGGGCGCGCCTCGCGGTGGCGGCCACGGCGGGCGGCGGCGCCGTGGAGAAGATAAAGCTGCGCGCGTGATTGATGAGCGTGTCGATGATGGGGCGTGAGGCGCAGAGATAGCCTCCGCTGACCCCGGCGCCCTTGCTGAGAGTGCCCATGTGAAGATCGACCCGCGCGGAGAGGCCGAGTTCCTCCGCCAGCCCGCGCCCGCCGGGGCCAAGGACGCCGAGCGCGTGGGCTTCGTCGAGGAGGAGGAGGGCATCGTATTTTTCTTTGAGTGCCACGATCTCCGCTAGCGGCGCGCGATCTCCGTCCATGCTGAACACCGATTCGGTGACAACGAGGACCCGGGTGTCGCCGGACGGGGGATGCTTTTCCCGGGTTTTACGTAAAAGATCTTCCAGCTTGTCGAGATGGTTGTGCGGAAAGACGCGGAGAGTAGCCCCGCTGAGCCGGGCGGCGTCGATGAGGCAGGCGTGCGAGAGTTTGTCCAGAATGACGACATCGCCCTTGGTGAGAATCGCGCCCAGGGTGCCCACGGCGGCAGTGTATCCGGTGGAGAAGGTCAACGCGGCTTCGGCGCCCTTGAACGCGGCGAGGGCGGCCTCCAGGTCGCGGTGGGGGGCCAGGGTGCCGCTGACGAGTCGCGAGGCGCCTGACCCGGTGCCCCAGATGTCAATGGCGGTGTGGAAGGCTTCGCGTAGCGTCGGGGAGTTTGCGAGTCCCAGGTAATCGTTGGAGGAAAAGTTGAGGAGCGTCTCGTCGCCAATGCGGATTTCCGGGCCCTGGGCGGAGTCGAGGACGCGGAGATCGCGGAAGAGATCGTTGTGTTGCAGCTCTTCCAGTTGGGATTCGAAGGCACGCATGACGGGATAGTAGTCCCCACGCTCCGCGTGGGGGAATGTAATTGTGACACAGGCCTCTCGCCCGTTGTAATAGTGACACAGGCGTCACTATTTCCCTCGGCTACGACACCCCCAGCCCCCAGTGCAGCAGCTTCTTCGAATCCGTCCAGACCGAGTCCCAACCGCTGCGGAGCACCACCACGATGACCGTCTTTCCGTTGTGGCTGCCGCAAGAGACGAGGCAGCGCCCGCTGGCTTTGGTGAAGCCGGTCTTCATCCCGTGGCAATAGGGAGACTTCTCCAGGAGTTCGTTGGTGTTTTTCAGAGTCGTGGTGGTGCCGTCGGCGAAATGAAACGTCATCGCGTGTCGGCGGGTGGTCGAGGCGATGAAGGGGTTACGACTGGCGGTGCGGGCCAGGGTGCCGAGGTCGCGGGCGGTGGAATACTGTCCTTCCGCGGTGAGGCCGCTGGCGTTGACGAAGCGCGAGTCCACCATGCCGAGACGTTGCGCATGCCGGTTCATTCTAGTAGCGAACGCGGGGACAGAGCCAGCGGTGGAACGGGCCAGGCAGTGGGCCACGTCATTGCCGCTGCGCACCAGGAGCGCTTCGAGGAGCTGGCGCCGCGTGTAACGATCGCCGGCGCTGAGGCCGATGTTGCGGGGTTCCACCTCGGTATCGGCTTTGGCGACGGTCACGGACCGGTCCAGACCCCCGGACTCAAGCACGACCAGGGCCGTAAGAAGTTTCTGGGTGCTGGCGACGGGCCAGCGCGTGTCCGCGTTTTTCTCGAAGAGCACCTCGCCGGTGGCCGCGTCCACCACGAACGCGGATCGGGCGACGAGGCTGGGGATCCCGGGTGGGGCGGGGGCGGTCGATCCGGAGGAGGGGGGCGCAGGCGTGCGAGGGGCGCGCGCGGCGGCCGGCGTCGCGCCGGCCGAGGAGGCGGGGAGGATCAGGGTTTGGCCGCGGGCTGCCCGGACGTCGGTCTGGCGGCAGGAAGCGGCCGCGAGGAGGGCCAGCGCACCGCAGAGCAGGGCGCGCACGCGCAGGGTCGTCCGGACTGGTCGAGGGGATGCCATCATGCCGCTGGGTTTTTAGGTGGCGAAACGGCGAACCTCAACGGTTTTCCCCGAGTTGTTTTTCCACGAGCTCGTCGGGTTCGGCACCGTTTTCGAGGGCGATCTCGTAATGGCGGCGAGCCAGTTCGATGGCGGGTTCTTGCCGGTCGAGATACATGAGCGCGAGATTGAAATGGGCTTCGGCGTCGCGCGGGTTGAGTTCGATGGCGCGCTGGAGTTCGGTTTCTGCGCCGATGGTCCATCCGCGTGCACGGATGACGACGGCGAGGTAACGGTGGGCACGGCCGTCATCCGGGTCTTGGTGGAGGGCGCGGGTGAGGGCGGAGATGGCGAGATTGAATTCCTTTTGCCGGTAATGGATCAGGCCCAGGGTGATCCAGTTGTGGGCCAGTTTGGGTTTG
>JAHEJT010000224.1 GCA_024638765.1 Verrucomicrobiales bacterium
CGGGATCGGCGGTGTTGGTCAATCCCGCCGGCAAGGTCGCCGTGTCCACGGTCACCGTGTAGGTCTCGGTGGCATCGAGGTCGCCGGCGTAATAGTTTCCATTCTCATCGGTGATCAGGACGGTGTCGCCCCCGGGACCGCTCACGGTCACCACCACCCCTTCGATGCCCTCGCCGGGATCGGGTGTGCCGTTCCCATTGTAATCGATGAAGACGGTGTCGCCGATGAACCCGTCGCCGGGATCGTGGTCCGGCGGCGCATACCCGAAATCCTGCACGAGATTGTCCGCGATTCCGTCGACCGTCACCTCGGCGGTGTCATCCAACCCGCCATCCGGATCCCCGGTGTTCACCAGCGTATTGAGGACGTTGTTGATGTCCGTGACGACGACGTCATAAGTGCCCGCCGGAAGATCGGGAAAGAGATACATCCCGTTGTCATCGGTCACCGTGGTGGCGATGACGTCGCCGTTGCTGTCGAGCAGAGACACGGTCACGTCCGGCACCGCCGGTTCGCCCACGTCCTCCACGCCGTCGCCGTCGACATCGATGTAAATCGTGTCGCCGAGATCGCTGCCGCCGGAGGGCTGGTACCCGAAGTCCCCGTTGACCCACACGTCACCCGGTCCCAACACCACCGGGCTGCTGGTGGCGCCGTCGAAGGTGCCGTCCGGATCTCCTGTCTGCGTCAGTCCCGCGGGCAGGGTGCCCGCGTTGACCGCGACCGCGTACGAATCCGGCGCGAGCCCGTCGAAGATGTAGGTCCCGTCCGGACCGGTCACCGCGGTCCCGGCGGGCGTGTTGTAAATGCCGTCGCCGTCGGGATCGGTGAAAAGATTGACGCTGACGCCTCCGATGCCGGCTTCACCCGGGTCCTGGAATCCGTCGCCGTCGGCATCCAGCCAGACGGTGTCGCCGATGGCGCCCGTCGCGCCCGCGGTGGGCGTATCCGTATCGGTGGTCGACACCCAGTTATATCCGAAATTAGCGGTGAGATATTCTTCGCCGGGATCCAGGGAAATGTCTTCGATCAAGTGTGGCGTCCCGGTGCCGTCTTCATCGTAGGTCGGATTGGCAGCCAGACCTGCGGGCACAGTGGTGGCATCGACCGAGACGGTGTAGAGGCCGGCGAGGAGTTCGGGCAGCAGATTGGGGAAGATGTATTCGCCGTTGATGTCAGTGACGGCGGTGTCGATGACGTTCCCCAGCTCATCCAGCAGCAACACGGTCACGCCGGCGATGCCGGCTTCACCCGTGTCCTGGACGCCGTCGCCGTCTTCATCGATCCAGACGCGATCGCCGATGACACCCGGCTGATCGACGCCGGTGTTCACGTTGGTGGTGACCTCGTTACTCGGGGTGGGGGGAATCACGCCGCTGGCATCGGAGAGCGACGCCACGTTGCGCACGGTTTCCAGTCCCGGTGGGATGCCCCCGGGAGGGTCGTCGATGGTAACCGAGTACGTGAGCACCGGCGTCACCAGGACGCTGTTGGAATCCGCGGTGCCGAAATCCACGCCATCGCCGACAAAATCCGCAATCGTGAAGGTGACGTCGCCGGGGGTGGCCGCCGCGCTGGCAGTGTAAGTGTAGGTGAATGTCGCGGTGCCTCCCGCGGAGATATTGCTGCTGGCGGGCGAGGGACCCGAGACGTAGGTCGCGGAGGCCGTCCCGCTCAGCGTGAGCGCCGGCGGCGTCACGCCCGTGAGGGCAGCCGAAGAACCCAACGTCAGTTCCACTGTGATGGTGTCGGGCGTGACGCCGTCATCAACCACGAGGGCCGGTCCCGCACTGAGCACGGTGGTGGTGCTCAGGGGAGTGCCCACGGATACCAGCGAAGCGCCCGGGCCGGCGTCAGCCGGCGCGACCGCCAATGGTGAGGACCAAGTGTCTCCCGAAATATCGTACCGGTAATACGCATCGCCGTTCCCCATGAATGCGTAAATGCTGTCGCCGTCATTGGCATGCGTCAGGGCACCGCCATCATCGACGTTGGTCGGAGCGACTGCGAGCGTCGTCCACGTGTTCAAGCCAACATTGTACCGTGCAAATGTATTCGTGTTTCCACCGGCGAAGGCATAAATGTTCGTGCCGTCGAAGGTGAGGGCACCTCCCGCATCCACGGTAAAGGTCGGGTCGGTCGCCGGAGAGGATTCCCAGGTGGGCGTGGTATCGGAGAGATTAATCCTCCAGAATTCTGAGCTTCCGCCTCCACGGAACGCATAAATGTAGGTGCCGTCATAAGCCAATGCGCCGCCCGCATCGACGGCTGCCGGGGTATCGGGCACCGCGGTTTCTTCCCACAGCAGCGTCGACAGGTTGTAGCGCCAGAAACCGGTACTCCCATCTCCTTGAAGCGCGTAAATATGCGTTCCGTCGTAGACGAGCGCCCCCCCGACATCCACGTTCTGGGGCGTCGTATCCAGTGTGTCGTCCCAGGTTCCCAGCCCGACGTCGTACTTCCAGAACGCGGTATCACCATTGCCCATCAGCCCGTAGACGTCAGTGCCGTCCGTCGTCAGTGCACCACCGTCCTTCACCTTGTCGGGTGCGTCGTCCAAAGTCTCATCCCAACTGTCCCCCCCGGCATCGTACTCCCAGAAGGTCGTCTGCTTATCGCCCCGTAACGCGAAGATCTTCGGGGCCTGGTTGAACGCCCCATCCGTCGCCGCCGTGTTGCTCCCCAGGCTCCAGCTCACCTCGTTGGCGCCCGCATTGAACGTGCCGCCCTGGTTGACCGCATCAAAGGTCGTCACCGGCGGGATTCCGTCGGTCACCATCACGTCGGTGAGCAGGGTGGTCCCCGGATACCGGGGATATAATGAGTAAGTTACCGTGTCGTTGGGATCCACGGTGCTCAGGTCGACCGCCTTGTCGAACTGCGGCGGCAACAGGATCACGGCGGTGTCGGTGCAGTCGCCGAACTCGGGGTCGTTGTAAGACACGAACATGTTATCCCCCGCTGCGAGCTGGATAATTCCGTCCGCAGGGTTGACGGCCGCCACTTCCGTCATCAGGCCCGTGGCATTGCGAAAGACGCCGGTGCTGTTCCCCGTCTCGGTCAACGTGATGATGACCGAGTCCCCGTTGGTGGTGTTATCGACCGTCACTATCACCGTCTGCGGCGTGGCGGGATCGGTATCGAGGTCCAGGTCGTTCAAAGTCACGTAGATGTCCGCGCCCTCCTGGTAACCCGGGACGCCCGACCCCGTCACGTTGGTAAACTCGATGGTGCAGGGCCCCGGCGGCACGAAAGAGAGATCGCTGATCCCGAACTCCATGCTGTGGCCGCCCCAGTAGGATTCCGGCGAGGTGCGGTCCTCGTTCCCGACGATCGACCACTGATTATCATGCCGAACCTCCACCCGGTCGACCGGGCTGGGAAAATACACGTCGACATTGCCGACATCACCGCCGTAAGCGCTGTCCGTCGCCCAGCTGTTGTTCTCCGGCGTATTGGTGTTATCGCTGTCTTTTTCACTGACCTCCCAGCGGCCGGAGAGCACGTTGCCGGACGTTCCGATGTACGCGGTGTTGTCCGGTTCGGCGTCATAAATATTCGCAGGACTCGAGGCCGAAGCCATCCGGATATTCTGGAACACCGGCATCACGGGGGTGACGCCGTTGTACCCGGTCACTGTCACCGTATCGATCCAGCCCAGGCCGCGGTTACTTTCCTCGAACCCGAGCGGCCCGTTCCAGTTGGTTTTGTCGACGTCGTATAAAGTGAAAGTGAGGTCCGATACCTTGGCCGAGAAATCGAACTCGGTAATCACACTGTCGTCGCGGTCCCCTTCGTTCATCCCCATGTTCAAGGTGTTCCCGTCGGCCCCGTTGGCCGCGAACAAGGTGGAAATCCCCGCGTGCTTGGAGTCCTCGTTGAGCCAGTCACTGAGGCTGTTACGCGCCGTATCGAGTTCGGACGTCATATCGACGCCGTCGTCCGCGCTGATGGTGAGGGTCACATCGATGGAGGTGCCGTCGACCCCGGAAAAGAGATGGGAAATCGATTCCACTTCCGGACTTTGACTCTCCCCGACAAAATCCCAGATATTGGCGGGGTCATCCCAGTCCAGGGAGTTCTGGGCCGAGGCATCCGGCGGCGTCGCCATCAGAACGAGGAGAGCGGGGAGCAGCAGTGAGAGCAACCGGTTAGGGTTCCGGATGGCGGGCGAGCAATACGATGGAGCATTCATTACGATTCAGTGGAAAGAAAAAATTTTTGGTCCAGTTCCAGCTTTAATCGGATCCGCGGATTCATCGCTTCGCGATCTCGGGTTTCGTGATCGATTTCGCCTGGCGCATCGGCTGGTCCGCGCTGTAAAGAATCCTTTGGACTGACAATTCCCGGCTCAACGCGGAGGCCTCTTCGCAATTCAGTCCCGCGGAGGGCTCTTCCATGAATTTTTCCGCGAACCGCGTGGCTTCAATGGCCCTCTTGAAATCGCCGGCCTCGGCATAGGCCGCCCCCAAGGTCATCAGGTAATGCGGATTCGGATCCTGGCTTTTCTTGTTGGCGTGCAATGCCAGCGTCACGGCGCGGCGGCCGTCGCGAACCGCCGCGTCCTCGCTGGTCGCCAGCAGCCACGCCAGTTCATCGAAAATTTCGACGCGCTGCGGCGCGCGCTGCGCCGCCTGTTTATAGTGCGTGACTGCAGTCTCCAGCCCACCCTGCGCGCGGTGAGCTTTGCCCAGGAAGTAATGCACCCGGGCCAGCATGGGACTTTTCTTGTCCGCGAGCGCCGCCGTCAGGTGCAGGACGCCGCGATCGTATTCCCCGGCTTCCACGAGAGCGGCGCCCAGGTTGCCCCGGATCAACGCGTCCTCCGGCATGAGCGCGGCGGCGGCCTCATAATGCAAGAGCGCCTGCCTCTTTTCCCCGGTTACGAACAGCAGGTTGGCGAGCTTGAACTGCGACTGCCCGTCTCCCGGTTCTTTTTCCACCAAGGCGCGGTAATGCGGAATGCTTTGCTCGAATCGGCCGCTGTCCTGGTAAGCATCAATCACCGCGCGGCGCATCGCCATGTCCGCCGGTTTCACCGCGATGGCCTCTTCGTAATGCGGGATCGCTTCCAGCGGCGCCCCGCGCCGGTGGAGGACGCGCCCAAGGTTGGCGTGCGCAAACGCGAAATCCGGCTTGGCCGCCACGCTGGCGCGCAGGTGCGCGATTCCCTCGTCGGCGCGATCTGTCTCCAGCAACCAGACCGCCAGCTTGTTGTGCGCGAAGTAATTGCGTTCGGTTACGGCGACGGAATGCGACCACAGCGATTCACTGTCTTTCCAGACCCCCACCTGCCGCCAACCCAGGACGCCGAGCAGGAGCGCGACCCCCGCAACGGCTCCCAGAGCAGCTCCCTTGCAAACCAAAGGAGGGCAACGATCCATCGTCGCCCATTTTTTGGCGAGCCCAATGACTCCCCAGACCACCGCAACAAACAGACCCACGTGTGCCAGGTAAGAATAGCGATCCGGCGCAAAATTGTCCGAGATGGTGACGATACCGCTCGCGGGAAAAACCAAGCCGACGAACCAGAGCCATCCGAAGAGCACATAAGGCGCGCGACGCGCCAGCAGAATCGCCAGCAGGGTCGCCCCCGCGAAGATTGCCATCCAGCCAAAGACCACCGCGGGCGCCAGGCTTTCGGGATGCGGGTAAAACGCCGAGAGACCGCTGGGCCAGAAGGTCCGCTCGAGGTAAGAGCCGTATGCCAACACCGCCACCTGCCAGCGCTCGGCGAAGGTTGTCATCGCGGAGAGCCCGGCATGGCTCCCGCCCGCCTCGACGCGCCAGGCGATGGCCATGAAGATCCCGGTGAGCAGGAAGAAAGGCGCTTTCTCCAGGACGAGTCTCAGCGCGCGCCGCGTGGTCTCTCTCGGGCCAGTCAGGGAAAATCGCGTCAGAGGCCAGAAGTCCAGGAGAAGCATCGTGAAGGGCAGCGTCATCAGGCTCGGCTTCGAAAGGAATCCTGCCACGCAAAAGAGCAGGGCTGCCATGTAATGCAGGTTCCGCTTGCTGCGCGTCCAAGCGACGTAAGCAAGGAGTGTCAGCAAGTAGAAAAAAGTGCTCAGGACGTCTTTGCGTTCCGAGATCCATGCCACCGATTCCACGTGCAGGGGATGGACTGCAAAGAACAGCGCCACCACGAAGGCCGGCCAAGACCGGTTGGTTAACTGCGACAGCAAGAGGAACACGAGGAACGCATTCAGCGTGTGCAGCAGGATGCTGGTGAGATGGTGCCCCCCGGCCCAGTTGCCGAAGAGTTCCACGTCGCCCATATGAGACAACCAGGTGAGCGGATGCCAGAGGTTGGTAGAAATGTCGGTGAACGCGTAACGGACGCCCTCCAGGTTGAGTCCCTCGAGAACCACGGCGTTCTGGGAAATGATGACCGGGTCGTCGTAGTCCGCAAAATTGAATCCGGCAGCCTGTCCGAACACGAGCGCGCTGACGACGCCGAGCAGCGCGAGGGCGATCGGAGGCGTTGGACGAGGTCGGGGAACTCTGGCGGGCTTTTCGGGCATGAGATAGAAACGGCGGGGACAGGGATGCGTTAGGCGGTGGAACGCAGGAAGCCTGGATACCGGGCCCCCCTGGGAGGGCAGTCCAGGCACGTGAAGTTTTAGCGATTTACTGTAAAATCAATAATTAATATTGCTTAACTATTTACTATGATTAACGCGAGTTTTCAAGAATTTCCAAATTAGAAACGCCTCAGCAGACTGGTTATAAGATATTGAAATTACGATTATTATGGAATTTGGTTTCTCCCCCGGCGAGTCCACGCTTCCTGACCCTTTGAAACTCAAAACTATGGCCACGCCTCTGCCCGCCGCACGGGTCGTCGTTCTTCCCGCCGCCACGAGTCCCGGCCCAACGATGGCGATCACCGCAATTGGCTGGAATAATCCCGGTTTCCAGCTGCGGTGGCGCCTCTCTTGCCGCGGTGGCGAACGGCCCCCGCGACGTCCCATCGGCTTACTCAGTCCGAGAGCTCGCCGTCTCCCAGCACGGCAAAGCGGACATCTTCGAACTCGAGGTACT
>JAHEJT010000225.1 GCA_024638765.1 Verrucomicrobiales bacterium
CGGGATCGATCTCCACCACGTCCACGTGGGCGTGCTCACGGTGCCTGGCGAGATGCTGGGGCATTCCAAAAGCGCCCGCCCCCAGAAAGAGCGCGTTTTCGAGATCGTCTCCCACAGGCACGGCCATCTTCCAGTAATGCTGATAATCGACGCTCAATTCACCGGTCTCGAGCACTTGCCCTCCCTCCGTGGTGGTATCCAGGAGGAGGGAGCGCACCGTGCGTCCGGGCGCAACTCTTTGATCCAGGACGCGAATCTGATGATAGAAAGTCAGCTTGCTCCAGATCGTCCCCTCGAGCTCCAGGGGCGGCGCCACCACGAAAAGCGCGCCGCCCAGCGCAACGAATCCCAGCAGCATCATCATTCCCGGTCTCGAGGGCGCGGATTTGAATCTCCAGAAGATCAGGGCCGCGAGCAGGAAGAGCAGGATCGCCGTAAACAAGAATATTTGCCGGACGCCAAATCTTGGGATCAGAAAAAAGCCGCTGGCAAAAGTGCCCAGAAAACTGCCCAAGGTCCCCAGCATGCCCACGACCCCGGCGGCCGACCCGATGCGCGTATCGCCCGTCACCATGCTCAGGAGCCGGATCGTAAAGGGTGTAATTGATCCGAGCAACACGCCCGGCACCACGAAGAGCATCAGGGAGAGGATCACCGGACCCGATACCAGGCCGAGTCCGCTGACCGCGCGTTGCAAGAGCGAATTGAAGGGAGGTATCACTACGGTTGCGACCGCCGCCGCCGCCAGGAGCAATCCGAGAGTTTTCGTGCTCGGCGAGCGATCCACCAGCCAGCCCCCGAGATAGCCGCCGGCGCTGATCGCTACGAGCACAACCCCAATCAGCGCAGTCCACGTGTAGAGACTGTTTCCGAAAATGGGCGCGAGGACTCGGTTGCCGGTGATCTCTATGATCATCACGGAGGCGCCGGAGAAAAAACAGATGGTCCCCAGGAGGAGCCCCGCTTCACGGGAACTGATTTTTGCCGTCGGCGATTTATCCGGCGGGGTCTCCGCTTTGGATCGGGATTTTGATTTTCTGGTAGAGCCCATGCCGTTCGTCTGTCCTGGAACGACTTGCTATCTACCGAACCACTCTCTCCAAAGCAATGTTTTCCCCCCTTCGCGTGAAAAAAGTAGTCGTCACGCTCCGCGTGGGGTTTCCGTAATTACCCACGCGGAGCGTGGGGGCTACTTTACTCTTTGACCGTCTCTCTCAATCCTCCCGAAACACCAAATTGATGATTCTCCAACCTGTTTTTGTCCGCAAAAGAGTAAAATAATCCGTCCCTGTCTTTTCTTCCTCGCCCCGGAATAGCTTCCAGCGCACCAGCGCTCGCGCCACGTTCCCGTCGATTTCAATCTGTTTACTCAGGGGAATTTCGCGCAAAGGCTCGCTGGCGTTCGCGTGCACCCCGGCCTGGCCCTGGATAAAGGGCCCCAACAGCACCGGCCGCGGCACCGCATCCCCGCTGATGTAAAAAATTACCGCGCTGGGATGGAAACAGGCCTCGTAACCCCTCATGTCCGCCGCGCTCCACGTCCGGAAATACGTATCGAGAAAACCATCAATGTCACCACGCCCCCCTCCCCGCATCGACGGAATAAAAAGGACTCCCAACAGGACCGCGTTCAACAACAGCGAGGCTGTCGCCGTTCTCTTCCAGCCGCTCGCTGCCGGGCTATTCTGTTTCTTTGCGCCTCCTCCCATCCCGTTACCCGTTTAATTGTCCAAAGTTTCGTCGACCCAATCCTCCACCGCTGCATGACGAGTAACTGTCCCCATTTATCGGGACCGCAGATTCATGTTAACACTGCGGAAGGATGCCGCAGCTACTCCTGCACCAGGACAGGTCTAGTCCCCGATACAGTAAAGCTTGCTGTCCGTGCGGACGAACAGGTTCCCCTGTGCCGCGGAAATGCTGCTGCGCACATACCGTTCGTTGCGATCACCCATGGCCGTGTCATGCAATAACTCGAATTTATCTCCGGCCTTCACCACGAAAACATGGCCAAGATGATTCATGAAATAGATCTTACCGTCGGCGCCGGTCGGGGATGCTTCGAACTTGGCTTTCTTGTCGACGTATCGATCCAGGTTCTGGCTGTAAATGACTTTGCCCGTCTCCGGTTCCACGCAATTGAGGGTGTGACGCCCACCGTTGAGAATGTAAAACCTGCCTTCATAAAAGAGCGGGGTCGGCACGTCGCTGGAAACTTCTTTGCTCGAACTCACCCAGGCCAGGGCCGAGTCGTCGAGGACTCCCTGGCCCCCGGCCTTCAACGCGTAGACCGGATTTTTCTTGGGCGCACACGCCAGGATCACGCCTCCGCCCGAAACCGGGGAAGGCACCAGCCTCCAGAACGGCTCCCGGTCCGGATTCCAGGTCCCCCAACGCCAAAGCTCTTTTCCAGACGCTGGATCGTGACCCGTCAGGCAATCGCCGCCCACCACCAGCAATTCCGTTATACCATTGTGCACATGCACCACCGGAGAGGTGAATGCCTCGCGCGATTCCATAACCGCCTTGGAAGGCCGATCCTGTTTCCACAGCTGTCTTCCAGTCCTTAAATCGAACGCGACGATGAAGGACTCGTTTCCCGTGGGCTTGCCGAAGCCGTTGGCCTCCACGTCCCGCTGCAGCAGCTGGAAGTAAAGTTTGCCGTCGTGAATCAACGGACTGGAAGAAAAAGTCCAGCCGAAGGCGAACTCGCCGAATTCTTTCTGCATGTCCTTCTTCCAAATCTCTTTCCCCTCGTGATCGAACGCCAGTAAGGGACCGTTTCCGAAAAAGTAGACGACCGTTTCGCCGTCCGTCACCGGGGAAGGCGCCGCGTAATTGCTCCGGTCATCCTTGCGATCTCCTTTTCCGACAACGTGTTTCCACAGTGTCTTCCCATCGGCACGGTCCACGCACCACGCGAGTAACTCGCTCTTCGATTCGTCCACGACCGTCAGAAAGACACGATTCTCCCAGACAATGGGCACCGCCGCCGAAGCTCCCGGCAGATCGAGACTCCACACGACCTTTTCCGTGGACGAAAACGTCGTCGGTAAATCGGTCTCCATCGTCGAACCGTTCATGAACGGTCCCCTCCAGTGGGGCCAGTTCTCGGCCCGGAGAGGCGAATGAAGGAAGGCAAAGACGAAGACGGCGAGGAAAAGGCTTGTTTTCATGGGCAGAGATCGAGCCGGCAACCGGCGATTAGACGTTTTGAATCTTCCGCAGATTCAAGAAACCTGTCAAGACTTGCACCATACGGCCATGCAGCCACGCATCCAGTGATTGATTTATCGGTGCGCATCTGAGTAAATCCGAAAAAGATGCTTAAAGGAATCTCACCTCTTCTCAGCCCCGATCTGCTCTACGAACTTTACCGGATGGGTCACGGGGATGTCGTGATCTTCGCAGATGCCCATTTTCCCGGGGAAAGCCTGAACCCCAACATTGTGCGTGCCGACGGCGTCCGCATCGCCCCCTTACTGGAAGCGGTGCTCCCTCTTTTCGTGCTGGATACTTACGAGGAGGCGCCCGTCGTCATGATGGCGCCTGTGGAAGGGGACCATCTCGATAAAAGTGTCATCCAGGCGTATCGCGAGGCCCTGGATCATTTTTACCCGAAGACGCCGCCGATTCAGCACATCGACCGCTTCGAATTTTACGAACGCACACAGACCTGTTTCTGCGTCGTCATGACCGGGGAAACCGCCAAGTACGGCAACATCATGCTCACCAAAGGCGTCACCCCGGTGGAGTAAAGTCCACGCAACCCTCCACCTTCTCACGAAGGCGGCTACATCGTCCCCCGGTAAAAGTAGCCGCGCCCAGCTTGCCACGCCGAAGCTTCATGCGAAGGCGGGTGAGGGCGTGGTCCGAGCCGGGCCTGGTTTTCCCCGCGGCGCTCCACCTTCTCACGAAGGCGGCTACATCGTCCCCCGGTAAAAGTAGCCGCGCCCAGCTTGCCACGCCGAAGCTTCATGCGAAGGCGGGTGAGGGCGTGGTCCGCGCTCCCCTTTCCCGGCAGCAACAACTCCTCTGCGGACGATCTTCCGCTTCCCAGAGCGTCGCCGACAAGTAAATCGGGTATCGGTGCCTGCGGGGTTTTTACTAGGCACTGGATCCGGAATCAGTACCCTATCGTAAACTGAGGACACTTCTTATCCCCCCCGCAAGCGCTCATGCAAACGCCCCGATCCCGCAATCTCCCTCTTCCCCTGGCGACTCTCTTCTCCCTCTTGCTCTTCACGATCGCAACCCTCGCGCCCGCCGCCGAATCCGATTTCCTCGCCGGCGTCCGCCAACTCACCTTCGCCGGTGAACGCGCCGGGGAAGGCTATTTTTCCGCAGACGGCACGCGGATGATCTTTCAGAGCGAAAGAGAACCCGGAAACCCTTTCTTCCAAATCTATCTGCTCCACCTCGAGACCGGCGACACCGAACGCGTTTCACCTGGCCACGGAAAAACCACCTGCGCCTGGATTCATCCCGGCAACCGGAAGGTGCTCTTCGCCTCCACCCAGGACGATCCCGACGCGAAACAGGAACAGAAGAAAGAATACGAACTGCGCGCGACCGGCAAGCAGCGCCGCTACTCCTGGGATTACGATCCATACTTCGACCTCTACGAATTCGATCGCGAATCCAAAGCATACCGCAATCTCACCAATGCCCAGGGATACGACGCCGAGGGTTGTTACTCGCCGGACGGCGAATGGATCGTATTCGGTTCCAATCGCCACGCATACGACGGCTCGGACAAACTTAGCACGGCCGATGAAAAATGGTTTCGGATGAATCCGTCTTTCATGATGGACATTTACCGGATGCGCGCCGATGGATCGGAAGTCCGTCGTCTCACCGATGTCAAAGGGTACGACGGCGGCCCGTTCTTTAATCACGACGGCACGAAGATCTGCTGGCGCCGATTTAATGAAAAGGGCGATAAGGCGGAGGTCTGGACCATGAACGCCGATGGCACCGGCCAGCGACAAATCACCCGGCTCAACGCCATGTCCTGGGCGCCCTATTTTCATCCTTCCGGCGAATACATCATCTTCGCCACCAACCTCAAAGGATTCGCGAACTTCGAACTTTATCTCGTCGACGCTCGCGGAAAGAAAGAACCCGTCCGTGTTACGGACACCGAAGGCTTCGACGGTCTCCCGGCTTTTTCGCCGGATGGCGCCCGGCTTGCCTGGACCTCCAATCGGACCCCCGGCAAGAAATCACAAATCCATATCGCCGATTGGAATCACGCAGCCGCTCTGCAGGCCCTCGACCTCGCAGCCCCCGCACAGAGTGCCCCGGACCAAGACATCGCCGGACCGGTGGTGACCTCCGCCGCGAT
The DNA here is from genome assembly GCA_024638765.1 of Verrucomicrobiales bacterium. Taxonomy (GTDB): domain Bacteria; phylum Verrucomicrobiota; class Verrucomicrobiia; order Verrucomicrobiales; family DEV007; genus JAHEJT01. The sequence goes on from JAHEJT010000225.1 coordinate 5,348, forward strand.
CTCCAAAGAAGATCTGCGCCCGCATCTTGCTTATCTCGCCTCAGAGTCTCTCCAGGGCCGGCTCACCGGGACCGAGGGAGAACGTAGCGCCACTGAGTACGTCGCCGGCGCATTCAAGCGCTTCGGTCTCGAGCCCGCCGGCGATAACGGTTCCTTTTTCCAGGAATTCGAGTTCACCGCCGGCGTGGATCTGGGGCCGGACAATCAATTGTCGATTCTTGGTCTGGATGGGCAGCAGCAAATCGATCGCGACTGGATTCCCCTCTCCTTCTCGACCACCGGTGAGATCGAGCCCGCTGGGATCGTGTTCTGTGGATATGGAATCGAGGCGCCCTCTGAAACGGGCGCGGATGGAACCGATTTCGGCGTTTACACCTCTTATTACCAGACCGACGTCAAAGGGAAGTGGGTCATGATGTTCCGGTATTTTCCGGAGAACGTCTCCACGGAGGAGCGTCAGCGTTTTTCCCGATTCGCCAATCCGCGTCATAAAGCCCTCGCCGCGCGCCAACGCTGGGCGCGCGGTATCATTATCGTCACCGGACCCAATGCCCCGGCGAAAGAACAACTCGTGCCCCTCAGCTTCGACGCCTCTCTCTCCAGCTCCGGCATCCCCGCCATCTCCATCTCCGATAATTTGGCGCAGGCCCTGCTCGCGACTGCGGGGAAAGACTTGCAGGAACTTCAGGACCAACTCGACGGAGGCGAGATGATGATCGGGATCAGGATTCCGGAGGTCAAACTCGGGGCCGCCATCGATATCGTCCAGGAGAAGAAATCCGGCCGCAACGTCATCGCCAGGCTTCCCTCCCCAAATCCTGACGCGCCCGGCGTCCTCTTGGGTGCCCACATCGATCACCTCGGGCCAAAAGCCGGAATTACTTCCCGCGCCACCGACGACGAAAAGGACAAGATCCATTACGGCGCCGACGACAACGCCTCCGGTGTCGCCGGGCTGCTGGAAATCGCCGAGTATCTCGCCGCGCAAAAGGCGGAAGGAAAACTCGATCTCAAACGGGAGGCCTTCTTCGCCGCCTGGTCGGGCGAAGAAATCGGTCTCCTGGGCTCCAGTCACTATGTCCGGAAGGCCGGCGGAAACAACAGCTCTGCCTCCGATCTCTCGGAAAAGCTCGCGGCTGTCCTCAACATGGACATGATCGGCCGCCTCCGAAAATCGCTCATCCTCCAGGGAGTCGGCTCCAGCAGTATCTGGCCGGCCGAAATTGAAAAGCGCAACGCGCCCGTCGGCCTTTCCATCACCACGCAACAGGATACCTATCTCGCGACCGATGCCACCTCCTTTTACCTGGCCCAGGTCCCCATCCTCAGCGCTTTCACCGGAGCGCACGAAGAATACCACACCCCTCGTGATACCATTGAGAAAGTGAATTTCGAGGGCGCAGAGAAAGTTTCCAAGTTTATGGCCCTCATGATGCGCGGCCTCCTTACCTCCGGGGAGACACCGGATTACCTGCGCGTCGAAAAGCCCGCCTCACGCGGCAGCCGCTCCAACCTGCGCGCCTATCTGGGCACGATCCCGGACTATGCCCAGGAAGAAATCGAGGGGGTCAAGATCTCCGGCACCAGCAAGAATTCACCCGCCGAAAAAGCAGGCCTCAAAGCCGGGGACATCATCGTGGAACTCGGCGGGAAGAAGATCCTC
>JAHEJT010000226.1 GCA_024638765.1 Verrucomicrobiales bacterium
TCGCGGTCTTGCGGCATCCCGAAATTTTCAAGACCCATCCCGAGGGATTCATCGGGCTCCAGGTGCACGGCATCAAAAAGGGCACCGGGCCTTACGAAGTGCGCTGGCGCAATCTGAAGATCCGCGAGGTGGCTGCGACGCCGAAGAAGTGAGTCGTTAAGCGTGCAGCGCGGCGGATGTGGGTGCGAGCGTGAGCGAGCACTCGGGTACTCGCTCACGCTCGCACCCACATCAACCCGGGCGGATCTGATCTTTGGCCCGGTCGTAGATCTGCCGCTGTCCCGTCTGCATGGCGCGATCGGCCATGATGCAGGCGATGCTGTGCTCGTGACCCGCCTCGATCGGGGCCACCGGTTGCCCGCGCGTGCGCAGACACTGCAGCCAGTCGAGAAAATGATCGGGGCACTCGACCGGCGCGATGGCCTCCGGTTCCAGGGGAATCTTCCCTTTCTCGAAGGCGCCCTCACCGGAGAGGAACGGCTTCTTGTCGTTGATGTCCATGATGCCGTTGTTCCCGTAAATCATGGTGCGACGACCGGCGGCGTTCCCGAAATTCGTGAGATAGGTGAACATGAAGCCCTCCGGATAAGTGAGCGTCACCTGGACCTGGTCGCGGCAATCGAATTTGTGTTCGTCGTCCCAGACGAAAGTCCCTCCGGCCGCGACGGCGCTCTCGGGATAAGTCGTGCCGGTGAGGAAATTAATGAGGTCGCTGTAATGGCTCATGAACTGGCCGATCGATCCCGAGCAATAATCGCGGTAACCGAACCAGCCGGCGAACTGCTGATCGCTGAAGGGCCGCTCCGGCAGGTGCATGAGAAACTGCGGCCAATCGACTTCGGAAGCGGCGAGGGGTTTGCGGACGAGGCGTTTGTACCAGTTCGGCTTGCTGCCGTTGGAAAAGATCTCGATGCGCGACACATCACCGAGAATGCCGGAGCGATAGGTTTCGCGGCAGCCGCGAAAAGTCGGGTAACTGCGCCGCTGGGTGCCCATCTGGCAGACGACGCCGTTTTTCTTCACGGCGTCCACGGAGGATCGGAGTGCCTCGACGTCCATGGAGAGCGGCTTTTCGCAGTAGCAGTCTTTCTTTGCATTGGCGGTGTCTTCCAGCATGCGGGCGTGTTGAAAATCACAGGTCGCGATCATGACCGCGTCGACATCGTCGAGGACGAGAACTTCTTTGTAAGCGGTGAAAGCGCGGGGGGCGCGGCCGTAATCCTCTTTTACCTTCTCGACAGCGCGCTCGCGGTATTCGGTCCAGACATCGCAGACGGCGGTGATTTCGATGTTCTGGTCCGTCGCGTGCTTGCCAATACCGGGCATGTGGGCGCCGAAGCCGCGATTCCCGCAGCCGATCTGGGCGACGGAGATGCGTTCGTTGGCGCCGATGACGCGGGCATAACTGCTGGCATTCATGGCCATAGCCGTGGCGCCGGCAGCGGCGCCGGTGGTGGTCTTGAGGAACTGGCGGCGGGTGGGGGCGGGGACGGGTTTTTTCATGGGCTGACCTTTCGGGAGTGGTTGCGTCCACAAAGGTAAAGGCCGGCGGACGGGCCGTCGAGGACGGGATGCAGGTGCGAGCGTACGCGAGTACCTGAGTGCTCGCTTACGCTCGCACCTACGACTTTGCAGGCTGATCGGCCTGGCAGTTCCAGCAGGTGTCGAGCTCGCCCGGCACTTCTTCCCCGCAACGCGGACAGACCCAATCCGCGCCCTCGAGTTTCTCTGGGAATTCATGGGCGTTGAGGAGGAGGCGGGCGTTGGCGTAGTCCGCATCCTTCATCACGCAAAGCGCGGGGTTGAACTGGGGAAGGGCAACGGAACCAAATGCGCTGCCATCGGCGAATTGATTGCGGATAAAGCACACGATTCCCGCTTCCTCGAGAATCGTCTTGTAATAGCCGACGCGCGCGGGATCCTGGTGATTGAAGACTTCTTTCATGGAGAGGAGGGTCAAGGGCGGAACTGCTTCCGGTAAGCCAGCGGCGTCAAGCCGACGATCTTGCGAAAGCGCCGGGTGAAGTGGCTCTGGTCGTAGAAGCCGGTGGCGACGGCGATGTTTCCGATGGAGTCGTTGGTGGTGGTGAGAAGGCGCTGTGCTTCCTGGGTGCGGAGCGAAAGCACGTATTGCATCGGGGAGAGACGGAGGAGCTGGCGGAAGCGGCGGTTGAAGTGAGTGACCGAGATTCCGGCGATCTCCGCGAGTTTTTCGACGGTGACTTCGTCGAGGTAGTGACTCTCAATGAATTTTATGACGCGTTGCAACTCCTGGAAGTGGGTGCGCTGATCTTCGGGAGTCGCAATGGGACGCATGAGGCCGACGAGGCCGATGACTTCGCCGGCGAGATCGAAGAGCGGAGATTTGCTTGATATGAACCAGCGCGGAGTGCCGCGGACGTGGGGGACGAGCCAGACCTGGTTGATGATGGGCCGGGCGCTGTCCATGACGCGCCGATCTTCGCTCTCGTACGCTTCGGCGAGGACGGGAGGGAAGAAATCCCGGGCGGCTTTGCCAATGAGATCCTCGGTCCGCCGGAGGTCGTAAGTAACAAGGTGGGTCGGGTTGACATGGACGTAGCGGCTCTCGCGGTCCTTCACGAAGAGGGCGGCGGAGGGCGCGGTTTCCATGACCGCGATGAGGGGACGCAGTCCCGGATTACGGGAGAAAAAAAGCTCCGTGAAACGGGGAGCAGATTCGGGCGCCATGGTCGGAATTTACAAAAAAATACCCATTGGCTACAAGACGAACCTGCCTTTCCACGTTTAGATTAGGGTAGATGGCGCCCTGGCGGGCCGAAAGTCGGGCCGCCCCTGCCAGCTTCAAAGAACCCCTGACGCATTATGCTCGATTTTCTCGCCGACCGGAATGCCAGCCTCTGCGGGGGCAGCCACCTGACGCGCCGTGAGTTTCTCCAAATCGGGGCCCTCGGCGCGGCCGGGCTCTCGCTCCCGCAATACCTCGCCGCGAAATCGGCCGGCGGCGTTATGCCGGGGCACGACCAAAGATCGTGCATCATGATTTTCAATCTCGGCGCCCCGAGCCAGATTGATCTCTGGGACATGAAGCCGGATGCGCCCAGCGAGATCCGCGGCCCTTTCAAGCCGATCCGCACGAATTCCCCGGACATCGACATCTCGGAGATCCTGCCCTTGCACGCGCAAGTCGCCGACAAGTTTTCGCTGGTGCGCTCGTGTCATCACGACGGCGCGGCGGTGCACGACGCGGGCTGGCAGATCATGCAGACCGGGCGCCGCTTCACGGGGGGGATCGAGACGCCGCACGCGGGTTCGGTCGCGAGTTACCTGATGCGGCAGCGGTCCGACCTCCCGCCCTTCGTGGTGTTGCCGGAACTCATGGGCCGCGGGGGCGGCAACCTTCCCAACGGACAGGCCGGGGGATTTCTCGGGAAAGCGCACGATCCTTTTGCGCTGATGGCAGATCCTTCGGTGCCGAATTTCAACGTGCCCGACCTGCTGCCGCCGGACCAGATCGGCGCGCGGCGTCTCGACCGCCGCCGCAAGATGCGCGATCTCGTCGATGAAACGGTGAAGAATTTCGAAGCCAGTGAAGACGCGCGTCTTCTCGATGAAAACTTCCACACCGCTTACCGGCTCATGACGAGCGAGCAGGCGCGCAGTGCGTTTGATCTTTCGCAGGAACGCGCATCGGTGCGCGAACGCTACGGGATGAATCGCGTCGGCCAGTGCATGCTCCTGGCGCGCCGGCTCGTGGAGAACGGCGTCCGCTTTGTGACGGTGAACACATTCCTGACCGTCTTCAACGAATTGTCCTGGGACATTCACGGTTCCAAGCCGTTTATTTCCGTCGACCAGATGAAAGAATTGATCGCGCCGATGTATGACCAGGCATATTCGGCCCTCCTCGAAGATCTCGACCAGCGGGGCATGCTGGAAGACACGCTGGTCACCGGGCTTTGCGAGTTCGGGCGCACACCCAAGGTGAATCCCGCCGGCGGGCGCGATCACTGGCCGCAGTGTTTCACGGTGTCCTTTGCGGGCGGGGGAGTGAAAGGCGGGCGTGTCATTGGCAAGAGCGATCCCATCGGCGGTTTTCCCGCGGAAAGGGCCGTCGCACCGGGAGACATCGTGGCGACGATCTTCCACAGCCTCGGTCTCGATCCGACGACCCATCTGCCCGGGCCGGCCGGCCGGCCGTTTCCCCTCACCGATTTCGGCAGCGCGCCGATCAAGGAATTGTTTGCGTGATGAAGGCGTGCCGCATTGACCAATGCCGGAGAAATTCCTTCGGAATTTCCTTTGGAGTGCGGAAGTGGCACTTCCGCTTTCGATGGGACGTGGGGCGGCGAATCTTTCGAGGAGGGTGGTTGTGGAATGGTGATTTTAGCGGGACGGGGCTTGGTGGCCCCTCGAAGGCGGCAGTCGGACTGCCGCACTCCGAAGGAGCCGCTTTGCGGCTCGGGCTTTGCGCGCTGACGGTTGCGATTGCATTGTTTGCCGCATTTCATCACGCCCAGGCGGAGTCGCTCAAGATCCTCCCGGAGCAAATCACCCTGACGGGCCCCGAGGCCAGCCACCGTTTCCTCGCGCTGAAAATGGACGGGGAATTTGCGGGGAAATCCCGGCCGGTCGCGTTCACGACAAGCGATCCCGCCGTCGTGTCCATCGGTCCGGACGGTGTCGCGGTCGCGAGTGGAAACGGGGACGCGACCATCACAGCGCTGGCGTCCGGAGGCGAATCCGCGACAGCCGACGTCACGGTGCGCGGTTTCACCCGTGCACATGCGTGGAGTTTTCGGAATCACGTGCTCCCCGTTATTACGAAAGCCGATTGCAACAGCGGCGGCTGTCACGGCGCGCTCGCGGGAAAGGGCGGGTTTGCGCTGAGTTTAATGGCGTACGCGCCCCTCAAGGATTATCACACCATCACGCGCGGCGCGCGCGGCCGCCGCGTGGAACTGGCGGATCCCGCGCGCAGTCTCCTGCTCACCAAGCCGACCGCCGCCGCCAAGCACAAGGGCGGCAGGCGGCTCGATCCGGGCTCGCGCGATTACCAGATCGTGGCGGAGTGGATCGCCGCCGGGGCGGCGCCCCCGACGGAAGCGGACGCCGCGATCGCGCGCATCGAGGTGATTCCGGCGCTTTCCCTGCTTGCGCCCGGTGATTCGCAGCAGCTTGTGGTGCGCGCTTTTTACAGCGACGGTCGTGTCGAGGACGTGACCCAGTGGGCCAGGTTCACCGCCGCCGACGAATCGGTCGCGCGCGTCGACAAGAAAACGGGCGAGTTGCAGGTCGTCGGGCACGGGGAAGGCGCGGTCACGGCGTGGTTCTCCAGCCGGATCGTGATGGCCCGCGTCACCTCGCCTTTTCCCAACAAGATTCCGGATGCGGTCTTCACAAAGGCGCCGCGGCGGAATTTCATCGACGATCTCGTCCTCGACCAGTTGCGCCAGCTCCACCTGGAACCTTCCCCGCGCGCGGGCGACACCGAATTCATCCGTCGCGCCTGGCTCGACACCATCGGCATGCTGCCGACACCGGAGGAGACGCGCGCCTTTCTCGATTCCGGCGGGGAGACATCGAAAAAACGCGACCGGGTGATCGAGGCGCTCCTGGCGCGGCCCGAGTTCGTGGATTACTGGACTTACCGCTGGTCCGATCTCTTTCTCATCAGTGGACGCAACCTCCGGCCGGACGCCCTGAAAGCCTATTATGAATGGCTGCGCGGAGAGGTCGCGGCCAACACGCCCTGGGACGGTATTGCGCGACAGGTCCTCACTGCCAAAGGCGGGAGCATCGAGAACGGCGCGACGAATTTTTACGCCGTCCACCAGGATCCCGAGACCATGGCCGAAAACGTGAGCCAGGTGTTCATGGCGCTCTCCATCAACTGTGCCAAGTGCCACAATCACCCGCTCGAGAAGTGGACCAACGATCAGTATTACGCCTTCGCGAATCTGTTTGCGCGCGTGCGCGCCAAGGGATGGGGCGGCGACGCGCGCAGCGGCGACGGCATCCGCACGCTCTATCTCGAATCCCGCGGCGACCTCGATCAGCCGCGCACCGGCAAGCCCCAGGTGCCGGCGCCCCTGGACGGCGATCCTGTGCCCGTCGACGATACCGGCGACCGCCGTGCGCATCTCGCCGACTGGCTGACGTCGCCGGAGAATCCGTATTTCACGCGCGCCATCGCGAATCGCGTCTGGGCGGCTTTTTTCGGGAAAGGGCTGGTGAACCCGGTCGACGACCTGCGCGCGTCCAATCCCGCGAGCAACGCACCGTTGCTCGATGCGCTGGCAGCCTATCTCGTGGAGCACCGTTACGACTTGAAATCGCTGATGCGGGTGATCCTGCAGAGCGAAACTTACCAGCGCAGCAGCGTGGCGCTGGCCGGGAATCGCGACGACACCAAGTATTTTTCTCACTATTACCCGCGCCGCCTCATGGCGGAAGTGCTCCACGACGCCATCGCGGGGGTCACGGAGGTGCCCGGCGATTTCACCGATGTGATCCTCCAGGACGGCAGTGGGCAGAAGACCGAGTTCTACCCGAAAGGGACGCGCGCCCTGGAACTCTACGACTCGGCCGTGGGCTCGTATTTCCTGAAGATCTTCGGCCGGAACGAGCGTGCCATTGCCTGCGAATGCGAACGGTCGGATCAGCCAAGCATGGTGCAGGTCCTGCATCTTTCCAACGGGACCACGGTCAACGAAAAGCTCGCCAGCGAGGAGAGCCGCGTCACCCGAATGCTCGGGAGCGGTCACAGCGACGCGGAGATGATTGAGGATGCTTTCTTTCTTTGCCTGTCCCGCGCACCGACGGCGCGCGAGCGATCCGGGCTCGAGAAAATGTTTGCGGAAATGCCCGGAGATGAGAAGCGCGTTGCGGTGGAGGATTTGTTCTGGGCCTTGATGACGAGCCGGGAATTTTTATTTCAGCACTGATGAGGATCGAGGTTTACAGCCCGGGACGTCAAGCCGCCGCAAACCGCAAAGCGGTGTCAAGC
>JAHEJT010000227.1 GCA_024638765.1 Verrucomicrobiales bacterium
GCTCGTGCCCATCAACATCCTCGACTTCGGGATTGCGGAGGATGTCGTTTTTACGCCCGGGTCGCTCAAGGGATTCGAGCTGGTGCTCTGGAACGTTGTCGCCGTGTTTGGAATGGGGAAGTTCATGTCCCTGTTCGCCCTCCTATTCGGCGCGGGAATAGTGCTCTCCACGGCCAGGCACGATGCGTCGGGGACACCGGTCACCGCCCGTTACCTGAAGCGGCTGGGCTGGTTATGGTTCTTCGGGATGCTGCACGCGTATCTCATCTGGCACGGCGACATTCTCGTCGCGTACGCAGTCACGGCATTCGTCCTCTTCTGGTGCCGGCGATGGTCCGTTAAGGCGCAGGTCATCTGGGGGATATTGCTGCTCTGCGTCCTTCCGGTAATGGCCGTGGGATTCGGCGTAGTGCTCCATGTGGCCGACTTGGGGCCCGAGTTTTGGGAAGATTCGAATGACGATTGGTTGACTCCCGACGAGGAATGGATCGAGGCGTTCCGGGGCGGATGGCTTGATCAGATGCCGATAAGGGCGCTGATCGCCGTGCTGATCCAGGTGATCGGAATTCCCTGCGTCCTTTTCTGGCTCGCAGGGGGGCTCATGTTTCTTGGAATGGCGCTGATGAAGACCGGATTCTTTCGAGGCGATTGGGACCTGCAGCGTTACCGTCGCTGGGCGGTAACATGGGTGTCCGCCGGGATCGCCCTTTGTGCCATCGGCACTGGACTTTACCACGCGGTCGACTGGGCTTTTCCCGGCGTGATGCTAGTGTGTCCGGTTTCGTATTTCGGCACCGTGACGCTTGCCCTGGGGTACGCTTCCTTTGGCGTCTATCGTTGTAAAGTCCGGCCCGGGACTCGGACGCAAACGGTGCTGGCGGCGGTCGGACGGATGGCGTTCAGCAATTACATCGGCCAGTCCGTCATCCTCGGGTTCGTTTTCTACGGTCACGGACTCGGTCTCTACAATCACCTGAGTTTTCTCTGGGTGATGGCCGTGGTGCCCGGGGTCTGGATATTCCAGATGATCTTTTCCGCGCTGTGGCTGCGCCGGTTCCAATTTGGTCCCCTGGAATGGGTCTGGCGCTGTCTCACGTATGGCCGGAGGCTGCCGCTGCGTCGGGAAAGTGGGGCAGGTTTTTAACCTGCCCGTTGATTCAGATGGACAGGCTGGAAGCCTGTCCTACTTTACCACGCGCATGATGCCGCGCATGAGGAGGTGGTGCCCGGGGAAGGTGCACACGAACTGGTAATCGCCGGGTTTGTCTGGCGCAGTGAACTCGATGGTCTGCTCTTGGCCGTTGTCGAGCATGTTCGTGGAGGCGATAATCTTGTCGCTCTCGGGGAGGAATCCCGCCGCGAAACCGTCCGCGCCCATAGCGAGCGCCGCGGCGGCGACTTCGTCGGCGCTGCCTGGCTGCACGATGAGGAGGTTGTGCGGCATGAAATCCGGATTGGCGAAGGTGAGCTCCACTCTCTTGCCGGCCTTGACCGTGAATTCCTTCACGTTGTAACGCATTCTCTCGACCACGGTGGCGATGCGGATCTCGGTGAGATCCGGTCCGTCGGCGATGACGCCCGATTTTTCATCCGATGTGTCTTCGTGAATTTCCTCGTAAACGCCGCTGGCGGTGGTATCGACATTGAACAAGAGATGCTGGACCGTGCCCGCGGCGACGCGCGCGTGTGGCTCGGGCGACTTGAGCATGGCGGTGAGGAGTTTGGGGTTACGCTTGTTGTGTTGCTGGTGCATCCAGAGCGCTTCCATCAGCGGGTGGGCGTCCTCCTTTTTTTTCGGATCGAACTGCTTCATCCATTTCCGGGTGGCGGCGATCACTTCCTCCGAATCGCGGCCGCTGAGTTCGACGCGCGTGCGGTGGCGGACGCCGTCGACCGGGTGCTTCAAATTCTCGAGCAATTCATCGATCGATGCGCCGGCAATTTTCACCGGTTTCTGCAAGGGGCGGCCCTTTGCGGTCATACGGAAGATCCGGCCGTGCTGGTGATCGCGGTTGGGGTCGCGGATGTTGTGCTGCATGTGGCCGATGATGACGTTCTGCCAATCGGAGACATAGAGCGCGCCGTCGGCACCGAAAATCGCGTCCGTGGGCCGGAAGTTCTTATCGGCGCTCACGAGGAGATCACCCGCCGGCGTGCCCCAGACCTCGCCGAACTTGGTGGTTTTCTCGACCGTCTTCTGATTCTTGCCTTTTCCAATTCTGACAGGCCTGGTCACGCCGCCCTCGCGGTCGAGCTTGTACCACTTGACGCCGAGGAAGCCGATGGTGTTGCAGATCAGGAAATCGCCCTGCATGTCGTCCGGGAAATGCGCGCTGGAAACGATTTCATTTGCGGGCACCGGCCGCACTTCCTTGGTGAGAAGCTCGTGCATCTTAAAGCCCGTGCCTTCCGGGCGCACCTGGTAAGTGCGGCCCGAGGTCCCGTCGGACGCGTAATGGTATCCCCAGCGGTCGAAGCTAATGCCGTGGGAGTTGGGCCGGTTCTCGGCGTGAAAACTGATGGCGAAACGTCGCGGATCGAAGCGGTACATGCCCGAGGCTCCGGTGCTCAGCGCCGGGCCCCAGGGATGTTCGAAGGCGTTGTGCAGAAAGATGCCGCTCTGCCAGTAAATCGCCCCGTCGGGGCCGTAAATGAAATTGTTGGCGGCGTGATGCGTGTCCGAGGAACCGACGCCGCCGAGATACACGTAGCGCACATCCGCAACGTCATCGCCGTCGGTGTCCTTGAGGAAAAGAATATCGGGGATGCTGTTGACGAGGACGCCGCCGTTCCAGAATTCGAAAGCGAGCGGATTATGCACCTTCGCGAAGGTGATCACCTTGTCCGCGACGCCGTCGCCGTCCTCGTCGGGCAGGATGAGGAGCCGGTCGTCCATTTCCTTGAGTGGTTCCCATTTCGGATAGGTCTGCCAGGCGGCCGCCCAGAGCCGGCCCTTGCCGTCCACCTGCATCTGCACGGGATTGACCAGCTCGGGGAACATCTTTTCGTCCGCGAACAGGTTCACTTCGAATCCATCCGGGACCGACAGCTGTCTGAGACTCTCTTTACCGCTCAGGTAAGTGGTGGATCCTTCCTTTTCGGGGTTGGAGCTCTTGCTGCCGCCGCCGACATTGGAAATCACCGGGATCGGTTTGGGGACATTGCTGTCGTCGATCGGGCGTTCTTTGCCGCGCGCAACCGCCCAGATGTGCCGGTCGCGGTTGGCGGTCATCACGTCGAACATGTTCAGTTCATGCTGGAGGACCTCGGCATTGGTTTGATCATCCACGAATTTCAGTGTCGAGCGCCCGCCCCAGACGTCATTGCCGTCGGTGGCGCGATACCGGTTGTACCAGTGCCAGTTCTTGTCACGCACCGCGTCGCGAAGCTTTGCGGGGACCTTGGAAGAAGAGACTCCCTCCCCGAGAAGCGCCTCGGCCATGACTCCGGCGATGAGCCGGTTACCTTCCTCATTGAGATGGACGCCATTGATGGTAAGGGGCGCGGCGGCTTTTGCGTAAAGCGCTTGCGAAGGTGCGAAGAGATCGATGAATCTGACGTCCGCATCTGCAGCGACCTCGCGGATGGCCTCGGTGTACGCCGCGAGGCGTTTGTTGTGCTTCGTCCCGTCCGGCAGATTGCCGGTGTCGAGATTCTCATGGGCGATCGGCGAGAAGAGCACGAAGCGCGGCGCGTCCCGGCCGTTCGGCATCAGCTCGCGATAGCTATCGATCATTGCTCCATAGCTTTTCTTGAAATCCTCGATCCCCTTTTCGCCTTCGAACGACTCGTTGTATCCGAAGAACACAAAGATGACGTCAGATTTGCAGAGCGTGAGGTAACTTTCGGGCGATGGGAAATTCTTGCTGCGCGGGCGCAAATCGATTTCGTCCCCGGTGAATCCGAGATTGCGGAAGACCAGCTTCTTATCCGCGAGCCTGTCCTGAATCAGGGCTTCGAACCAGCCGTCGTGCTGCATGCGGTCGGCGAGGCTGTTCCCGATGAAAACGACGTGGTCGCCGTCTTGGAAGTCGAATTCCGCGCGGGCGGGAAGCGGCGCCGCAGCGATCAGGGCTGCTGCAAGCGTGACGAAGCAGAGGGGTCCGAGGGTGTATTTTCTCATAGTTGAAAATTGTCGTGGTTGCGGGGAAGTGCGCCGACCCGACTTAGTAAACGTAGATTTTTCCTGTGAATTTCACGTAGGGTCGAGAAAAACCGTCCGAGGGGAGAAAAGAGGCATCTTGTGGTTTAAATCATTTGGAGTGCGGCGGCCGGACGCCGCTTTGGATTGTCTGCGGCGGATCGATTCCGAGGGAGAAGAACCAAAGCGCCGTCCAGCCGGCGCACTCCAAAGGCCCTTGGGTAACCGCGCTCAGCGGTTATCGAGGGCGGGCACGGTGGTTTCCCCGGGGGTGGAGTTGCCAAGCTCCTCGTCGCGAGGGTGGTTCGCGGCGAGCGCGTCGAGAAGAGTTTGTTTTCCCTTGCCGCCGGCGAAGGTGCCGTAAGCTTCTTCGGCGAGGCGATTGTAATCGTCGCACTCCTCCATCATGCGGTCGTGGGCTTCCGTGAGGCTGTAGTGGGGGATATTGGGGTAAATGTGGTGGACCAGGTGGACGTCGTTTCCGTACCCGAGCAGCGCCCAGCGGGTGAAGGGGTCGGCGTAAATGACGCGCGAATTGGTCAAGTCACCCCGGTCGGCATTGGCGTGCTGGTAGACTTCGCGCAGGAGCATGAGGTAAGGCAGGACGTAGACAAGCGCGGGCACCCAGAGGAGGAGGAAATAGCCGCCGGCCCAGACGCCGGTCGCAGTGTGGATCGAGCCGAGCATTCCGAAGAAAAGGGTGTAGACGGTGAGCCGAAGGAACGCGGAAACTTTATGTGAGTATGCGAGCTTGCCCCCGGGGCGACGGATCCAGCTCTCCGGGAGGAACCACCACCCGAGGAGGCCGATCGCGTAGACGCCGCCCAACAACAGATAAAGAAAGGGGAGCGAACCGCGGGGCACGGCCGTGTGGATCGCGCCGATGAAGAGGAGGAGGTAAAGGATGCCGAAGAGGGTCGCATTCTGATAGAAGCGCCGCGGTTTCGGGGGATCTTCCGTGTCGCGGGCCCCGTCTTCGGGGAGGGGAGAGAGGCCGAAACCCATGGTGACGACGCGCATGAGGTCGAGAAGATTGTGGAAGACGAAGGGCGGCCAGAAGAATTTGAGGTAATAGTGATAAACGAAGGAAGGCTTCGGCATGGGGAAACGGGCATATAGTCTCTTGGCCCGCGTCCCGGCCATGTTGGGATCGTGCTCGGGATCGTTGGGGTAAAGGTGGTGGCCGAGGTGTTTGGCGCGATATTGGGTCAGGGTGCCGAAAATGGGGAAAAAGCAGAAGACCTCCGCGAGGAAGTCGTTCACTTTCCGATTCGGATAGAGCATGTAATGGGAGGCCTCGTGTCCCATCAGGGCAATACGGTGCTGGACGGCGCCGAGGAGGATCACCGCGAGCACCCCCGCGACGGCGTTGGCGATCCAGGGCAGGCCCCAGGAAGCGCTTTGGGACCAGAAACAAATGGTGGCGATGATGATGACGGCGGCAGTGAGGTAATCGAGGGTGAGCCACGCCAGGTTGCGGGCGGGATGCACCGCGGTCCACTGACGAAGGACCTTCGAGTCGAGCAGCTGCGCTTTCATTGGATTAAAGAGCCGGGCCCCGGGTTGGGTCGGGCCCTGGATGCTTTGAGATCTATACCCCGGGATACGATGAAATGAAAGCCCGCAACTCTTGCACACGGGTAATCGGCGGGAGATGAAGGTATTACGCGGACCCCGAGGCCAGGAGGCGGGCGTCGAAACCGACTCCGTGGGACTTTAAGGCTTTTCTTGTTTCATGTTACTCGCCACTCTTTTCGAGACTATGAATTCTCGCGAATTTATTCGATTTGGAGAGGTGATTAAGCTGGTGTTGGCCGGGCTGCTTGCGGTTTCGCTGTGGTCATGTCAAACCGTGGATTCGCAGATCGGAAGCGCCGGCGGCGGCGCCGTGACGGGAAAGATGCTGCGAGTGGGGGTGACGGCGAATGCGCCCCCCATGATTTCCAAGGCGGGCGGCAAGTTTACGGGTCTGGAGGCGGAAATGGCGCGGGCGCTGGCACAGGATCTGGGCAGAGAATTGCGATTCGTCGAGGTCGGCTGGGAGGGCTTGATCCCGGCGCTGCAGCAGGGCCGGATCGATATTATCATGTCGGGAATGACGGCCACGCGGGAGCGGTCGATGCTCGTTACTTTTTCGGACCCTTATCTCGGGGTGGGACAGACGCTGCTGGTGCGCCCGGAGGATTTGTGGACGTTCGAGTATCCGAAGGTGATTCTCGCCACCGAGCGGCGGATCGGAGTGGAAAAAGGCACGACCAGTGATGTCTTTGTGCAGCGGTATTGCCCGAAAGCGAAGCGGGTGGTGTTATCGTCACCGAAGCAGGCGGTCGGGGCTTTGAAAATGAAGCGGATCGACGTTTTTCTTCACGACGCCCCGGTGATCTGGCAGCTGGCGGCGGAGAACCAGTCTTCCGGTGTGATGGCGGTGCCCCGCTTATTGACACAGGAAAACCTCGGCTGGGCGCTGCGGAAGGGAGACTCCGATTTGCTCATGCAAGTGAACGGGGTGCTTTCGAATTGGAAGAAGAGCGGCCGGCTCAGGCAGATGGTGAGAACTTGGATCCCGATTCCCTGATGGGAAATTCCATTCTCGCAAGAAACGCCCACATGTGTATTTGGTTGGGGCATGATCGATCCCAACGTCTTCGGGCACATTGCGAACGGACTCTTCGGCGCGGCTTACATCTTTAAGGAGATTCTCTGGCTGCGCATTCTCTCGGTGGTAGCCTGCGTGGCTTCGATCGCGTTTCACTATTACGCGCCGGAAACGCCCTTGTGGGTGTCGATTTACTGGGACTTCTTTTTCATTGTCGTCAACCTGGTGCACATCGCGATTCTGTTCCGCG
>JAHEJT010000228.1 GCA_024638765.1 Verrucomicrobiales bacterium
AAATCGTTCGAGGCATATTTTAAGAGTTTCAAGATCCGCTACCGCCCGTTGGGGCCCTGCTTCTGTCACCATGTCCAGCATCACCACGAATCCTGGAGCGAGTACCAGGGAGAGCATTGCGATGGGCAGCAAGAGACACGCCGAGATCACCGTGATCCACTTTCGCCTGCGTGAATTATCGACATTCTTTGGCATCGAAACCGGGGGCTGCCTAGGGCCGCATCTTTTCCAAGCGTTCTTCCACCGCGCGCGGAAATGTTCGGAGATACTGCGTAATTCTTTGAGAATCTCTGCGTCGTAATCCACCGCGTTTGGGGTCTGAGGTTGCTTAGCGGCTAATCGGGGTAACGCTTGTCGTCCTTCTTACGCTGGAGTTCGAAGTCGGCTTGGCTGATGACCTCGATCTGGTGACCACGCCTGGCGACCAACCGCTTCTTGCCGTCCAGGAGCGGAGAGGCCATCACGATGTAATCCGCGAAACGAACGGATTTGGATCCCGCAAAGTAGATCCAGGGACTCTTGGTGCCGTCCTTTGGAGAAACGAATTCGAGGTGGGTGTGATCGGGGAGGTGATTGGGAACCAGGGCCTCTAGTATCGGAGGAAACTGAGTGTTATTGCCGATTGCGTAGGTCGAGCAAGCGAGGAGCGCCTGCTGGAGGCTCTGCTTTTGTGTGCGCAGGGGATCCGGCGAAGGAACCTGCGCGGGGACGGTTGACAGGAGGAAAGCCGCACACAATGCGGAGGCGAAACAGGTGGAAGGCCTCATGGGAGGTCGGCAAGCTTATTGGATTGAACGTTCGAGCTAAGAACAGTTCCCGACGGGGTATGCAGATCCGAGTTCCACTCGAATTTCGCATCTTGGGCACATGGATACCTCGACTACAAGCCGAAGTGACGATCTATCCTGGTATCGTTCTGTCCGAGCCCTACTCGAAGTATTGATCGTAAAGGGTGAACAGCCGCTTCATGGCTTCGATTTCCGCCGCGCGTTCGGCGGGATCCTCCGTGGCGTAAAGGCCGTTGGCATGGGGTTGCAGTTCGCCGAGGAAAAAGTGGAGCTGGTTGTGGGCTTCGCCCTCCAGTTTGCAGCCTGCTAGGAGATCATGCATTTCGCCGGCCAGCGCCCGCCCGAGGGTTTCCGGTGGCGTGGCTTCGATGAGGTCCCTCATGCGTTGGATCGAGCGCCGGGTATGGTCGTCGGTGTCCCATTTCTTGCCGTCGTTGAGGGAGAGAGCGGGTGGCGTCGTGCTTTCCTGCTCCCGGGCGTCCGTTGGGATCGCGACGGGCGCGCTCGCGGGCGGTTGCTTTCCGCAGCCGGCCGCCAACATGGCCAGGGCGCAGAGGAGAGGGGCGAGACGAGCGGGTTCAATCGACAAAATCATTGGGGCCGAGTCAGCGCGCTCCGATAGATGACTTAGAGATGAAATCCCCATTTCGCATCCGCCATCCGGGACAGCTTGATGAAGCCTCCGTCCAGCTTGAAGGTGGCGACCCGGCCGTCCTCGGAAAGCTCCGGAGTTATCTCCAGCGCCGATTGGTAGGTGGCGATCCCCTCTTTGAGCGTATCCTCATTCTGGAACGTGCTTTTGAATCGGTCCACCAGGCTGACAATCTGCGCTTCGTTTTCCGCCTTCGCGATTTCCGCGTAGCGCGTCCGGATCAGGGAGTCGAAATCCCGCGCCTCATAGAGCTGGATGATGGCGTGCAGAGCCTGGGCGGGTGTTTCCCTTTCGGGTGTTTCGGCCTGAGGCGATTCACCAGAGCCGCAGCCGGCGAGGAGAATGGAGGCGAATACAATGGGAAAGGCGATTCTGGTCATGGAAAGAATAGGCTGGCAGGTAAACTGCGATACGAAATCGGAGTGCTGAGTAAAGCCGGATGGCGCAGCGGATACGAACATAATAGGGAATCAGTTTCTGGGAAAGAAAAGCGCGGCCGTCAGGAGGGCGCCGAGGCCGTAGAGGAACCAAACCTGGGAAACGAAATAGGGAAACACCATCAAGATGATTCCCAGAATCATTGGTTTTGGGACGTGGGATTTCTTACCGTAAATAAACGCGCCGAGACCAATGGCCCCAAAAAAGAACATTGCGAATACAGCGCCGGGTGTCGGCATGGGCCTCTAGGATTCAACGGAACTTTTTGCAAGTTCCGCTACTTTCGTGTGTCTCTGCGGATCAGGCCGTCGTTGCCGGGGCAGCGACGACGGGGATTTCTTCATTGAGCAGGTTAAAAGCGGTGACCAGGGCTTTGAGGCCGGCCATTTCAGTGGAAGGATGGACGCCGCAGCCCCATAGGCTCGCCGGTTGGTCCTGGTGTTTCACCTGGACGTAAGCCGCCGCGGGGGCGTCGGAGCCGCCGGCTACTGCCTGGGCCCGGTAATCGGTGACACTGAAGTTTTTAAGCCCCGCTTTATCCAAGGCATGGACGAACGCGTTGATGGGACCGTTGCCGAGGCCTTCGATCTTCTGTTCCTCCCCCCCGGCCTTGATGCTGGCGCGGCATCGGACCTGGGAGGGATCGTCGTTGACGTGGTGATCGAGTTCGTAATCGACCAGCTCGAGCGGGCTGTTGCGATTGACGAATTCTTCGAAGAAGAAATCCCGGACTTCATCGGAGCTGAGTTCGCGGCCCAGGTTGTCGGCGCGCGAGTAAATGCGCTGGCCGACCTGCGGGTGCATGGTCTTGGGCAGATCGAACCCGTGCTCACGATCGAGTATGTAGGCCACGCCGCCTTTGCCGGACTGCGAATTAATCCGAATGATGGCTTCGTAAGTGCGGCCGATGTCCTCGGGATCGATGGTGAGATAGGGGACGGCCCACGGCGTAGCTTCCGCAGTGGAGTCCCCTTCCGGCACCGACGGAGCGGGGCCCTCCATTTTTCTTCGGTCCATGCCTTTCTTGATGGCGTCCTGGTGGGAACCGGAGAACGCAGTGAAGACGAGTTCGCCGGCGTAAGGCTGGCGCTCGGGGACGGGCAACCGCGTGCAGCGTTCGTAGACTTCCCGGATGGCGGGCAGGTTCGAGAATTTTAGTCCCGAATCAATTCCCTGCGAATCCATGTTCAGCGCCACGGTGACAATATCCAGATTTCCGGTGCGTTCGCCGTTGCCGAAAAGGGTGCCCTCGACGCGGTCGGCGCCGGCGAGGAGACCGAGTTCAGTGGCGGCGATGCCCGTGCCGCGGTCATTGTGAGTGTGCAGACTGATCCAGACCTTATCCCGGTCCCCACCAAGCTGGCGTCCGAACCACTCGATCTGGTCGGCATGGACGTTGGGAGTAGTCCATTCCACGGTGGCGGGCAGGTTGAGGATCATTTTACGTGCGTCGGTCGGTTGCCACACGTCCATGACGCCGCGGCAGACTTCCAATGAAAATTCCAGCTCGGTATCCGAGAAACTTTCGGGTGAATACTGGAAGGTGATCTCGGTGTCCGGCGCCGTGGGCACGAGTTCCTTCACAAGCTTGGTGCCGTCGACCGCGATCTTTTTGATGTCCTCGCGGGAGGCATCTGAAAAGGTGACGCGGCGCTGCAGCGGTGAGGTCGAGTTATAGAGATGGACGATGGCGCGGGGCACGCCCTCCAGCGCTTCAAAGGTGCGGCGGATGAGATGTTCCCGGGCCTGGACGAGCACCTGGACGGTGACGTCGTCCGGGATATGGCCCTGATCGACCAATTCGCGCAGAAAGTCGAATTCGGTATCCGAAGCGGAAGGGAAGCCGACCTCGATCTGTTTGAAGCCGATGCTTGTGAGAAGGCGGAAGAGCTCCAGCTTTTCCCCCACATTCATGGGGATAGGCAGCGCCTGGTTGCCGTCGCGCAGGTCGACGCTGCACCAGATGGGGGCGCGGGTGATGGTACGGTTTGGCCACTGTCGATCGGGGAGGTCGACGGGTGGGAACGGCCGGTATTTTCGAGTAGCTTCCGGGTTCATCTCGGGGATGCAGTTTGACTGCAGTTAAAAGTATAAAGGTAAAAGGTAAAAGGTCGAAGTGACGCGCCGAGAGGCGCGGGACCAGGGCAAAGATACGGGATAATGAGACGGGAAAGATCTTAGCGGGCGGCCAACCCTAGCGACAGCAGGAGGAGCGCGAGACCGAGGAGGGCGTCGCGTTGCTGGATCTGGATGCTGTCAGAAAGATATCTCATCGAGAGGTCGTATCGGGTAAAGTAACGGGGAATGGGGGGTTGTCTAGGGGAAATTCGCTCCCGGCGGAGCCGGGGAGCGAATTCGTTATTGGTTATTGGTTATTCGTTAATAGGGGCCGGAGTTTCGAGTTGCCGGGTGCACGGTTCTAAGTCTCGCGTCTCTTGTCTCAAGCCTCAGGTCTTCCCATGGAACTGATCTTAAACCAAGCGATTTACGAGAAGGTGATCCAGGGAGAGATTCCGCTGGCGGAAAAGTTCGTGTGGATCGTGACGGCGGATATCAAGGACCTGCATGTGGAACGACCCGGCGGACGCTTTGCGCCATTTTTGGAAGTGCTGGCGGAACTGGTGCGTGCGGGTGTGGAGATTCGCCTGGTGCACGCAAAGGAACCGGGACCAAGATTTCGCAAGGATTTCGATCGCTATCCGGAGTTGCTGGAATCGGAGCGCTTCGAACGCGTCCTCTGTCCACGCAACCACATGAAGTGCGTGATTGTGGATGGCAAAGTGGCTTACCTGGGCTCGGCGAACCTGACCGGGGCCGGGATGGGAGCCAAATCGTCCGGGCGAAGGAACTTCGAAGCCGGGATCTTGTCCCGGGACGAGGCGTTCGTGGGGGAACTGATGGACTTCATGGACCGCTTCTGGGTGGGAGAATATTGCGTGCAGTGTCAGAGAAGGGATGTGTGTCCGGACCCGATCGTATAAACGTCCCAGGTTCAGGGTTCGAGGCAGGAAGAATGAAAAATTGAAGATAGAAGAATCGGAAATGAGGTGTCCGGATTTAAGGGGGGCAGTGGCTAGAGGGTTTGAGCCCCCGTCATCACCCTCCCACTCTTCCGATAAGCCATCTTCTATCTTTCATCTTCCATTCGTGATCCCCCGGCAACTTGAAACTTGATAGCAGGGGGGTACTCGCTCACGCTCGCACCTACTTTTTGCGATGAGAAGCATGACCGGATATGGGCACGGGGAAGCCGTGGCGGGAGATTTGAAGTTTGTGGTGGAACTTTCCTCGGTGAACCGCAAGCAATCGGATGTGGTGGTGAATCTGCCGCGAAAACTTATCGAGCTGGAGGGAAGCTTGCGCAAAGCGGTGGCGGGACGCATCTCGCGGGGTCGGGTCTCGGTGCTGGTGACCGTGGAATCGACCGAAGGACGCCACGGCGCGCTGGAGTTGGACGAACCCCTGGCAGGGCAATACCGGGACGCCATGGAAACCCTTTCGCGCGTCCTGGGCAAAGAGCTGCATCTCGAGCCGAGCGACCTGTTGCGGGCGCCGGGAGTATTTACAATCGCCGAAGTGCCGCTGGAACCGGAGTCGGCGAGGCCGGTCCTGGAGGAAGCCTTGGGAAAGGCGCTGGAAGTGCTCATCGATATGCAGCAACGAGAGGGAAGTCATCTCGCCGAGGATATTGGGAGTCGTTTGGGATTGGTGGGCAAGGAGCTGGCATCGGTGCGGAAGCTGGCGCCGCGTGTGGCGGAGACTTACCGCACCAATCTGCACAAGCGGTTGGAAGAAGCGGGGATTCCGGTGGCCCTGGATGACGAACGTATTCTCAAGGAGATCGGTTTATTTGCCGACCGCTGCGATATCACGGAAGAATTGACCCGCTTGGAGAGTCACCTGAATCAGTTTGGCGATTACCTGGACAGTGACCAATCCGCGGGGCGGCCCATGGATTTTTTATCCCAGGAGATCCATCGGGAGTTGAATACAATTGGCTCAAAAGCGAACGATGCTGCGATCACCCAGCACGTGGTCAACAGCAAGACAGAGATGGAGAAAGTGCGGGAGCAGGTGCAGAATATTCAGTGAGCAGCGCGAAGTGGCGGCGCTTCGCGCCGCGTTAATCGTTATCAGTTAATCGTTAATAGGAGTCGGGGGAATGGGCATCAGGTCTCGAGCGCCGAGTGGTGAAGTTTCACGTCTCCAGCCTGGCGTCTAATGTCTGCAGAGTTTAAACGAACAGGAATCTTGTGCGTAGTCTCGGGGCCTTCGGGGTCGGGGAAGACGTCCTTGTGCCGCGCGGTGAGCGAGCGCGGGGTCTGCGAGTACGCGGTCTCCGCTACCACCCGCCAGGCTCGGGCGGGAGAACGTGATGGAGTGGATTATTTTTTTCTTTCGGAAGAAGAATTCGAACATCGGGAAGCAAACCGGGAATTCCTCGAGCACGCAGTGGTGCACGGGCATCGTTACGGAACTCTCAGGCAGAATGTGGTGGAAAAACTGGAGCAAGGGGTGGATGTGATCATGGATATCGATGTCCAGGGCGCGGCCCAGGTGCGTTTTTCCACGGACGATCTTATCAGCCGATCGCTGGTGGATGTGTTCATCCTGCCCCCGACCATGGATGAATTGCGCAGCCGGCTCGAGGGGCGCGCCACAGAGTCCGAAGAACAAATGGATGCACGCCTGGAGCGGGCCCGCCAGGAGATGGAGCACTGGCGTGAATACGCGCACACCATCATCACGGGGACCCGGGAAGACGATCTTGCTTCGCTCCGCGCGATCATGGCGGGGGAACGCTTTCGGTCGGCGCGCCTGACTCCGCCGGAGGGGACGGGGTTGTGGGAAAAGTGATGCGGGCTGGGAGGGCGTTGCATCGGCCCGAAATCGCCCGGATGAGTGTAGCGGAAGATGCAAAATCTTCCGACTCGGTCGGGCGAAAGACGGAACTCATTGCAAGTTCCGCGACCTTACGATGTGGCCGGTTTGTGGAGGTTGAAATCAATTCGGACTAGCACTCTGCC
>JAHEJT010000062.1 GCA_024638765.1 Verrucomicrobiales bacterium
CTGGATGACGGCGAAGACACAAAACTTGCGCTGGTCGTGGTCGATTCCTGCATGGTCTCCCGGGAAAACCTCGACCGCGCCAAATCGATCGCTTCGCAGGAAACGGGCATCCCGGTCGAGCGCATGCTCACCTCCGCGACCCATACCCATACCGCCCCGCACGACTACGTCCGCTATGGCACGGGCCCGGAAATCGCCTACGTCGAAAAGCTCGTCAAGGGCATCGCCCAATCCATTATCGACGCCAACCAAGAGCTTCAGCCGGCGGAAATCGGCTTTGGTTCTTCCGAGGAACCCAGCGAAGTCTTCAACCGCCGCTGGCACCTCAAACCCGGCGCCATGCCGGTCAATCCCTTCGGCAGCGACCAGGACAAAGTCAAAATGAACCCGGGCCGGGGACCAGGTCTCGTGAAACCGGCGGGCCCGATTGATCCGGAAGTCTACGTCCTCTCCGTCCGCACCGCCAAGGGACGTCCTCTCGCGTTGCTCGCCAATTACTCGCTCCATTACGTCGGCCGGGTGCCCGCCGGGCAGGTTTCCGCCGATTATTTCGGAGAATTTTCCCGGCTCATCGGGGTCCGCCTGATGCGCGACAAACCCGAATCCGGGTTCGTCGGCATCCTTTCCAACGGCACCTCGGGCGACATCAACAATAACAATTACGCCGAGCTGCGCCCGCCCCGTGAACCCTTTGAACAGATCCGCCTCGTCGCCTCCAAAATCGCCGACGCCGCGTACCACGCTTACGAGAAGATCGAGCATCGCAACGATCTCTCTCTCGGCATCATCGAAGAGGAGGTCGTCCTGAATCGTCGCGTCCCCACGGAGCACGAGGTGGCGCGCGCCAGCCTGACGCTGAAAATCGCGGAGGAAAAAGGCGAAAAGGATTTGCCCAAGCACGCCGCCGCCTATGCGCAGCGGACCCTGGATCTCGCAGCCATGGATTCCGCGCTCGGCGTGAAGATCCAGGTCGTGCGCATCGGGGATCTCGCCATCAACAGCATCCCCTTCGAAACCCTGGTAGAGATCGGGCTGGAACTGAAAGAGAAGTCCCCCTTTGCACACAGTTTCACCATCGAGCTCGCCAACGGCGGCGAAGGATACCTGCCCACCCCCAGACAACATCGGCTTGGCGGATACGAAACCTGGCTCGGGACCAACCGCGTCCAGCTCGACGCCTCGGACATTCTCACCGCCCGCCTCCTCGAGATGCAGGCGGAGTTGGCTCCGTGAATAATACTGGTAGGTCAGGCCATCCTGGCTGGCGCGCGCCCCAGCACGAATCCTGGGTGGTTGTGCCTCCCGCCATCCAGCCGGCCATGCGATACGATTCCTCTGGAAGCCGCATCCTTCCCCAGTGACAATGAAAGCGATAGAAAATGCGCCTTCCAAGGCGGCCTTTCGCCCTAATATGCCTCTGTGTGTAATAACATATTACTAGTCCCAGAGGCTCAATTATACGTTCGACGAAGAAAATGGCGATAAGGACGGCGGCAACCGCTGATGAGTATCAAATACGCCAAGTTTACTTGGCAGCGTTTGACGACGATGAAAAGGATTTGGTTGCGAGTTTAGCAGGCGAACTATTGCACGAGGCATCAACGCCGGAGATCCTCCATCTCGTAGCAGAAGAGGATGGGCGTATTATTGGGCACATCGCCTTTAGTCCGGTAATATCACAATCCGGAGGAGAAGGAATCGGTTACATCTTGGCGCCCCTTGCCATAGAGCCTAGAAACCAGAAGAAGGGAGCTGGATCGAAGCTTATTCGAGAGGGATTGCGACTGCTGACAACTCGGGATATCGGGATCGTTTTTGTTTACGGAGACCCAGACTTCTACGGCCGCTTCGGTTTTACGACAGAACTTGCGGAAGAATTTAGAACACAGTTTAAGCTAAAGTACCCGTTCGGATGGCAAGCGGTTGGCCTCGCAGAAAGGAGACCCATCGTTCATTCTGAAGTAATTGAATGCGTGAAAGCCCTCAACAAACCAGAACTCTGGTAATGTCGAGAAGTCCTGGCGTGGGTTTCGGGTTGTCGACGATCGATGTTCCGGGTGAGAGCACAAAAAAAGGTGCGCCTCACGGCGCACCTTTTAGAGATCGATGATTGTCTTTGTCGGGAGGATCAGACCTCGACTCCGTGACGATTGCCGGAGCGATCGTTAAAGTCTTGTCGATCCTGCTTGGCAAGTCCCGGAGGGGGGCCGTCGAGGACGCCGCGCTTTTCCTGGCCGATGCCGTTGTTGCCTTTTCTGGGCTTATCGCATTTGGGTTTCCGGTAGCAGCATTTGCCACCGCCAACGATCATCTCGGCGCCTGAAAACGCAAAGCTGGTAAACTGACTCAAGGTCGATTTCATATTTTGTATAGTTTTGGCGTGGAATTGGAGAACTTAATAGAAGATACAATAATTATTGTTAAGAGTCAAATGTGTAATTTTTCTCAATAATGACCGGCAATTGCCCCAGGAATACAATGGAATTCCTTGCTCACAAGGTCCTTGGACAAACCCAACCAACGATCCCTCGCTCTCTCTTCACCTTTCTTCCAGGATTTGTATCGATGCCGATATGGTATTACACTTACCTTATCGATATGAGTGCTGTAACGGTATCCCCTAAATATCAGATTGTGATCCCGAAGGCCCTTCGCGACCGCCTCTCTCTCAAGCCCGGCGATAAGCTTGAAGTTTTCGAGCTCGATGGACGTATTGAGATCGTGCCGCGGAAGGCATTGAAGTCACTTCGGGGATTCTTGCCCGGCATCGACACCTCTGTGGATCGGGATGACGATCGGCTGTGAATGTCGTCGATTCCTCAGGGTGGCTTGAGTATTTCGCCGGTTCGGAAACGGCACAGTTTTTTGCGTCTGCGATAGAGGATTCCGATCAGCTGATCGTGCCGACGATTTGTATCTACGAGGTCTCCAAGCGATTACTTCAGCAGCGCACTGAGTCCGAAGCTCTCATCGCCGTCGCAGCCATGCAACAGGGAACAATCGTTGAGCTTACCAATGATATTGCACTTTCAGCAGCTCGATTTAGCCACAAATCCAAGATCTCTATGGCGGATAGCATCATCTACATGACAGCCGATAAGTATTCAGCCGAGGTATGGACACAGGACGAGGACTTAAAGGATCTTGCGGACGTTCATTATCACCCGGCAGCCGGGAACTAACGTTACTGTCGATTCACCGCTGCTTTGGTTAACTTTGATTCGAGGCTTCACTCTGCGGTACCCCGTCGTCCTTGAACAACACCCAGAACAGGACGAGCACCGCTGCCATGAAAATGGAGGGAACCAGCCAGTAACGCTGCCAGTCTTCTCCCCCGCCGCCCGGGACCCCGAACGCCGGGCCCAAGCGGCTCACGAAAATCTGCGAGCTTAGCAAAAATCCGATCCCCTGGGTGAACACCACGAGGAGCCCCTGGGCCTGCGCGCGCACCTCCTCGCCGACGTGCTTGTCCACGTACAAATATCCCGAGACAAAAACGAAATCGTAGCTGAACCCGTGCAGGAGCACCGCGATCACCATGAAAACATACATGGTCGATCCCGTCTGGGTCGATGCCCCGGAAAAAAGCGCGAAGCGCAAGGCCCAGCACAGGAGTCCCAGCACCATCGTCCACTTGATCCCAAAGCGCTTGATGAACACGGGGAGTATCACCGCCAGCACCACCAGCTCCGCCATCTGGCCCATCGTGAAAAAGGCGCCCGATCGCTCGATGCCCAGCGAATTCGCAAAGGGACTTCCCAGGACCCAGTAAGGCATCATCCCCATGGCCGCGAAGAGCGAGGCGAAGAGAAAGATCGAAAACGATCGGATCTTGAAGTAGGGCAGCGTCCCCGATCCGTAGAGCTCGCCGATCTTCAGCGGCGCGCCCTTTCCCGGGGGCGGGGTGCGCGGCAGGAAGAAACTGTAGATTCCCACGCCCCAGGCCGCCGCGGCTGCGGTGTAAAATTGTACTGGCGATGCCTCGGCCTTGAACACGAGGCTCACCACCCAGCCCGCCACGATCCACCCCAGCGTCGCGAAGACACGCACGATCGGGTAATCCCGTTCCGAGTTCGCGAGATGTTTCAGGCAGATCGTGTTGGAGAGCCCGAGCGTCGGCATGAAACAAAGCGTGTGTCCGAGCAGGAGCCCGATAAAAATCCACTGCGTTTCCGGGGCTGCGAAGCGCGGCGCCAGCGCGATGAACCCCCCGCTCAGGATCATGAGGACTCCCTGGAGTTTCTCCGCGTGCACGAAGCGGTCGGCGAACACTCCCATGAAAAAGGGCGTCACGATGGCGGCGATCGGTGCCACGGAATACGCCCACCCGATGGCGCCGGCATCGAACTTTCTCACCGTCATGAAGGTGCCCATGGTCACGTACCAGGCCCCCCACACGAAGAAGAGGAAGAACATCATCGTGCTCAACGTCGCGAACAACCGCAGGGAAGAGCGTGTGGCACTCATCGCGCCAAATCATGCCCGCCCCCTCCCCCACCGACAAGCCCTCTTTCGCGACGCGCAGACGCTGATAAATTCCGCCCCCTTTTTGTCATCCCGAGCGGAGTCGAGGGATCTCTCTAAACGGCGAAAGGTTTCTCTTGCCTTAAACCCGAACGAATACCTGGGTTGTGTCCGCCCCTTCCGTGGATTGATCACTCAAAAGTATGCGTGAGATCCCTCGACTCCGCTCGGGATGACAAGATTACGGGGCGTATCCCACTTGTCCTCCATAGCCTTGGCGACAGAGGATCTTCCAACCTTGAACTCTAAACCTTAAAACTTGAAACTTAAGAACCACCTCCATGCACCTCCCGCGCTTCCATCTCGCCCTTCTGCTCGCACTGGCATTCATCCTTCATCCTTCATCCCTCATCCTTTCTGCGCCCGCGGAGCGGCCTCCCAACATCCTCCTCATCCTCTGCGACGATCTCGGTTACTCGGATCTCGGCTGTTATGGCGGCGAGATCCGCACTCCGCACCTCGACCGGCTGGCCTCGGAAGGAATGCGATTTACGCAGTTCTACAACGGCGCGGTCTGCGTGATGACGCGCGCCGCGTTGACCACGGGGCTCTATCCGCGGCACGGCAAGGGCGGCCTCTTGCGGCCGGACATGGTGACCCTCGGCGAGGTCATGCGCGAGGCGGGCTATGCCACCGGACTGATCGGCAAATGGCACCTCGGCAGCGAAGCGCCGAAGCACCCCATCGATCGCGGGTTCGACGAGTATTACGGCCTCCTCGACGGCTGCTGCAACTTCTTCAACCCCGCAAAACCGGACCCCATGTTCTATAACGGAGGAAAAATACGCGCCTTCGCCAGGAACCGCGAGCGCATCACCGAATTCCCCGACGACTATTACACCACCAACGCCTTCACCGACGAGGCCGTCGCTTTCATCAAATCAAAAATCAAAAATCAAAAATCAGCAATCGGAAATCAAGATTCACCGCCCCCCTTCTTCCTCCACCTCTGTTACACCGCGCCGCATTACCCGCTCCATGCGCCCCCGGAAGATATCGCCCGATACCGCGGAAAATACGCGGACGGTTACGACGCCCTGCGCACGCGCCGGCATCAGCGGCAGATCGCCATGGGATTGTTTGACGAAAGCGTTGCGCTCTCACCGATCGATCCCAAGACCAGTGACCACCGCCAGGACTTCGAAGTCACGCCCTGGGATCAACTGGACGACGCCACCCGCGCGCGCGAAGAGCAGCGCATGGAAGTGTATGCCGCCATGGTCGACCGCTTGGACCAGGGCATCGGCAGAGTCCTCGACGCGCTGGAAGAAAGCGGCGCCGCCGAAAATACCATCGTCCTGTTCCTTTCCGATAACGGCGGCTGCGCCAGCTGGCCCAACTCCAACCCCGAAAAATTCGCCGGTTTCCTCGAATACAACGAAGGCATCCCCGTCGGCGACGCCCGCGGCTACGAACTCGTCGGCCCCGGCTGGGGTTGGGCGCAGAACGCCCCCTTCCGGCGACACAAGACCTGGACATACGAAGGCGGGATCGCCACCCCCATGATCGCCCGCTGGCCGGGCGTCGTCACCGAAGGAAAAATCACGCGCCAACCGGGGCACGTCGTTGATTTCATGCCGACCCTGCTGGCACTGGCCGGCGGCGTGTATCCGGACACCCGCGACGGCCACCCGATTCCGCCGATGGAAGGCGAAAGCCTGCTCCCGATTTTTCGCGGCGAAACGCGGAAGCGATCCGAACCGCTCTGCTGGGCGCTCTATGGAAACCGGGCCGTCCGCCAGGGCGACTGGAAACTCGTGTGGGGCGGCGGCGATCGACGCTGGGAACTCTACGATCTTTCGGTCGACCGCTCTGAAACCAATGACATCGCCAAACAGAATCCCGAGCGCGTCGCCGAGATGACTGCGTATTGGGAACGCTGGGCGGAAATGACTGAGGTTAAGTGACTGACGTCAGCGGATGAGGATTCCCCACGCTCCTTCTGTGTCATCCCGAACCCCGCTGTGTCATTCCGAGCGAAGTCGAGGGATCTCCCGCATTCTTCTGAGCGAACAATCCGCGGAAGTGACGGCAACAACCCAGGTATTCGTGCGGCTCTCAGGCAAGAGAACCCTTTTCGCCATCTAGAGAGATCCCTCGACTTCGCTCGGGATGACAGGCTGAAAAGAAGTCGAACCCGCCAAGCACCTCCCAACTCCCCACTCAAGGCCGCAACACCTCTTCAAACAGCGGAAACGCGATCTTGCCGCTCCACTGATGTCCGCCTTCGAACTTGTCGAAACGCAGATTCCCTCCCGCGCCGTGTGCGTCGTACGCGCGCTGCAGACGATCCTTGAATACCTGATCCCACTCCGGGACGATGAGCTTGTCGCTCGATCCGGTTTCCCAGACACAGGGACGCGGGGCGATCAGCGATCCGATCTCGGAATGATCTCCGTATTTCAAGAGGCCCGGAATCATCTGGGCGCCGCAGCTGTGCGCCTGGCGCATGCGCTCCTGCATCAAGTTGAGCGCGCCACTGACCGCCGCGACCTTGATCCGATGATCGACGGCGCTCACCAGCATCGTCATGCGCCCTCCGTAAGAAAGGCCGGCGCACCCGAGTCGTTCCGGGTCGACCTCGGGCCGGGCCTGGAGCAAATCGAGGCACCAGCGCAAATCGCGCAGGTTCTCGGTGATAGCCAGCCTCCCGAGCGCCTGCAGCCGCACGAAAGCCACCGCACACGGGTCACTTCGGTATTTATCACGCTCGACACGCCGGCCAAATGGAATCATGCACGGCGCCGCGACGACATATCCGCGCCGGACAAACTGCAGGCCGTAATCGTAGTTGTGCTTCTCGATGTTCTCGGCGACGCCTTCGAGATCGGTCCGGCCGACGATGGGATCATTGCCGAACGCGCCGTGCCCGTGGACACACAACACTGCGGGCGCTTTCCTTCCGCCCTCGAGCGTTTTGGGAATGAGCAGATACACCGGCACCGAGGGGAGGTTCTCGGCCACGAGGAGCAGGGCAATGCGGACGTGATCCTCGAGGTCCCAGCGCTGCTCTTCCTCGATGGTCCAATCGTCCGGCGGCGCGGAATCGCCCAGCAATTGATTCAACTGCGCATCGAAAGCCTGCTGCCATTGCCTGCAGTCCTCCGCCGATTCGCCGGGGAACAGCATCGAGAGCTCGGCGCGTTCGAGGGCGGCTACAATATCTCGATCCACCGGCCGAACCGGGAGTCGCTGTCCCCGCACCTCCGATGCAGCGACGAAAAGGCCGGCGAGGATGGCGAAGAGAGCAGCCAAGCGTGGCGAGGGCATCTTCATTACGATTCAAACTCTGCCCAGCATCCGATCCAGCGAATCCGAGGTTTGGTAAATCAAGGCTTCCGGGTAGTGTGGGTAAGGATGGAAATACTCGAAAGTCACGTATCCGCGGTATTCGATTGCGTCCAATCCCTCCACCACCGCGGGCCAATCGGTCGTGCCATCGAGCAGCGGCCGGAACGTCTCCAGCGAGTAATCGGTGCCTTTCTTGGTGAATTCCTTGAAATGAATATTTTTAATTCGTGATCCCATCACCGAGATCCAGTGTTCGGGATACTGAAAAATCATGATGTTCCCCGTGTCGAAATGCACCTTTACGGACTCGCTGCCGAAGCTGTCCACGAATTCGTTCATCTCCATGGGCGTCATGAGATAACCGTTAAAGAAAATGTTTTCGATATTCAGGGAGACACCGAGTTTCTCCGCCTCGGGCACGAGCTTGCCGATCGCTTCCCGCGCCCGCCGGTCACAGACATCGTTGGGCACGGGTGCGTGGTCGTCACGCCAGGGAATGTGCACCGCGCCCGGCACCACCAGCAGGTTTTCCACTCCAAGATCGTGCGCCGCCCGGGCCATCAGTGCCGCGAGTTCGAGACCACGCGCCCGCTTGGCGGGATCGTTGCTCGTCAGCGGGTAAGGCCAGAAGAGAAACGAACAGAGACCGCTGATCTCGATCCCGATCTCCTCCGCCATCTTCCGGATCTTGACGTAATCTGCGGTCCCGGATTTCGGAGATAAATCGTTCTCAAGATCGTAGTTCAACTCGATCCCGTCGAACCCCCCGTCTTTGGCCAGCTGCAGACATTCTCGCAGCGACATTCTGTCCGGATAAGGAAACGCCCAGAGGTTGATCGACTTTTTCATCGCATACCGTTTCGGCGAAGCGCGACGGGGATCCGGCGCCGCTTCTTTCGCTTGCCCGTGCGCGGCGACCGGCCCGATCGCGGCGGCCCCAGCCGCAACGGCCAAGGTCGTCTTGATGGCGTTTCTCCGGGAGATCCCCGTGCTTCGCCCTGCATCGGGCTCAAAGACGGGGCCCAGGCCGGTGCCGTCCGCCGGTGACGGATTTGACGTCGTCGTTGCCAATGGTTGCGTGCTCATTTTGTGCTCAGTCGGGGTTAGAAGTGGGCGATGTTCGAATGGTGACGATTCTATCGACCGGCCGCGACCCGGTCCAGCCATCCCTCGAGCATGTTGCGGGGGTTGGCTCCGTGATTGAAGTAAAGTAGGCCCGACGCTCCGCGGCGGGCTCCTTCACAGACCCCGTCGCGGAGCGCCGGGGCTACTTTCTCCCATCCAAAACCCCGCGCATCCATCCCGCGATCCCCGCGAGCCGTTTGCGATCGCCGCCCGAGACTTCCGCGGTCGCCCATCCGGAAAAAGAAACTTTTCCCAGCGCCTCGCGAACTCCCACCCAGTTCACTTCGCCGCCGTCGGTCCCCGTCACACCCTCGCGTTTCAGCTTGGCATCCCCGAATTCGGCGTGCCCTCGGTCCTTGATATCGAGCTTGTAAATGCGCGCGCCGAGGACGCGCGCCCAGTGCTCCGCGGGTTGCTCGGTCCAGGTGATCGTGTTCCCGGTGTCGAAATACGATCGCACGGCCGGCGACTCGAACGAATCGATAAAGCGCGCCATCTCCTCCGCTTTCTTCAAGAAAGTCGCGCGGACGTTTTCGATGCAAAGCTTGACACCTGCCTTCTCGGCCACCGGCACGGCTTTCCGGACCAGTTCCTGCCAATGCGCAAAGTTCTCTTCGTATGAAAGCTTTGGATCCTCGCGCGCCAGCACCAGCACCGAGTCGCCCCCGTAGAACTCGGCCAGCTCGACCGCCCCCGCGATGTCCGGATCCGAACCGTGGATCACCCCGTGTACGGGCATTCCCGTCTCCCGCGAGGCTTTCACGATCTCCGCCGGATCGACTTTCTGATCGGATTTCAGTTCCGTCCCGTCGAGCCCCGCGGCCTTCAAGATTTGAAACTTTTCCAGCGGGCTGGCTCCCTCTTCGATCATCTGGTACTTGACCGCAATCTTGATCTTTTCCGTGAAACGCCCTGCCGACGCTTCTTGAAAGCCGCACGATCCCGCGGCCGTCGCAGCCGCCAGCCCCGTGCCCATGCGAAGAAAGGATCTCCGCGATAGCACACTGGGACCGCGGGCGTCTCGCCCGCATCTGAGATCAGCGGCCCGCAGGGCCGCACTTCCCTTGAAGCGGGCAGGATGCCCGCGCTCCCACAGCCGCATCGAATCCTCATCTCTCATCGTCCTGTTACTTCCAATAACTAACAACTACCCACCGTAATCCTCCAACTCGGCTCGCAATCACCGGCCCATAGGGCCGCACTTTGCTTGAAGCGGGCGGGACGCCCGCGCTCCCACAGCCGCATCGAATCCCTTAATCTTTAACCCTGAACCCTGAACCCTGAACATCGAACACTCCTCACTCTCCCCCCTTCACTTCCTCCAGCAACCGCCCCAGCCGCTCCACCACCTCCGGATGCTCCTGCCACAGGTTCCTCGTCTCCGATGGATCGTCTTCCAGGTGATAAAGCTGGCCCTCGGATTCGCCCGGCGCCGACTCAATCTCGCGCGGGCGCGTGAACCCGCCGGACCCGCGTCGCGGCGCCATCTTCCACGGTCCCTCCCGAATCGCGAAGTGCCCCCACAACGAATGGTGCACCGCGAACTCCCGCACCGGTGCACTCGTTTCCGCTCCGAGCAGCGCGGGCAGGATATCGCGGCTGTCTTCTCCCGCACCTGCCGGCAAGTTTGCCCCGACGATTGCTGCACAGGTCGCCATCAAATCGGTCAGCTCCACCAGCGCATCACTCGTGGTCCCCGCCGGCACCCGTCCCGGCCAGCGCGCCACGAAGGGGACCCGGTGTCCGCCCTCCCAGATGTCCGCCTTGGTGCCGCGCAAATGCGCATTGCCCTGGTGCCCGCGCTCTTTGACATAAGCCGCGCGAGAAGAGACTTTGTAATTCTTTAAGTCATCGGCTTCACGCGGCTCCCACCAGTGATACAAGCCTCCGTTGTCGGAGGTGAAAATCACCAGCGTCTCATCCGCGATGCCTCCCCGGTCGAGCGCGTCCAGCACCGCGCCCACGAAGGCGTCGGTCTCCACGACGAAATCTCCGTATTCCCCGGCCTCGCTTTTCCCGCGATATTCTTGATTGGGAACCACCGGCAAGTGGGGCGCCGAGAGCGGCGCATAAAGAAAGAAGGGGTCCGTCGCCGGACCCTCCTTCGCCGAGGCTTCGACGGGCAGGCGGGCGGATACGCCTCCGGCGCGAAATTTTGTCTGCCTCTCAATCCATTCCACCGTCTTTCCCGCCAGCATCGGCATCACGCCCGTGATCGTGAAATCCGGGGAACGCACGCCCTCGTCGACGGTAATAAAATCCGTGCGCACGCGTTCGTGCCGCAGCGTCGGAATCAGCACCGGCCGGTCGTTCTCGAGGTAACAGAAGGGCGACATGTTTAATGACGCCGAGATCCCGAAATAATAATCGAACCCGCGATCGACGGGCCCGCCGGTGATCGGCGCCGTGAAATCCACATCGAATCCCGGTCGCGGCGGCTCGCGGCGATTGATCGGCACTGCGGGCACCGGCGCGCCTTCCTTGTCCGTCCACTGCATCCCGAGGTGCCACTTTCCAATGCAGGCGGTGGCATACCCATGCTGCTTGAGCAACGCCGGCACCGTCAATCGGCCCTCCTCGATCAGCGGCGGATCGAACCCGTCGAGCACCCGGTATTTCAAACGCGTCCGCCAGCTGTATCGCCCCGTCAAAATCCCGTAACGCGTCGGAGTACACACCGCCGAGGGCGAGTGCGCATCCGTAAATCGCATCCCTTCCGCCGCGATTCGATCGATATGCGGCGTCGGGATCTTCGATTCCGCGTTGTAACAGCTGGCGTCCCCAAACCCGAAATCGTCGGCGAGGATATAGACAATATTGGGGTGCCCCGCCGCCGCGGTGGAAAATGCCCATGGGAGACAAAGGAGGCACAGAACGATAAGGAGAGATTTACGCACGAGAATCCGTAATCAGGGTTTAGACAATACTCGAAGCAAACTGATTCCACTGCAGTGTCATCCCGAGCGCAGTCGAGGGATCCCACTGGTGGAATCATGATGGACGAAAGGGGAAAAAGGCGAGAATCTCCTTACGATATCGATCGTTTTCAAAGAAACAGAAGGCAACCGAAAAAAGAGGGATCCCTCGACTTCGCTCGGGATGACAGATGGAAGCAGGCAAGATTAAGGATGGAGAGATGACGCCCTGATGGTAACCTACCGGCCGAAAGAGCCGAACGCAGCACAATCTTACCGGTGCAAACTGAAGCTGAGGCTTTGCCGAAGTTCCGGCGCAGCCGGGAAACCCTGAACACCGAAACTTTTCACACCCATGAAAGCCGCAGCCATCACTCTCCTCTCCCTCGCCGCCCTCACTCTCCCCCTCTCCGCCACACCCCCCGAATACCAATGGCGCGAGGTCGAAATCGACACCATCGAAATCGGTTACGGCCTCCAGCTCACCGATGTCGATGGCGACAGCCGCACCGATATCGTCCTCGCCGATAAATCCACGATCCAGTGGTATCAAAATCCCTCCTGGGAGAAACACATTATTGCCCGGGACCTCACCGAGCGCGACAACGTCTGCGTCGCCGCCCGCGACATCGACGGCGACGGCAAGTGCGAGATCGCCGTAGGCGGCCAATGGAACTTCCGCGAGACCCTCAAGGATGGCGCCGTCTTTTACCTCGTCCCTCCCCCAGACCGCACCCAAGCCTGGTACCCCGTCGCACTGGAACACGAACCAAGCGTCCATCGCATGCATTGGATCGCGGGCCCCTCCGGCGAATTCTCGCTCGTCGTCAAACCGCTGCGTGGCCGCGGCACGCTCGATGGCGTCGGCCCCGGTCTGCGCATCCTGGAATACACGGTGCCGCCCGACGCCGGTGATAAATGGAAAACGCGTGTCGTCGGCGACTTCCTGCACCTCTCCCATAACTTTCACCCGGTCAACTGGGACGACGACCCGGAGGAAGAACTCATCGTCGCCGCCAAGGAAGGCGTCTGGCATTTCGACCGGAAGGACGGCGCCTGGCAACCCACCCAACTCACCGATGAGTTCGCCGGCGAGATCCGCGATGGCCGCCTCCCAGGCGGCGGACGCTTCATCGTCACCGTCGAACCCATGCACGGGAGCGCCTCCGCCGTCTACATCGAACCCGCCCAACCCGGCGATCTCTGGCGCCGCGCCGCAGTCCTCGATGACGCGCTCATCGATGGCCACGCCCTCGCCGTCGCCGATTACCTCGGCATCGACTTTGACCAGATCGTCGTCGGCTGGCGCGCCATGAAACCGAAAGGCGAGCCCGGCATCAAACTCTTCACCCCCCTCGACAAAGAGGGCGCGGAGTGGCGGGAGACGAAGATTTCCGGCAGCGCACTCGCGGTCGAAGACATCAAGACCGCCGACCTCGACGGCGATGGCCGCCCCGACATTGTCGCCGCCGCCCGCCAGACCAAGAATCTCAAGATCTTCTTCACGGAGCCTTGATCCCGCTCACCGCAACAGTTGCGGCACTGGATCCTCTACTTTACCCGGCGGCCGCCCATTCTCCACCGGTCGCTCCAAGTCACCCAGCTCCTCGCGCGCCTTCTCCGCGAACCCCTCCAACCGCACCACCACATCAGGATTTTGCTCGGCGACGTCGTGCTTCTCACCAATATCTTCGTCCAAATCGTAAAGCCGGGCCGCCACCGGATCACCGAACATCCGGCTGTATCTTCCGGACACACTGAATCCCAGCTCCCCCATCCCCAGCTGCAGGAGCGGTTGCTCCAGGCCGAGAATCAATTTCCATTTCCCCGCACGCACCGCCTGCAGCTGACCGCCGAAGTAATAGTAAAAGGCTTCGTGCGGCGACAAGGCCTCCGCTTCACCCGTCAGCAGCGGCCAGATGTCTTCACCATCAATGACCCGGTCCGCCGGCACCGCAGCCCCCGCCAGCTTCGCAATCGTCGGAAAGAAATCCATGTTTGTCGCGATCTCGCTACAGACTTTTCCCGCGGGGATCACGCCCGGCCACCGCGCGATCATGGGCACACGCAGCCCGCCCTCGGCGGCGTCGTAGCGCACGCGCGGCGCCAGCGGTCCGTAACTGCCGAAATGCGTCGCCTTGCGCGGCGGCGCCGCCCCGTTGTCGGCCGTCCAAATAACCAGCGTCTTTTCATCAAGGCCTTCCTCCGCCAGCGTCTTCAGGATCTCCCCGGTCGACCAGTCGAGTTCCTCGATGGTGTCACCGTACTTGCCGTTCTGCGAGGTGCCCTGGAAATCTTTCCCGGCGATCGGCTCCTGCCGGCTCCCCGGCGACATGTGCGGCAGGTAAATGAAGAACGGGTGCGATGCCGCACTGGCATTTTGAACCGGGTTATTCGTTAATCGGGGATTCCTGTCGGGCTGCGCCCGATTTTTCGTCTGTGAATGTGCCCTGATAATCCTGATCGCTTCTGCGGTGTATCGCTCCGTCATGGTCTCGAGATCGGCCGGCGCCTCGAAGACATCGTTGTTGCGCATCAACGGCATCGGCGGCCAGTTGTGCTGCGTATAGGAATCGTCCATCTCGTCGCTGTAAAGGAGCCCCAGGAAAAGATCGAAGCCGTGCTGCGGCGGCAGGAATTCCCTTTGGTCTCCAAGATGCCACTTCCCGATGCAGGCGGTGAAGTATCCGCGCGCCTTCAAGAGCTCGGCCAGGGTGATTTCGTCCGGGTGAAGCCCGTTCGGCGACACCGGGCGCAGGACGCTGCCGTCCCACTCGAACTCATGCATGCTGTTGCGGCTCGGGTAAGAACCCGTCAACAATGCAGCCCGCGAAGCCGTGCACACCGGACTGGCGGCATAAAAATCCGTAAAGCGCACTCCCTCCGCCGCGAGCCGGTCGATGGCGGGCGTGCGGTGGACTTTCGACCCGTAACACCCGAGGTCGCCGTACCCGAGGTTGTCGCAATTAATCAGGATGACATTCGGTGGCTCGGCCCCGCCGGCTTGCTCCTCCTCTTGCGCTTGGGCGAATAAATACTGCGTAATTCGCCCCGCCACCCTGCCCGGTGGATAACTCTCCGTGTTACTGAGTACCGCGATCGTGATCTCCTCCTCCGGGTAATACGTCAGCTCGCTGCGAAATCCTTTAATTCCTCCCCCGTGCCGGATCACCTTCCTCCCTTTCTCCCTCCGCACAAAAACCCCACATCCGTACGGTGCGAGCTTGCCGTTGTTCAATTTCCCCGGCGTCACCATCTCCTTCCATGACTCCGCCCCCAACACTGCGCCCTTTGCAAGCGCCCGCTGCCATCGGATCAGATCCCCGACGGTCGACGCCAGGGCCCCCGCGGCAAAGGGCTGCGACATACTCACAAATGTTGAATTGGAAAATTGCCCCTTCCAACCCGCGTATCCCCGTGCGCGGTTCGGAATGATCCGGGCATGCCGATCGTAATACGTGGTCTCCAACCCGATGGGGCGAAAGAATCTGTCCTCGAGAAAGTCCGCGTACTCCGCCTCGGCCGCCGCCTCCACCACCATTCCCAACAGGTAGTACCCCGAATTGGAGTAGGAGAACTTCTCTCCCGGCGCGAACTCGAAAGGCAGGTCCTGGAACCGCTCCAGCATCTCCTCGTGCGTGACTTCCTCGCGCATTCGCGGGCGAAACGACGGCAAGTTCGTCAAACTCACGATCCCGGACGTGTGATTCAAAAGGTGCCGCAAGGTAACTTCGTGTCCCTGTACCGGGTACTCCGGCAGGAACTTCGTCAAGGGATCGTCCAGGCCGAGTTTTCCTTCTTCGGCCAGTAACAGAATCGCGGCTGCCGTGAACTCCTTCGTGATCGATCCGATCCGGTAAACCGTCTCAGCCGTCGCCGGCACTTTGTGCTCGAGATCCGCGAACCCGTACCCCTTCGCGAGCAGGATCTCGTCTCCCCGCGCCACTCCCACGCTCAGCCCCGAGGCCGCTCCCGAAGCCACAGCCTCCCCCGCGAGTGCATCCACGAACTCCTCGAGCGGATCCGCTCCCGCACCCGGCAGCCAACCGGCCGTGGCTCCTTGGACCAGGATCAGGATCAGAGCCCGCACTGCTTTTTCGCGATACGCACTCATGAATCAGGATCTGTGATGAAAGTAGCGGCGGCTTCCAGCCGCCGATTGAATTACTCCGGCGGCAGGATGCCGCTGCTACTCCTCTAGAATCTCCTTGAGCACCCGCCCCTCGGTATTCTTCATCTCAAGTCCCAGCACCGCCGCGATCGTCGGCGCGACATCGGTGGCGCTGATTGCCTCTAGCACCACGCCCTCTTTAATCCCTGCTCCCGACGCGACAAAGTTCGCGCCCATCTGCGGATGAAAAGGCGAATACCCGTGGCTTCCCTTGGGCTGATCGGTTTCCACGATCACGTCGTCCCCGGATTCTCCTCCCGAAAAGGAATACCCGTCCGCCGCCGAGAGCATGAGATCCGGCTCCCGGGGATCCTCGGCGGGCAAACGGTGCCCGAATTTGGAAAAATCCTTGGGCCCAATGACAGTTTCCACTCCCTCGACCGTGGCAAAGCGTTTCGCGAGTTGCGCGATGGTCGCCTCGCGATTCTCGACCCCGTCGAGCAGGTAAATAAAGCATCCGCCCCCTTGGGCCTGGGCGTATGCTTTCTGCACCAGTTTCAACCCCTTGCCGCTGCGCAACCCTTCCTCGCGCAGCACAAGATTCGGCAGAATCTGTTTAGTGTAAGTAATGAACCCGTGGTCCGCGCAAATGAAATACGCGGCGCGATCACTCAACCCGGCCGCTTCCACCGCGTCCATGAGCTCACGCACACAGCGGTCGGAATCGTCAATCGCCCAGTAAACCTCGTCCGCACTTCGTCCCACGGCATGCTCGATCGCGTCCACCGTCACCAGGTGCAAGAGCAACAGGTTCGGCCGGTGCGTCTTGAGAATGTGCTCGCACATCCGCGTGTACATCCAGTCGCGTTTCGGCTTGCCGGCGCCACCCGCTTTACACCACTCCATCTGCCGCCAGTAAGGGATCCCCGCCTCCTTGAATTCCGCCAACAAGCTCTGCGTGCTGTTGGACTCAAATATTTCCTGGTCGAAGACGTCCGGCACCTGCCAATCGAGCGTGCGCGCGTTGCGGGTGGCCGGCCAGATCACACCCGCAGTTTTTAATCCCGCGCCATGGGCCAGATCGTAGACCGTCGGGACGAGCACGATCTCGTCCTTGTCGAAAAGCGGGTCGGGAATGAACGGGACCGTCTTCTTCGTTTCGCGATCGAAGTAGTTATTGCCGATGACCCCGTGCTTACCCGGGTGCACGCCGGTCACCAACGTGGTGTGATTCGGCCAGGTCACCGTCGGAAAGGATCCCTCCATCCTCTTGGCGCGCGCGCCCTTTGCCGCCAGCCCGCGAATCGTGGGCATCTTTGCCCTGGGATCGTCAAAGTAATAATCCGCCAGCCCGTCAATACTCACCAGGATCACCGTCCGGCCGGATGGATCCGCGGATCTTGCCTCGGTGGAAAACAGACAGAATAACGCCAGGGCACTGCAGAAGACGATGGTCGAATGTCGGGGCTTCATATTTTTGGAGGCCGGGTGGTCCTGCGGACACATCGGTTATTCGATCATAGATCGCCCCGCTTGTCTCGCGAAACCGGGATCATCCCACCCGCTCCACAGAATCCCGGGCGACGCCGGTGATCCGTGGTTTTCGATGCTGGTCCCGCGCCGTCGAATACGATAAAAACGTGAAGACCATGACCACTGAATCCCAATCCCAGTCGGCCGCGGCGCATCCCGCCGGCACCCGGCCTTTCCCCGGCCTCATTATCCGCGAGAAGAGCCCGGAAAATCTCGAGTTTCCGTTTTCCGCGCTGCGAGAATCGATCGTTCCAAATGAGCACTTCTTTATCCGCAACCATTTCCCGGTGCCTCAAGTGGTGGAATCAAATTGGAAATTGACGGTGGAAGGCCACGTCGAGCGGCCATTCGAACTGAGTTACGCGGAGATTTGCGAACTTGCTTCCGAGGAAGTGACTATGACGCTGGAGTGCGCGGGCAACAGCCGTATTTTTCTCGAACCCAAAGTCGCCGGGCTGCAGTGGGAACAGGGCGCAGTGGGGAACGCGATCTGGAAGGGCGTCCCCCTGGCGGCGATCCTGGAGCGTGCCGGCATCCGGAAGGGCGCCGTCGAAGTCGTCCTCGAGGGGGCCGACAACGGTGAAATCACCAAGGAACCGAAATCGCCGGGCAAGATTCACTTTGCGCGCAGCCTGCCCCTGCCCAAAGCCATCAGCCGGGAAGTGATTCTGGCACATACCATGAACGGCGAGCGCCTGCCGCCGGCACACGGCTTCCCGATCCGGGCCATTGTGCCGGGCTGGTATGCCATGGCATCGGTGAAATGGCTCAGGCGTATCGTGGTGACAGACAAACCGTTCCGCGGATACTTTCAAACCTCGGATTACACTTACTGGGAAAGGCGCGAAGAATTGCCGATCCAGCTGCTTCCCGTGGGTGAAATGGAAGTCAAAGCCGAAATCGCCCGCCCGGCGTCGCGGGAAGTGATCCCGGCAGATTCGTTTTACAAGATCCGCGGCGCCGCCTGGGCCGGCGAATTCGAGGTCACCGGAGTCGAAATCAGCATGGACGGCGGCGATACCTGGGAGCCCGCAAACGTGCACGGCAAGCCCGAGCCCTACGCGTGGCGGCTCTGGGATTACAACTGGAAGACGCCCGCGACTCCCGGCTCCCAGATCCTGATGGCGCGGGCCACCGACGCGGCCGGCAACATCCAACCCATGGACCGGGACTCGCACCGCGGTACTTACATCGTCAGTCAGGTCCAGCCGATCGAAGTGGAAATCCGCGCCATGACGAAAAAATCGCCGGAAGATCATTACGCTATTTGAAGGCCTCCACTAAGTAGGCCCGACGCTCCGCGGCGGGCTTCTCCCCGAAAACCCCGTCGCGGAGCGCCGGGGCTACTTTCCTCTTCCGGACTACTTTCCTCGCCCGGCCCACTTTCTCCATACCGACCTCACAAAAACCTGCTATCGTCCTTCTGACTGCACCGCCTCCACCCACCCATGTTCGGCCGCTTACTCCTCCTCTTTATCGGGATTCCCCTCGTGGAACTGGTCCTCTTCCTGAGGATCGGCTCCCGGATTGGACTGCCCGCGACCCTCGGGATTATCATCCTCACCGGCATCCTCGGCGCCTGGCTAACCCGGCTCCAGGGGATGCGCACCCTGGGACGCTTCCAAAAGGCGCTCGCCGAGGGCCGGCTTCCCCATGAAGAAGTGCTCGAGGGGATCATGATTCTCATCGCCGGGGCCGTCCTCCTCACCCCCGGGTTCCTCACCGATGCCGCCGGTTTTCTCCTTCTCGTCCCGCCCGTCCGCGCACAGCTGCGCAGAGGCCTGGGACGCTACTTGGAAAACCGCGTCCAGGTCGTGGGCACGGGCATGGGCACGGGCGCCGGCGCCGGCGCCGAGATCCCCGCCGAGCCTCCATTCCCAGCCGGTCAGGAATCGCCTCCCCCCAAAAGACCCGGAAAAGGAAGAATCGGGGACGCCGTCGTCATCGACGCCACCGTCATCGAATCCGACGAAAGCAAGCGCGCGAAGTAGAACAGGCATCCTGCCTGTTTCCTCTGCCCCACTGTGAGACAAAGCTATCGAAAAGTCTTTGCCCTAATGTGAACAGGCAGGATGCCTGTTCTACTTTATCCCCGGACCCAGCTCGATGCTACCGCGATGATGCCCGCTCCCGGTGAACCCCGCCTCCGCCCCGCTTCGAACCGAGACCGCGAAGCCGTCACCGATCTGGTCTTCTCCGTCTTGCGCGAGTTTGAACTCAAGCCTGACCCCGAAGACACCGACGCGGATCTGAACGATATCGAGAAAAGTTACTTCGAGACGGGCGGTCGCTTCGATGTCCTCGAGGATTCCGGTGGCAAAATCGTTGGATCCGTCGGCCTCGCCGGCATCGGGGCCGGCATCTGCGTCCTGCGGAAGATGTACCTGCTGCCAGAATACCGCGGCCACGGACTCGGTGAACGCCTTCTCTTCCACGCCATCGAACAAGCGCGGGCCCTTGGGTTTGGCCGCATCAACCTCGAAACCGCATCCGTCCTCGAGAAAGCCAACGCCCTTTACATCCGCCACGGCTTCCAACCCTTCCACGACCCCGATCTCCCGGCGCGCTGCGACCAGGCCTATTACCTCGACTTGGGCCGGAACGAGTGAGTGAATGGGAGCGCGGGCAGTTTGCCCGCTTCCACATCAAATGCGGCCTCTCCGGCCGCCACTCTCGAGGTGCGGGCGGGACGCCCGCGCTCCCACCGTACTTATCGGCACAATTTATAACGCACGACCTGCCGCTTCGCAGCTCTAAGCGCAAACAAGGGCACTCCAACCGCTGTGACGGAAATCCCCCAGATCATCATCCTCATCGGGCTACTGGTGACCGCATCCCTCGGGGTAAAGGGATGGGTCACGCGACTGGGATTGCCCGCCATGCTGGCGTTCCTCTTCATCGGCTTTCTCCTGCGCTTCGGTGAGGATGCCCTCGGTTTTCTGCCCGCATCCGGCCCGGGAGCCCTCAAAGTGCTCGGCGACATCGGCATCGTCTGCCTCCTCTTTCGCGTCGGAATTGAGGCCGATCTCTTTGGCCTGCTTGCCCAGTTCCGCAGCGCCAGTCTGATCTGGGTCTGCAACGTCGCCGTCAGCGCAGTGTGCGGATTCGGCGCCGCCTATTACCTTCTCGACCTCGGGATCATCCCGAGTTTCGTCATCGCCGTCGCACTCACCGCCACCAGCATCGCGATCCCTGTCCAGATCTGGCAAAGCCAAGGCGCCTTGCGCTCGGCGAACGGTCAGCGCTTTGTCGAGGTCGCCGAACTGGACGACATCTCCGCCGTCGTCCTCATGGCACTCCTATTCTGGGTAGCGGATGATATCCACCACGGGGTGGACAGCAACCTCATCGCCGCCAAACTCGGGCGCGGCATCGTCGAGTTCGGACTGAAATTCCTCCTTTTTGTCGGGCTCTGTTACCTCTTCGCCCGCTACTGGGAAAAGCCGATCATGACCCGCCTGCGAAAACTCAAGCCTGCGCCCGATCCCATGCTCTCCCTCGTCGGCATCGCCTTCGTCATCGCAGGATTCGCAGGCCTGCTGGGGTTTTCCCTGGCGGTGGGAGCGTTCTTCGCCGGTCTCGCCTTCAGTCGCGACCCCCGCGCCGTGCGCATGGAAGCTTCATTCGAAACCATTTACGAACTCTTCACTCCTTTCTTTTTCATCCACATCGGTTTTCTGATCTCATCCTCCGGACTGGGTGGCGGAGTCGGCACCGGAGCCGTCCTGCTCGTCGCCGCCATCGCCGGAAAAGTAATCGGCACCCTATTCCCCTCGCGAGTCCGGAGCACATGGCCGGATGCCTGGATTCTTTCGGTCAGCATGGTGCCGCGTTCCGAGATCTGCCTTCTCGTAATGCAGACCGCGTTGATCACGGAAACCGTGCATCTGCCGCAAGAAGTGTTTTCCGGAATGGTGCTGGTGTGCGCCGCGACCTCCGTCCTCGCGCCGATCCTGCTCCAGGTGCTCCTGAAGCGCCGGCTCGGTGAGTCCAGCATCTGACATTCCGCGGTCGACACAGCCCAGGGAAGCGGGGCCGGCTATTTATCTTCCTTGAGACGAACTCGAAAGCAGCGCCTTCAACTCGGCGGCATTCCGCGGCGCGTTTCCGGCCACGTCATTGTTGAAGAATGCGAACACATCGAGCCCTTCCCCAAGATAGTCGCGGATCCGTTCCACCACCGCCTCCAGTTGGGCCGATTCGTAATTACCCGAATAATCTGCCCCCCCGTGAAAGCGCAGGTAAACCCAGTCAGTCGTGATGCGCTGCGGGTGATCTTCGATCAAGTCGTGCAGGCATAGAGCGGCGTCGTATTTTTCCAGTAACGAAAACACCTCCTCGCAGAGCCACGAGGGATCGCGAAATTCGAACGCCCAGCG
This sequence comes from Verrucomicrobiales bacterium, assembly GCA_024638765.1. Taxonomy (GTDB): domain Bacteria; phylum Verrucomicrobiota; class Verrucomicrobiia; order Verrucomicrobiales; family DEV007; genus JAHEJT01. The sequence continues at coordinate 21,879 of JAHEJT010000062.1, forward strand.
GTGTGCCCGCCGCGGCGCCGCTTTCAGAAATCCTTCTAACCTCGGCAGGTTGACCTTCCAGCGGGGCGGCAGTTGCACCAGGATCGGCCCCAACCGGTCCTCCAGGCGCCGCGCCCGCTCCAGAAAAAGATCGATAGGTCCCTCCGGATCTTTGAGCCGTTTCATATGCGATCCGTAGCGGCTGAACTTGAGCACGTAGAGAAACTCCTCCGGCGCGGCTTCGCGCCAGTGATCAAAAATCTCCGGCTCCGGCAGATGGTAAAACGTGTTGTTTATTTCGACCGTGTCGAATTGCTGCGCGTAATGCGCAAACCACTCCTTCTGGCGCAATGTCTCGGGATAAAAGACGCCCTTCCAGTGGCGGTATTGCCAACCCGAACAACCGATCCGCAACCCTGGCCGGGCCTTTGTCATGGCCGGATTCTACCCCAGCCCCGCCGCCTCGGCATCTTGAAACTTAACACTGAAAACTTGAAACTTTTCGCCGCTTACTTCGCCGGCACGGGACCAACTCTCGCTGTCATCCCGAGCGCAGTCGAGGGATCTCACGGTTGCAACTTGTGGGACCCGACGAATGATCAACGGAGAAACATCCGATGTCCGCGAACGCTTTCTGCGACAATAGAAACCGTTGGGATCATAGAGAGATTGCCTCCCCTTCGGGCAGATTACTTGCTTCGCATCCTCGACTGCGCTCGGGATGACAGATGGGGAAGGCCGGGATAACCGATTCGAGAAGTGGCAGGACGGTTGCATTGTGTCGCAAAACTTCCGGCCGCTTACTTCACCGGCTTGGGCCCCACCAGCTCGACGAAATTTCCGTCCGGATCACGAACGATGGTAAGGGCCATGGAGGGATCCAGATTCTCCGGCAACGCGGCCGGACCTTGGGCAATCGGTCTGATACCGGCCTTCTTAAGGCGCGCCAACGCCGCGTCGGTGCTTTTAACAAAGATGGTGATGTAACTGTACCCCAGGGTGGTATCTATGTGCTTGTTCTTCAGTTTCTTGCTCTCGCCCTCGACTTGCATGAGCTTGAGCTTGGTGGCTTCTTCGCCCTCACCCAGGGTCAGCACCTTGATGTCCAGGTGCTTGTTATCGGTGAGACCCACCTCCTTGGCGAACGGGCCCGAAACTTCGAATCCGCCCGCCTCCTTGAACCCGATGGCCTCGGTGTAAAATTTAATGGCGGCGTCGAGATCGCTGACCACGCACCCGAGATCGATGGTCGGCTCGAGAAACGCGCTCTCACCTTTCTCGTGGTGATCGGCCAGGGCGAGGCCGGGAAGACAGGCAAGAGTGATCGAGAGGACGGCGGCGAAAAGAAAGCATGTTTTCATAGTCGGCAATTCTCAGGGAGATACGACCGATGCGTAAATGCAAAAATGAAGCGAGCGAATCGGGGCCGGTCTTTGCATGTAACCGGCGGGCCAGTAAACGGAGTGGGAGCGCGGGCATCCTGCCCGCTTCTAAGCCGGTTTGCGGCGGGGACGGCCGGATTCTTCTGTGGCGGGCAGGATGCCCGCGCTCCCGTTCACCAATCGGAATTAAAATTGGCCCAGGAGGCCCACCGGAACAGCCCATCTATCGCCTCTCCCCGGACCGGTCGAGGACAATGAGTCCCCCGTACCCGTCCGGAATCGCGACCGCCTTCTCTGTCACCGCGATTCTCCCCGGGTTCCCCCCCGTTTCAAATTGCTCCACGAGCACCGGCTTCTCCAAATCGGAAATATCCGCCACCGTCACCAGCCCCTGCGCCCGTTCCGCGCAGTAAAGCCGGTTCCCGGACACCGTCGGCCGGCCAAGGTGCCGTCGTCGACCCTCCCCGATGCGGCGGACCTCCACCTCGGCCAGCGGACGCCGCTCGCTCCGCTCCAACAACACGTACCCTCCCAACACCGTCGCCAATGTCCGATCCCCCATCGCGAACAACCCGTTGATCGAACCGATCCGCTGCGCCCAATTGTCGCCACTGTGTGCGGGCCACGGCTTCGCTTCCATATCGTACCAATGCAGTCCCGACACATGCCAGAACGCGGCTGCGTATCGTCCCTCGACCAGCCCGCGCATCAGTTGGTCTCCGTAGAGAAGCCCCAGCTGCTTATCCGTCATGACGACCTTCGGTGCCGCCGGCGTCGCCAGGTCGAGAATCTTCACCCGCGAGGCGCCCTCGGTCACAAGCGCATACCGGGCGCCCTCCAGAGCTTCCCCCTCCAGAGCTTCCACTTGTCGAATCGAGCCTCCCAGGTCTTCTCGATAACGCGCCACTCTCACCAACTCATCGCTCCCAGGCGAAACCTCGCACACCGACACTCCGCCCTCGCCCTCGGCGACTAAAACACAATCGCCGGACACGGAGACGTCCGTCGCAAACCCCTCCGTTTCCAGGACCGACAGACGTTCCAGCCGGGGAAACACTTCGATCACGTGCACTCCCGCGCTCCCGCAGGCCACCACCGCGCGACCATTCTCCAAAAAATCGACGGCATGCACCTGCCCGGCCGGACGATAAACCCTGCGCCCTTCTTCGTGCTCCGCACTCGCTTCTTCCGGCCCGATCACCGGCGCCGCATCCTTCTCTTCCTCCGCCTCCAGTGCCACCCCCGGCAAGTCGATGACAT
>JAHEJT010000229.1 GCA_024638765.1 Verrucomicrobiales bacterium
GCACTGACGCAGGCGTGGAAATCGCCTATCACGAGTTTCCTCAAGCTGTTACCAGAACGGAGGGCGGCTGGACGGTGGATTGCATCGGTTTCGGCACCAATCGGCGGGTGAACTGCAAGCAAATCATCGACTGCACAGGCGGGGCTGAAGTCGTCGGCATGTTGGGTTTTCCCCGGCTGCGCGAGGAAGAACGTCAGCCGGGTTCCTATCTCTTTCGACTCGGCGATCCACACGATCCCGGAAGAACGCGCCTCCACCGCCTTTACGTGCACGGCGCGGACTCCACCAACTCGCGCACCGTAACGGTCGCCAACATGACGGGACGAAGATCAATCCTCGCCAGGATTCGCAAAGACGGCAAACGCATCACTCACCTGCAACCCGAGACCGGTTTTCGCGAAAGCTATCGCATCGAGGGAGAGACCCTGGTCACCGTCAATGATTACCGATCCGGCCGCGTCTTCGACGATGCCATCAGCTACGCCTTCTACCCCGTGGATCTCCACACCAAGACCGGCGTCAAACCCCAGCCGCTCAAGCCGGGAACAGTGCCGACGATCCCCTTGAGCGCTCTGGTGCCGAAGGGCAGTGAGAACATCATCGTCGCCGGCCGCTGCGTGAGCAGTGATCGTCTCGCCAACTCCGGGCTGCGCGTGCAGGCTTCCTGCATGGGCATGGGCCAGGCCGCGGGCGTTACGGCAGCGCTGGCCGCGAAGAATGGAACGACCCCGCTGCAAGTTCCTTTGAAGGAAATCCATTCGCTGCTGAAGGAGCACGGTCAGATTGTTCCCGAAGGTGCAAAGGCGTAGGTTGGAGTAATTTAATTAATTCCATGGCCGTGATCGGATCCGTGATCCATTCTTTTTAATCCGTGTTTCATCCGTGCTCGATTTTTTGATTCTCTTTTCTTGCACGGATTAGAACGGATGGAACACGGATTTTCACGGATGTCGGACGGCTGTGTGTTTAATGAAATTGTTCTAACTGCTAGATGAGTCACCGGCGCAGCAGGATCTCCCTTCTTACCGCCTTCAGCTTCGTCGTGCTGGCGGTGACGGGGGTTCTCGCGTTCGCGCTTCCCTTTTCGATCCGGATCGTCGGGCTCCACGCGCTGATCGGCTTCGTCTTTATCGGGCTCATCGCCCTCCATGTCGTCAATAATTCGGGGCGCCTGACTCGCTACCTGCAAAGCCGCCTGGCCTGGATCACTCTGGGGAGCATCCTCCTTCTGGCAGGCCTCTTTTTCTGGCAGCCCGCTCCCGTTCGAAGCGTGCTGGGACTGAGCCGAAACCTCGGCCCGGCCATTAACCGTTTCGAAGTCACCGAACGCGGTCTGCATTACCAATACGCTCCGGATGAACGCTACCAGATGGCGCTGAATGTGCGGACGGGATCCGGGTTTGATCCGGCAAAGCCGCCCCACTTTGCGGTCTGGTTGGAGAATGCTTCCTTCTACCACATCAAAACCCTTTACACCCCTCAAGCCTTGACCGACGCCTCAAGAGCGCTGCCCTACTGGGACTTCAAACGACGTGGCTGGGAAGAGGCCAAGCGCGAGGCGGAAGCCTCGGGCAAGGATCTCGCGGAAGCACTCGAGGTCGACGGGGTTTCCGGCGCCACCCAGAACAGCTCCTTCGATCCGGCCGACTACATTCTGCCCGCGGATACGGAGGAATCCCTGCCGTACCGCCTGCTCATCGAGATCGACCAACCCGGCGACGACCAGGCATCGCTCGTCTACGCGGTCGACATCGACAACGCTGATCCCCGGACCTTTCAGCTATTCGATCTCGTCGGCTACCCCAAGAGGGAAGAGGATGACGACGAGGGCAAGGAGGTGTGGGCCCTCTACTACATCGACGAAAGTTTCGACTCGGCCCTCGATCTCATCGACAGCGCCCTACTCACCATTGAGCGTGGGAAGTAGCGAAACCCAAAGCGATCAGGCTCTGGGTCAGGTTCTGCTGAGCATTGGCACAGGAATGTGGACAGAGGAATCAGATACAAACAACCATTCCTTTGCCCCTCATTCCTCCCGAGCCTTCCGAAGCTTCGCCAGGTCGATCACGTCCTGGTCGCGACCCGCTTTCTCCTTCGCCACGATCAAATCGTCGAGCCCGACCATCGGCACCGCGATTGAACCGACGGTGGCTTTGTCCTTTCGTTCCCAGCATCCCTCAAACTCAAGACCGGGCACACTCGTAAGCAGATCAATTCGCACCGGCGGAATCCCCAGTTGGAACATGACTTTCTCCTTCGAGAAGTCCTCGACACTCATGTGCTCCAACCATGCCCCGAAATCCAGCAACGCATCGCGAAGACGCTCCGCATTTTCCCGATTCGGTTCGATCCAGACATCGAGGTCCTTCGTGAACCGCGGCTCCGTGTGGTACATCACGGCATAGCCACCCACCACGAGGAACCTATGGTGTGGTGTCCCGCAAGTTCTGTGACAGTCTGAGTTCGATTGAGTGTAAATCTTGCCTCGCTCTGCTCGGGATTCTTCGTGAATACGCGGCCTTTTTTCCCAACTTCTTCGTTGCTCGTCGGTCACGGAGCTGGCTCCGCTCCCTCCTCGCGCCTCGAATTTGAAAAAAAATCCTCGCGCAGCCTGTCACACTACTCACGGGACGCCACACTATCCGGAAACGGCACAAAGCTGCCAGCAGATCTTTGAAGTCGGAGTTCATCGAGTGGTTGATCTTTCATTTCCCACGTGGTCTCCACCATTTCCCAGGCCGCAGCAAAGCGCGCCTCTGCAGTCTGAGCCTGCCAGAAAGCGAGATCAAACGCTCCATCATCATCCTCGAGCGTCACCTTTCGGGACCAAACAGTGCCGCGCTCGGTCTCATTCACTCGAATCGGCTCAACCACACCGAACCCTATCGTCGATCAATGCCTGGATCAAGCCCCCACCCAATCCACTTCCGGCAGTGCTGATGCCCTGAGCAAACTCATCGATCAATGGGAGGAGGAAGTGGCTAAGACCGGCCTCCGTTTTGAGGATGTTCCTCGCGCGAAGAAGAAGGGGAAATGAGGAATGCTGATTGTTGATTGTTGATTGTTGATTATCCTGTTCGCCTGAGGCTCACACGCTCTGCGATATGCCTTCGCTTCGCTTCGGTATTTTGCGGACCGCTTCGCGGTCGGGAGCAGTGTTGAAGCAAAGATCCGGACTTCGACCTTCAAAAATCAACATTCGTCACTCATCACTGCCGTGACCGCGAAGCGGTTCACATAAGGCGAAGCCACAACGCAGAGCGTGCCGAAGGCGGTATAATCGATCCCCCCGGCAGACAGATGACTTGTCGCTTTCTGACCCTCCTCAAGAACCATCACGCGTCCCGAGAGCCTCCGCCAGGTAGCGAAGTTCCGCCGCCACGTCCTCGTCACGCTCCACCGTCTCGGCCAGCTCCCGCCGGAGCACCTCCCGGAATCGCTTCCGCAGGCGGTGGACCGCCACCTTGACCGCGCCTTCACTCATTCCCAGTTTCGCGGCCGCATCCGCCTGCGACATCCCCGCCTCGTTTCCCGTCAACCACGCCTTCAACACTCCGAACGTTTCGCCCTTCCCCACCTTTCCGTACTCCTCCGAGACTTCCCCCAGCGCTCTCTCCAAAACCGTCAGCGCCCACTGCCGATCGAAATACGCGTCCGATACTTCCGCTCTCTCGTCCGCAATCTCACCGCTTGCCGCGCCGTAGCCCGAAGGGCGAAGGCGGGTCGCCGTATCGCCCGCCGCATCCAGCGAAAGAATCTCTTTCCCTCCGCCGCGCTTCTCGGCGGATTCACGCTCCCGCCAGCTCGCGAGAAAATGCTTCACCGCCCCCAGGAGGTAGGAGCGAAATTTTCCCCTCCCGCGCTTCACACCCGCGATCCCGGAGCGACCGAGCAACTGCGCGAAGAACTCCTGTGCGAGATCCTCCACCGTCGCCGCATCCACGTCCCTCACGGTGTGCTCGATGAAAGAACGCACCGGCGCGTAGTAGGCCGCGCACAGATCCGAGAGCGCCCCCTTCGCCTCCGTCGAATCCCCCTTCGCCGCCAGCACCCGCGTCCACCGCGTCACGGGAAAGCCCCCCGCCTCGCTCGCCTCACCGGTGCTCCCTTTCCCGCTCACCGTTCCGTCGGTCTTTTCGCTTTTCCGGCGCGCCGGTAGGTCAGCAGTTTCCCGTCCGAGGGCTTTCTCAGGACGAAGCGATCCTCCTCCACCGTGACGATCTCGTCTCGCCTCGCGGACCCGATGAGGCCGGGGTCCGAGCTCTCCTTCACGATCACGATGAAGAGGTGCCCCTCCGCTCCCCAGTTTCCGCTCAACGTCGTCTTCCCACCCGCGCTCTCGCGCGTCTCCGCGAAGGTTCCATCGGCGGCGAAGCCCACCCTCGTCCCGGCCTGCTCGTCCACCGTCCAGGTGCCCACCATCTTCGGGACGGCCTCGATGGAATCCGCCTCGGTCGCCACCTGTCCGGAGGCGTTCGCCTCGATCGCGGGCGGCGTCGCCGGCGCCCGCTGCTCTTCCGCCCGCGCGTCCGCGTTCGCCGCGCGCTGCCACAAACCCACCACCAGCCCCAGTACCATGGGCACCACCAGCACCAGCACGAAAGGCACCACCACCACCGCGAGCAGCAGCCAAAACGTCCGCCGCGGCCACGGATTCGTTCCGCCACCGCCCGCCGCCGCCCGCGCCGGCGCATGCCGCCGCCATCCCAGGAGATGCGCGATCCCGAGAGCCGCCGCCAAGAGCACCGCCAGCCCGATCCCCCCGATCAACAGGATGATCAGGATCTCCGGCGCACCGGGCACCGCCCCTCCCGGTCCCTCCTCTCCCGAAAGAGCCCGCACCAGGGCCACCACCAGCCCCACTACGAAGACCACCACTGCCCACAGCACCGGGACCGCCGCGAGCGCCGCGAGCAACCAGAACACCCGCCTCGGCCAGGGATTCTCCACCGCCGCCCCTCCCCCGACCGTCTCCTTCGCCTCGCCTGCCCTTCGCAGGTCGCCGGAGGCGACCGAAGAATGGGTCACTCCCTCCACCTCCGTGCGCACTTCCTCCGCGCTCTGCTGCCGCAGTTCGCGTTCCTTCGCGAGCGCGCGCATGACGATCTCGTCCACGCGCACCCCGACTTCGCTTCTCTCCGAGGGCGCCGCGAACCGCCCCATCGGCAGCTCACCGGTCAGCATCTCGTAGAACACGACTCCCAGCGAATAAATGTCCGCCCGGTGATCCACTTCGCGCGGCGTTTCGATTTGCTCCGGCGCCATGTACTGCGGCGTCCCCAGCGACCCCGTTCCCGTCAAGGTCGCCTCCATGCGCGCCGCATCCCCCACGATCTTCGCGATCCCGAAGTCCGCGATCTTCACGCGCCCCTTCGCATCGAGAAGGATGTTCTCGGGCTTGATGTCCCGGTGCAGCACCCCCTCCTCGTGCGCAAACTGCAACGCCGCGCATATCTCGGGCACGACCGCGAGCGCTTGCTGAGGCGTGAACCGGCCCGCCCGCATCGCCTGCCGCAGGTTCACCCCCTCGACGTACTCCATCACGAGGTAGTGGAATCCGCCCGACTCCCCGAAATCGTACACGCCCACGATATTCGGGTGACTCAGTTTCGCGAGAACGCGCCCTTCGCGCTCGAAGCGCTCGTTGAACCCCGCGTCTGCGCCAAACGAGCTCGGCAGGATCTTCAACGCCACGAGCCGGTCCAGCTTCGGCTGCCGCGCCTTGTAAACCGCGGCCATCCCCCCGCAACCGATGAGCTCGATGATCTTGAATCCGGGAAATGCCGCCGCCACCTTTTCCAGCGGCGGCGCGACCAAGCGGTCCGGCAGCGTCGCCGCCTCCAACTTATCCCTCTCCGCTCCGGCCGCTTCATTCAGCACGCAGGCCGGGCACAGCCCCTCCGGGGCCTCCGGAGGCACCGCCGCCCCGCAGGAAGGGCAGACTCGTTTCGCGTTTGATTCCTCGCTCATACCCTTTCCTGAGGACTTACGCTTCCGAGGTTACAGGAAAAAACGATCGCTCCGGAGCTCAAATCGCGCATCGTCGACCCGGAGCCGAGGAATGAATGGGTTTTGGGGTCGGATAACATGAAAGGGATTCGAGTCGAGGGCTGAGGGCATTACTCTCAACCTATGAAAAAACCGACTCAAATCCCAATCATGTATGCAGGTATTGATTACCACAAAAGATACTCAGTTGTCCACGTGATCGACGCCGAAGGCCGGAAGGTTTTCCAAGGGCGCGTGGAGGGCAACCGCAAGGAAGGCTTCGAGGCCCTCTTTGCGAGCCTGGCCGCCCGCTGCAGAGTGGTGCTGGAAGCCTCGATGAACTGGCATTATCTCTATGAGATTCTCGAAGAGATCGAGTGCATCGACGAGATCGTGTTGGCGCACCCGTATAAGACGCGCATTATCGCTGAGGCGCAGGTGAAGACGGACAAGGTCGACGCGAAGATGCTGGCACGACTGCTGCGCGGCGGGCTCATCGCCAGAGCGCATGTCTCGAGCAAAGAGGCGCGCCGCCGCAAGGAACTGCTTCGCCAAAGGACCTGCTGGGTAAAGATGCGCACCCGGATCCGCAACCGCACCCACCGGCTGCTGGGCTGGCAACACGATCTGGAGTTGCCGCAGTGCAGCGACCTCTTCGGGCGCAAGGGAATGAGTTTTCTCTCAAAACTCGAGTTAGCGGATCCTGCGGGACTGTTGCTCGCCCAGAACCTCGAAGCTCTCCAGGAGCTCGCGCCCAAGATCAAGGAAGACGAGAAGGCCTTGCGCGAAGAGTTCAAAGAAGATCGCGATATCCAGCTGCTGCAGAGCATACCCGGCATCGGCCCGATTATCGCCGCGGTGATCGCCAGTGAGATCGAC
>JAHEJT010000230.1:0-6126 GCA_024638765.1 Verrucomicrobiales bacterium
CTGGCAGCTGACGTGGCCGAAGGGGATATTGGCGGTGCCCGAGAGCGGGGCGCCGTTGACGTCTTGTTCCGAGTAGTCGGCGGACTCGGCGCTTTCATCGGGGAGGGCGACGCCGCCGAGGGAATAGCTGACGGTGACGGGCTGGAGGGAGCCGGCGCGGTTGATGCGGAAGCGGGCCGGATCGCGCTGGGTATTGGCGAGCGTGGTCCCGTTGTTCATCTGGTTGGAATTGCGGGCGTCTTCGCGGGCGCGCAAATCGGCCACTGAGACGGTAATGGTTTCGCCGCCGGCGCCGAGGGCGTTGGTGACGGCGACGAGGTCATTGGGGGTGCCGGGCGCGGTGGTGGAATCGGGATCGGCGAAATGGAAGTTGCCTTCGCCGCCCATTTCTTTTTCGGCCCAGTCGGAGACGCCGTCGCCATCCTGGTCGCGGTCCTTGACGACGACGCGGGTGAACTTGCGGTGGTTGCCGTCGAGAGGGGCGGGCGGGGTGATGCCAGAGGGGTCGAAGAGTCCGGAGATTTCCTGGCCGGAGAGGGCGCGGTTCCAGAGGTTGAATTCGTCGACGCAGCCATCGAAGAAGAAGCCGGTGTCGAGGGGTTCGTCTCCGTCGTGCCACTCGGTGTCCTGGCGCAGGGCGCCGATGGCGATATCGCCGCCGTGGGTGATCATAGAGACCGCGGGGGCGCTGCCGTAGGCCCCGCCGTCGAGATACGCGGTGAAGGTGCCGCCGGGGCCGTCGAGGACGACGGCGACGTGGTGCCAGCCGGTATCGGTGACGGGGGTGCTCAGAAAGGCCGTGTCGGTGTCGACCCAGGCTCCGGCGTAAAGGACCCCGGCATCGATATAGATGTTGAACCCGTTGGCCTGGCCACCCTCCTCGTAGATGACTTGCCTGGCGCCAAGGGGGGCGTCGGCCTTGAACCACAGGGCGATGGTGCGGAAATCGTAATTCGCGGCGAGGTTGATGCCGTTGGAGTCGGGGATGTCGATCTCGCCGCTGACGCCATCGAGGACGACGGCGGTGCCGGATCCGGACGCGCCTCCGCCGGGCGCGGTCCAGGTGGCGCCTCCGACGAGCGCGCCGTCGTCATCGCCGCCGACGGTGTCGCCCGCGACGAGGCCGGCGCCTTCGTCGAGCGGATAAGAGACAATTTGGTCGGTCGTGGAAGGAGCCACGCTTTCCCAGGGACAGAGGAAAGCGCCGTCCACGATTTCGATGGTGGAAGGCGGGGTCGTCGGGCGGTCCCAGGCCACGGCGCAGAAGTCTTCCTGGCCGGCGTGCTTGTGGCGAATTTCGAAGTAATACTTCTGGCCGGCGGTCAGGGCAACGGGCGTGCCGATCTGGCTGGCAAACTTGGTGAAATTGCCCTCGGTGACGGCGCTGCTGAAGGACCAGCAGGCGCGGGTGATGTTGGCGGGGTCGTCGTCGGTGCTCAGCCAGAACTCGCTCTGGTTGCGGCCGGAGATATAGAAAGTGTAATTGCCGGTGTCGGTGGGCTTGATGAAGCCGAGGACGCGGCCGCCGTAATTGTCGTCGACGTTGGATGCGATCTGGAGGGAGTCGAGGGCGTGGACGGCGTCGGGATTGCCCGGGTAATCGGGATCATTGGTGAGGGAGCCGAGGGCGCCGCTGGTGATGCCCATCCAGAGTTGGGCGGTGGCGGAGCCGGTGGAGGTGGTGGTGGCGGAATTGGAGAGGGCGACGCTGAGATCGCCGCCGGTGCCGTCGTAGACGGGGCCGACATTGGCAAAGCCGCCGACGCCGGTGGTGGTGTTACCGATCTGGACCTGGTAGCACTTCCCATCGACGGTGGGGAAGGTGAGATCCGCGGTGCTGGCGTCGATCGAGGCGGAGCTCAGGGCGAGGCAGCTGGCGGGATCGTAGGGATCGGTGCCTGCGATGCATTCCTCGAGGTTGTTGTGGCCGTCGCCGTCGTCGTCATCGCCGGGGAGGGCGCTCTGGGCGTTGAAGCGTTCTTCCCAGACATCGTCGAGGGTATCGGAGTCGAGATCGACGATCGCCGAGGCGGGCGAGATCAGGATGCCGAGGGTGAAGAGGATTCCCAGGAGGGGGGTTGCGAGGCTGCGCAGGGGGGACGTCGACAGCCTCCCGGAAAGGGGGAACGGGTTCTTTTTCACAGGGTGTATTCTCTGGATTTTGCGCTCTCTTGGGAGCAACTACTTCGGAACGTACGAGCAACTACTTGGAAACGTCCAAATATCAGCGTGTTTGACAGGAAAATCGAGGAAAATTGGGGGGGTGGAAAGGGGGGGTGGGATGGAGGGGCGGTTTTCGGGGATGAGGGGGGGTATTCCGGGGATGGGGGGATGGTCTCGACGGGGGGGAGGGTCTCGACGGCGAATGGAGAGGAAAGTAGCGGCGGCATCCTGCCGCCGCTACAATAAAAAACGCGGATCCGGGGAGGGATCCGCGCTTTTGACTATCGGATGGGAGGCAGGGGTGTAAAAAAATGACGAATGACGAATGACGAATGACGAATGACGAATGAAGAATGGCGAAGGAGGATGGGTCAGGTGGCGGTGAAGTCGATGAGATCGAGGTTGGGCCCGGTGGGAGAGGTGTCGAAGGGATCGGGGAAGTTGGGCAGGTTGGGGAAGATGGTGTTGATATCCCCGGCAGCCACGCCGAGCCACTTGGCGAGCACCGCACTGTACTGATCGACAGAAGTGGTGGGGATCCAGCGGCCGCGCGAGTTATTGGTGTTGTTGCTGACGTCGTCGGGCGAGCCCTTGGCGAGGGTGGGGAAGGTGCCGAAAAAGTCGCCCCCGTTGACCGGTCCGCCGAAGAAGCAGACGTGCGTGCCCCAGGCGTGGTCGGTGCCGGAAGTGCCGAAGTCATTTCCGTTGGGCGTCCAGGTGCGGTTGAAGTCGCTGGCCTGGAAGCCGACGACATCGTTGTAAGAGAAGTCGCCGTCGGCTCCGGCGATGTCTTTCATGGCCTGGTTGAAGGCGCCGATGGAGGAATCGAAATCGGAGAGCAGGGCGGGCTGATCGTTGTTGATGTCCTGGTGGGTGTCGAAGCCGCCCTGGTCGACGAAGAAGATCTGCCGCTTGTTGCCCAGGCATTTGCGGCCCGCGATGAGCTGGGCGATCATTTTCAATTCCCGGCCGAGGTCGGTGTTGGGGAAGTTATTGAAGTTGACGCCGGTGGCCGCCGCGGTGGTCAGCGCGTCACCGATGAGCGCCTCGTTGGCGCGCGCGCGGCGCACCACGGTGTTGTAACCTTCCTCGATGATGTGCGAGTGGGCGTAGAGCATGACGTCCTCGAAGGTCTGGAGGCGGAAAGCGATGTTCTTGATGCCGTTGCTGGGATCGGCGGTGCGGTAAAGGCCGGAGCCGGAATCGATGGCGTTGCCGTAGGGGCCGACGGTGGCGTTGCCGTATCCCGTGAGGCTGATGGCGCCGGTATCGGTGACCGAATACTGGGGGATGGAGCCGCCGGGCGCGCTCATGAAGTTGTTGTTGCCCGCGGCGGTGATGAGCATGGAGGTCTCGCTGTCGGGATTGGCGGTGGAGTTGATGAGATCGGCGACGCGTCCGGCCCAGCCGCTGTTGAAGGGTTTTTCGGGTTCGGAACCGGCCATCCACTCGGTGACCTGGTCGGAGTGGGAAAAGAGCTGGACGGGGAGGATAGCGGCGTTGGCGAGGTAATCGGCCTGGGTGGTGACCTGGGCCAGGGTGCCGCAGTTGGCGATCCAGGCGAGTTCCCCGGCGGCGTACATGGTCTTGAGGTTCTTGCAGCTGGGGTGCAGGCCGAAGGGTTCGCCGACGCTGGCGGGGCTGCCGATGTAAGTGTCGGCCGGGCCGCCAGTGGTGCCGTCGATGGTGGCCTGGCCGGGATCGTTTTGTTCGCCCGCGTTTTCGGGGACCGCCACGATGCCGCGGTCGGCGCGGTAATTGGATTTCTGGGAGTTGCCGGTGACGGGGACGAGCATGTTGTTCTGATCGGAGCCGCCGCGTTTAAAGACGCAGACCAGGGCCTTGTAATCGTTGCCGACGACATCTGGCGTGATGTTGGCCACGGCGCGGTCCATGAGGCGCAGGTTCGAGAGCATGTGAGTCATGCCGCCGAGGCCGATGGAAGCGAGTGCCGAACGGCCCAGGAAGTTGCGCCGGTTGATGCGGAACTTCAGGTCGTCGGCTTTGAGTTTGAGATCTCTGTCTTTATTCATGGCTAGAGCGCGGGGTTAAAGGTAGGAAGGTAAAAAGTAAAAAGTGGGAGAGATGGCCGATTACTTGTGGACGAGGAACTCAGGGAAGCCGGTCATGAGTTCGAGCGCGTAGCGGAAGAGATCGCGCTTGGCGTTCTGGGCGCCGGTTGGATTGGTGGAGTAGGGGTTGTAAATACTGTCGTACAATCCCTTGACGAGGAGCTCGCGCGGGTTGCGGAGTTCCTTGTCGTTGGTGAGGTTGCCGTCGTTGGTGGTCGACTTGGTCTCATTGATGCCGTCCACGGCGCCATCTTCGTTGGCGGTGTCTGCATTGGTTCTGAGGCCGGGGTCGATGTCATACTTGGCCGCGAAACGGCCGTCCAGGATGCGCCGGTCGATTTCGTCGACGAGGGCGACGATATCATCGAAGGCGGTCGTGGTGTTGACTCCAGTGCCCACGGGGGCCCAGGTGACGATGTTTTCTCCCCACTCCACGAGGGCGATGCGGACGTTGTCATAGGTGCCGACGGTGGTGGTGCTCCCGGCAGGAGTGAAGGCATCATCCGGGGTGCTATCACCGTAGAGCAGCCGGGCGTTGTAATTGGCCGGTTTGTTCTCGGTGCCGGCGGCGTTCTGGCCGGGGTTGCCGCCAAGATCGTTGACGCCGATGCCGTTGGTGCCGACATCGAGGATCCGGTGGTAATTGATGTTCTTGATAACGCTGGTTTCGGTGGCCAGTTGGAGTTCCGGGGAGACCAGGCCGGAATCGGCGACGGGACCGCCGGGGCTGTATCCCGGCAGGTAGAAATTAAAGACCGTATCCTGGCGGAACGGCGACATGCTCAGGTCTATAGTACCTGTAAGGCCATCCGTGTTTCCGAAGAGGAAGACGCAGTTCATGGTGAAGTTCGCGGCCTGGGCGGTGGGATAACCGAAGGTGTTGAGGTAGGCGTCCGCGGGGACGGTGGTCGCGTTGACGAACTGCGCATTGGCGGGAATCGCGTCGACACCGGCCAGCGCGGGATCGGCGATCGGATACTGGCTGAAGGCGGTTTCGGTAAAGACGCCGCCGCCGGTATCGCGCTGCGAGAAGTTGCGGTAGAGCTTCATGAAGGAATCCAGCGGCGGTTTCTTGAGACCGGTGGTGGTGTCGCTGTCGGCGAGACTCAGTTCGCGCACTTCGTAATCGAGGAGGATGGCCTTGATGGTGTCGCGCAGGTTGCCGCCGTCCGCGGCGAAGGCGTCGGCCACGCGGTAGAGGTAAGCGCTCGAGGGATTGCTCTTGGTTAAGCGCTGGATGAGGCGTTCGGCGATGAAGGCCGGAGTGCTCTGGTGGGCGGTGCTCATGTCGAAGCTGTCGCTTCCCGGCTGGCCGGCGAACCAGGTGACGGCATCCTCGACGTCGTTGCGGCCGCGGGCGTCGAGATTGCCTGTGCCGGTGTTATTGATCACCTTGCCGCCGGCGAGGGTCTTGACGCCGGGATCGTGGTTGGCGCCGAACATGCGCATCGGGTAATTGAACTGGTGGGAGTAATACTTGTTGCCTTCCCCGAGGTTGAAGTTGGTGTTCCAGAGCAGGCCATCGTTATCGGCGCCGCCGGCATTGTTATTGTTGGTGTCGAAGGGATTGCCCTGATCGAATCCCGACACGACTCCCCAGTCGCCTCGGTCGCCGGCGTTGCGGGAGAAGCTCTGGCCGGTGAGGACGCGGGCGAACTCGGTGATATCGGCGTTGGTGTAAGTGGGCTCGGGGAGTCCAGTGTCCGCCGAGAGCTTGAGGGTGCCGTCGCGCCAGAGGGTGAGCAGGCCGATGGAGAAGAGCTGCATATCCTCGCGGGCGAGGTTTTCATCCGGGAAGACATCGGGAATGCCGTCGGGCGGCTGCGAGGTGTCGAAGGCCTGCTGGTTCTTGAGGCTCGAGAGCCATTTGCCCATGATCGGGCTCCAGTTG
>JAHEJT010000230.1:6136-6782 GCA_024638765.1 Verrucomicrobiales bacterium
CGGAAGTGATCGAAGGCGTAGGTATTGAGCTGGTCCTGGTAATTGGCCGCCGGGACGTGGTGGGTGCGGATCCGGGTCAGTTTGTCGGACACGACGAGGATCTGCTGGAGGGAGTAGCCCATCTTCTGGCGGAGCTGGTCCTTGGCATTGAGCATGAGGAGCCAGTGACCGCGGCGGCGGTTGTTATGGTTGGGCTCGGCGAGGTCGAAGGGCACGTAGAGGTTTTCGTTCTTGCCCCAGTTGATTTCGGCCTGGGTGAGCGGGTAGTTCTGCGTGGGAATCCACTGGTTCGAGGGAAAGTGGACCATGGAGTTGACCGCCTGGCCGAGGAGGTTGGTGCCGGCGTAAGTCGTGCGGTCGATGGAGGGGAAGGTCGCGGGCCGGGTGGGCACGGAATTTCCGTTGGGGACGGGACTGTTCCAACGGCTGGCATCGAAATAGCCGCGCAAGGTCCACTCCTGGTTATCGGCGGCGAGGGTGTAATCGACGAGGTAAGTCTGCGGGATGTTGTCGATCTGGTCGTCCATCCAGTTGCTGTAAGCCTGGATCCGGTCGTTGCCGGCGGCGGGAATCCAGTTGTTTATCATGTCGTAGACCGTGGCGTCGGTGGCGCCGAAGGTCGCCTGGTTGAGGAAGCGTCGGACCT
>JAHEJT010000063.1:0-5692 GCA_024638765.1 Verrucomicrobiales bacterium
AGCCCGCCTGGGGAAAGTAGCCCCGGCACTCCGTGACGGGTCCTCCAGGAAAGCCCGCCTGGGGAAAGTGGCCCCGGCACTCCGTGACGGGTCCTCCAGGAAAGCTCGCCTGGGGAAAGTAGCCCCGGCACTCCGTGACGGGGTCCTCCAAGGAAGCCCGCCGCGGAGCGTCGGGCCTACTTCAGCGTCGGGCCTACTTCAGTGTGACGCAGGGTTGATCCCCGCTTCGCGGCGCTCTCTCCCTACGATCGATTAACCAACAACGATTAACTCTCTCCACCCCCCTCAAACCGCTCCCGCCAGTAATCCAACCTTTCCCGGATCCGCTTCTCCTGGCCGTGATCGCTGGGCTCGTAATAGCGCCGCCCCTCCGGCAGATACGCCTGCGGCACAAACGCGTCTTCGTAATCGTGACTGTACTTGTAATCCGTGTCTTCCTCGGTCGCGCCGCTGCCGCGCGCCAGTTTCTTTCGCGTCGGCGTGCGCAGATGTTCCGGGACCGCCAGGGTCCTCCCTTGCTCGATATCCCGCGTCGCCTCCTTGATTGCGTTGTAAGCGCGATTACTCTTCGGCGCGGTGGCGAGGTATATCGTGGCGTGCGCCAGCGGGATCTGCGCTTCCGGCATGCCGATGAATTCCACCGCTTGCTGTGCCGCCACCGCCACGCGCAATGCGTTCGAATCCGCCAGACCCACATCTTCGCTCGCGCAAATCACGATGCGACGCGCGATAAATCGAATGTCCTCGCCGGCATACAGCATCTTGGCCAGCCAGTAAATCGCCGCATCCGGATCGGACCCGCGCATGCTCTTGATAAAAGCGCTGATGGTGTCGTAATGGGCGTCACCGTCTCCATCGTATACTACCGTCTTCTGTTGGATCGACTCCTCCGCGACCTGCAGATCAAACCGGACTCGATCCTGCGTGTCCGGCGGCGTGGTCAGGACTCCCAGTTCCAGCGCGCTCAGGAATTTCCGGGCGTCCCCGTCGCAACGCGCCGCCAGGTGGGCCAGCGCTTCCTCGGTGGCATCCACCTGGAGCGCCCCGAGCCCGCGCGCGGCATCCGCCAGCGCCCGGTGCCCCAGCGGAATGAGATCCTCCTCGTTGAGCGATTCGAGTTGGAACACCTGGGATCGCGATACCAGCGGGCTGTTAATATAGAAATACGGGTTATGCGTGGTCGCGCCGATGAATCGCACCGTCCCGCGCTCGATGTGCGGGAGCAGGACATCCTGCTGGGCTTTGTTAAAGCGATGGATCTCGTCGACGAAAAGCGTCGTGGAGACGCCGTGCAATCGCCGCATCGTGCCGGCGGCTTCCACGGCTTTACGGATCTCGGCGACATTACTCTCCACCCCGCTCAAGTTGACGAAACGGGAGGCGGTCTGGCGCGAGATGATCTCCGCCAGGCTCGTTTTCCCGACCCCGGGAGGGCCGTAAAAGATCAGGGAGGAGAAACGGTCGACCTCCACCGCCCGGCGCAGCAGTTTGCCTTCGCCCAGAATATGTTCCTGGCCTGCGAACTCCTCCAGGGTGCGCGGCCGCATCCGCGTCGCCAGTGGTATCGCCGCGGTCCGGGGATCAATTCGATCTTCCCCCGGATCCCCGTCGTCGATGGAGTCGGGCTCCTGGGTCGCCTCCCGGGATTTCTCGAATAGATCGTCCATGTGTGGCCGGTCGTGCCGTTTGTGAGGGGAAAAATGGAAGAGAGTCTCTGGGTTCTTGTAAAACCCGGGCGGTCACTTAGCCTCAGTGAATCATGGCCTCACCACCCGAGAAAGCCAGCGCGATTCTGTCGTTTTGGAAAAAGCTCCCCCTCAAGGTGATGCTGGTGATGACGGTTTTGTGTCTGCTCATCCAGGAGAACTTTCCGTTCTCGGATTTCCCCATGTACGGAAGTTTTTCCAGTTACTCCTATTACGTTTACCTCACTGATGGGCAGGACCAGCCCATTCCCGTCGAGGGCATCACCGGGATCCGGACGTCCCGGCTCAAGAAGATCTTCGGCGGCAAGCTCACCGAGGTGCGTAAAGATCTCGAGGCCGATGGGATGGAAATAAAGGGGTACCAGTTCATGACGCCCGGGCAACAACGTCCCGCCGGCGAGTACACCTTGCAATGGCTGCTCGATAACTGCAAAGCACACGCCCGCCCCGCACTGCACAAGCACCGCCCCCTCCGCTTCCACAAAGTCGGCCTCAAGTACCAAGACGGGGAAATTGTAAAGGAACCCGCATTCATTGCGGAGGTGCCGTGACTATGCCCTCAAGGGCAGTCGGAAGGTAAAACGTATGAAGGTGAAAAGTTACCACCGGCCCCCGGCCCAATGTGACGCAGGCGTCCCGCCTGCGATTATCAAGCATCCGCTGCCTCAGCAGCGCAATTCCACCTTCCCACTTTCCCACCTTTAACCTTTTACTGCGAAGCAATTCCCGTGCGAAGCACGATCCCCCACGCCCATTACGAGCTCTTCTTCATGCGGCTTTTTTTCGCACTGGTGGTTTACGACATTTACCAGTCGTATCCCCGGCAAGTGGGATCGCTCGCGGATCAACCCGATCCCGTGGGTCTGGCGCGATTCTTCGATCTGAGTTTTCTCGGGAACCCCGAACTGCTCGGCGCGTTGCAATGGGTGCTCGTGATCGCGCTGGCGGTTTATATCAGCGGAAAATTTCTCTGGGCGGCGCTGCCTCTGATCACGCTGCTCGTTATCTTGCCCGGGACCCTGGCGTTATCGCAGGGGGCCGCCACCCATCACCGGCAAGTCGTCGCCCTGGTGCTCCTTGTGCAGACGGCCATCGTCCTCTACCGCGTCGCCACCGAGAGAAAGCGCGCTCCTGAAAACACAGCCGATAGCGACGCCCACCACGCGCTCACGCACCAGCGCGAACTCGCGCATGGCACCCGGCAGACCATCGCCGCGACTTATCTCGTGACTGCCATCACCAAGATGATCGATTCCGGTGGCAGCTGGGTGCGAGATGCCAAGTATTTTCCGCTGCAACTCGAGAAGACGCGGATGTCGGAGTATTACAACAAGCTCGAAGAGACAGCGTCCGGCGCCGGGGAGGGGCTCTTCTCCATCCTGGATATGCCGTTTGCGGTGCTCTCGCAGAAAATCGAAAAAGTCTTCCTGGCCTCACCCGACACCTGCCGGTTTTTTATGGGCTGTGGCCTTCTCCTCGAATTTCTCGCGCCACTGGCGTTACTCGGCCGCGCCTGGGGCACCGTGATTGGTCTCGTTTTGATCAGCTTTCATCTCACCATCAGTCGCGTCATGTCTCTTAACTTCGAGCACCTCATGCTCATGCTGCTGATCTTCTTCGTAAACGTGCCGTATCTCCTCGCCGCTGTTGCCTCTCGTATCAAAGCAAAAAATTCTTAACCGGCTCATCTGCGCTAGTCGGCGCTCATTTTTTACGCCGGCGAATCGATTGATTCCATCTGGCCTAGGACGGGTTGCCAACCCGTCCCACCAGTAATCAAATCGTCCCGCGGAGCTGCCATTTGGACTGACTCAAAGTGGAGCAGGTTTTCAACCTGCTCTTCGGCTTTCAAGGGCAGGTTGAAAACCTGCCCCACTTTCCGACTCCGGACTCCGGACTCCGGACTACCGGCTACGGACTCTCGTCTTCAGTAAGGATCTCTTAATATTTCATATATATTGACAAATATCATAATAATTATACATTGGTCGTCCCATGATTCGCAGTGTTCCTTCCCCGCCGGGGCGGCTTCGACGGCCCGCCTCCGCCCGGTGCCAAGGCCCCGTCCGGATCCCGGCCGCCGCCGTGGCGCTGTGCCTCGCACCCATCCTTCTTCTCTTTCTTCCCGCGACCAGCGCCCAGGCGGTCAGCCTCACCTTCGGTGATTTTGCCATTCATTCCGGAACGGACAAGCAGGTGAACGCGGTCTACCGCTACGACGACGTCACCACGGGCGTCGACGCGCTCGTTTCCATCGATGCCTTATCGCCGGGCGCGAGCATCTTCACCTTCGATGATCCCTCCGATCCCAGTTCCGAGGGAATGTACGAATATTTTCAGCCGCTTATAGATGGGACAGCCAGTGACGGCGATTACGCGGATTTTACAGTGACCTTCGTCCTCGCCGACACCACGACGACCACGACGGTCTCCGACTTCATTCTTGCAGCCCATGACGTCGACGGCAACAACGTCGCTGGGGACACTTATGAATTTCTCGTAATGAACGAGTTCGATGCATACACCATCGATAACCCGACTCAGGTGGACGCGAATATTCTCAGCCTCAGCCCGGTGTCGGTGAAATTTACTTCGCTTCTGAACGGCGGCCCTCCCGGTATCACCTTGGATCCGCTCCACGCGTTCGAGCTCGATTACACGAACATCTCCTCATTTTCTTTTCGCCTGGGGCTTGAAGGCACGCGCGTAACGACCCAGGCGCGCCAGTTTGCCCTCAATATGTTCGATACTCCGATTACGTTCGTCGACCCCACCACGGTGCCCGTCCCGGAACCGCGCGGCCCGATTCTCCTGGCCGTCGCCGCCCTGGCCGCGTTATCCCGCCGCCGATCTTGACACTGGACGCTGGGCGCTGCAAATCGAGGCTGATGCCGGCCTAAGTCCCCACTTATCGGGATCCAGACCCGTCCAGTCACCGGTCGCCCCGCTTCGTCCCCCGTCTCTGGCCTCAGCCTGTGGACCGTCGACCATCGACCGCGGACCGTCGATGGCGAGGCGAAGCCTCGCCCCTATGCGCCGAACGCATACCCAAACGCCTCAATATCGCTCTGGTAATAATCGCCAACGAGATCCCGCGTCTCGTCGTCGTAATACCGGGAGTAATGCCAATGAAATTTCCGGTTCTTGCGGGGAAGGCGAATCTTCGGAATTTTCAGGCGACCGCACACCGCATCGAAGTCGTGCTGCAGTCGCTCGATTTTCCCGACGAAATCGACGGCAATTTGGCCGTTCAGAGAAATCCAGTCATACTGTGGGGACATCCGGTGAATGTGATCGGAGGGTCTGCCGCCCCAATCCTTCGGGGAATGCGCCTCGGGGTGACTCAGCGCGTATTTCACCCACTCGGAAAAGGTGCGCTCGCTACCGTCTTCCCGGTGCAGAAAGAGTCGGACGGTATCGGCGCGTTGATGTTTCTTTCGCTGGAAATTGTATTCCGAGAGAACCCGATCCCAGGGATTGCGTACGAAAGTGATCTTGAAGAGATCCCGGAGCTGTTCGTCTCCCAATTCGCTGCGGTAACGGGCCAGGTCCTTGTGGTGTGCCCAGCGCGTCCCCAGCGACTGCATGATGGAGTTGCCGGCCGCCTTGGGGACGTGAATGAAGAGGCAACGGAGTTCCCGTGAAACCATTCTTGCGGATGGATGCAGAAATAAAGGGAAAAGTCAGCAGGGCTCCAGAAACCCGGATTTCCCTGCTTTTTGAAATTATTAGATTTAATTGATCAGTTTATCAAGCCTAATCCCACTAGAAGGGAGAATTAGGGACAGGTCATCGAATGCCTTTCTCGGCAATGTAGGTGCGAGCGTGAGCAAGCACTGCGCAGATCCGGCAATGTAGGTGCGAGCGTGAGCAAGCACTGCGCAGATCCGGCAATGTAAGCGAATTAGCAGGGACAGGTCATCTATCGCCTCTCTCCGGAGCGTAGCCTCGGCGCTCCGCGACGGGGTATTCCCAGCGGAGCGAAT
>JAHEJT010000063.1:5702-24138 GCA_024638765.1 Verrucomicrobiales bacterium
TCCAAATTGGTTCCAGCCGAGCGCCATTAGGGACAGGTCATCTATCGCCGGTCATCTATCGCCTCTCTCCGGAGCGTAGCCCCGGCGCTCCGCGACGGGGTATTCCCAGCGGAGCGAATTAGGGACAAGCGAATTAGGGACAGGTCAGAATGGCGCTACCTTAAGCGAATTCTTTGATCGTGCGCGCATTCGCAGGGCGCGGAGCGCTTTGGAGTGCGCCGGCTTGACGGCGCTTTGGTTGTTAACGGCCAGCGATCCAAAGCGGTGTCAAGCCACCGCACTCCAAATTGGTTCCAGCCGAGCGCCATTAGGGACAGGTCATCTATCGCCGGTCATCTATCGCCTCTCTCCGAAGCGTAGCCCCGGCGCTCCGCGACGGGGTATTCTTAGCGTGCCCGCCGCGGAGCGTCGGGCCTACTCTTCAGCGAATTAGCAGGGACAGGTCATCTATCGCCTCTCTCCGGAGCGTAGCCCCGGCGCTCCGCGACGGGGTATTCCCAGCGTGCCCGCCGCGGAGCGTCGGGCCTACTCTTCAGCGTTGCGCGCCGAAAGATGCGGACGAGATGTGCGCCCTCCTAAACCGGTTGCGCAAATTCCTATTTCTCGTCGACGCGAAGCCTCATATACCGCCGGCCCGAATCCGGGAACGGTGCGGTGTCGTGGACTTCGAGCATCGTCGGAGTATCGATCGTGGTAACGGTGTGCGGCGGGCCGGATTGCCAGGTCATCAGGTCGCTGGAAACCTCCACGGTGTAATCAATATCGCTGCGGACCGATTGCCGATTCACAGTCAGCACGAGGAGTTCCTCGCCACCACTCCCGGAAACGGCCGCCACGGAATCGAATACCGTGCTTCTGCTCAGCTGTGGCAGCCCTTCCCTGGATGCCGTCAGCGGTCGCAGACCGAGCGCGTATTCCATCAGATTCACGATGCCGTCCCGGTCCGCGTCACCCAGACGCGCGGCAATGGCAGCAGTGGGGTCTTGGAAAAAAGCATCCGCCCACAGTCGATAGGTGTCCGCCACGACAAACTCGAAACTCCAACCGCCGATGGACCCGTCTGCGGTCGCGCTGACGTCGTCGTAGACGTAGAGTTTCCATTGACCGTTGGGACTGGTTCCGATCAAGTCATCCAACGCGGCGCCATGAGGCGGCGCCGGAGCAGGAGGCTCCAGAATGTCTTCCGCGCCGAGGTTCGTGGCGCGAAACATGCCCGAATAAAGGTTCCCGATGCTGGGCAGGATGGGCACGCCCTCTCCCGGCACGATCTGAAGGTGAAGGTCGTCGACGCCGGACTGGCCTCCGACATCCGACATCAGCATGACGGTTTGACCCTGCGGCCCCTCGAGGAGAATGTCGAGATCCCCCGGCTGCGGGTGTGTCACACCGTCCAGCGTTACCTTCATCCATGTGATGGTTCCCGTGATCCCGCTGACGTCAATGGTAGAAGGATACGGCGTCGCCGCGCCGGATCCCGAACCGGAACCCGGAACCTCGATCAAACCCGGGTAAGAGAACGTGTAAAGGCGCTGCACCGCGAGATCTTCTACTATCGGTGTCGACGCCTGGTCCACGGTAACCTCCAGCGGCCTGGTAGGCGCATAACCCGGCGCTGCGGCCGTCAACAGATAACCTCCATCGACCATCGTGATGCTGTAAAAACCTGACGCGTCCGTCGTGAAGTCCCCCGAGGCCGGCCCGTTCGGAAAAACGGTTGCGCCCACAACCGGATCGCCCGGAGGATTCCCGTCCCTGACATAACCCGACACTGAAACCGACGTGTAAACCGTCAACTTCCAGTCGTAAACCCAACTGTTCCCCATGATATCCTGAATCGTTATCAGGAATTCACCAGTGTGCGGCGTCGCGGCCGACGGGTCCACCGCGATCGCGAACTTTTCCCCGGCTTGGATCTGCGAGTTACTCGCCAGATTCCCGATCGCAATCGTCCCCCCGGAGATTGTCAGCAGCGGGTCCGCCGCGGCGGCCGGCGCCAGCGTCGCCGTGAGATTCGCCGCCGCAGCCAGCCCCAGATTCTCCACCTCGAGCGCGATCTCTACCGTTTCCCCGGGGTTCGCGAAACCGTCGCCATTGCCAATGCTTGCTCCCGCGGAATCGTCGTCGATCGAGGGCTCGGACAATGCGACGAATGGTTCTGCAGGCACGAGAGCCAGGGAGTTCGCCACATTTAATCGGCCACCACTGATCGTTGTTCTGTTGGTTGGCACCGCGGGCACGGGGTCGACACCGGAGAGAATGTAACTCTTCAAATTTGTATACGCCATTCCCGGATTCACGCTCAGCAACAGCGCACACGCGCCCGCCACCTGCGGCGCCGCCATCGAGGTTCCCGACTTGAGCCCGTATCGGCCCTCGAGAACTGTGCTGTAAACATCTTCTCCCGGAGCCGAGAGATGCACGCTCGAGGAGCCGTAATTTGATGGGTAGGCGAGATCATTGTCGTGATTCAGCTTCGCCACCGAGATGATATTGTCCGTCGCGTAACTCGCTGGATAGTAATTCGTCTCGTCGAGGTTGAGATTGCCGTTTCCCGCGGCTACCACAAAGAGATTGTTGTGATCGCGGGCGTTCTCGATTTCCTGTTCGAAAAAGTCGCTGCGGTTGGAGGATCCCCAGCAATTCGAAGTCAGGTGCGCGCCGTTGGCGGTGGCGTAGGCCAGCGCCTCAAGTGCATCCGATTTCCATCCGCCGTAGGGCGTAAGAAACTTCAAGGCCATCAGCGAGACGCGCCAGGTAACACCGGAAACACCCTCTGCATTGTTGCCGGCGGCGCCGATAATTCCCGCGATATGCGTGCCATGAGACACGTCGTCGTTGGGATCACTGTCTCCATTGACAAAGTCGTATCCGTAAACGTCGTCGACGTAGCCGTTCCCATCGTTGTCGACGCCGTCGCCGGGGAATTCCCCGGGATTCACCCACATGTTCTCCGCGAGATCGGGATGCGTGTATTGAATCCCGGAATCAATCACGCCCACCACGATGGCGCGGTGACCGGTAACCACGTCCCACGCCTGAGGCGCGTCCATGTCGACGCCCGGGGTGCCGCCCGTCTGGCCGGTATTGTGAATGGCCCACTGTGCGGCCAAGCCGGGATCGTCGGGAAATGTCTCCAGTGCTTCCACCATGTAATCCGGCTCGACGCGGATCCCGGGCGGCCCTTCGGAAGCGAGTTGCTCCATCAATCGGGGAATGGTGTCCAGCGTCACCGTATCGGAGGAAATTAAAAAAACCTGGGCACACGGCAGCCTCTTTCGCACCCGCAGGCCCAGGTCGCGAACCAGCTCACGGAAAGCTTTCTCATCCGTCCCCGGCGGCAGCTTCACCATGACGTGATCGGCGCAGCGGACTTCGCGCTTCACCAGGCGCTCTGGAGCGCGTGCGCTCCCCTGCCCTTTCGAACCGTCCCCGGGTCCGGATGACAGGGTATCGATCACGCAAAGATAGGGATACTTGAACGGGCCCCGATGGAGGCAGATGCGCCGGCGGAAGCCGGGCGGTTCGCGCGGCAACTCCACGCGCTCCAGTCGCTCGGCGGCAGCCATCAAAACCGCAAACGGCTCCTCCAGTGACTGCCGAGGCGACGGATTCCGTGCCGGTTGCGCAGAGAGCGGCGACACAACAGCCGAAAAAATGATCATCGCCGCGGCCATGATCATGACAATGAGACTTTGCTGATGATTCCGGAGGTGCATCTTGCGTCCGGTGGCGGCCATTGGAATGTGCAAAGCACCGCGATGGCCGGTCGCCGGCTTACGATCTCAATCGGGCGGTTTGCTCACGATTCGTTGTCCTGTCGGGTGCAACCTGCCTACTTTGGGGCTCCTCACGGCCAATTACCACATTCCTTCCATTTAATACGGCAAGGCAGCAGCCTAAAGCTGACTGGGACCATCAGCTCCGCATATTTTGTCCAAAACACCGCCTCGATTAGGGCTTTGCACCCGGTTCAACCCGGGTGCTTCCTTCGTCCCGATGCATGGTGACTACGGAGAATGGACGCGCTGGCCGGGAGCCTGCCCAGTCCTCGGCTCCCGACCCCTGAGTTCCGGCTTCCGCATTCCGAGACCCCCATCCCGCTTCGCGGAACCTGAATAACTCATTATCGCCTTCTTTTTTGTAAATATTTTTGAGAAACAGTCTTCAGCCTCCGTTCGGCCCGGGCCTGACGCCCCATGAGAAGGCGCGGCACGGGCCGCCTGTTTACGTGCTGTTATGGAAGATAAGATCCTGAAGCTGCTGGGCCGCAGCGATTATGTGCCCGCGAATGTCCCCGAACTTCTCCGCGGTCTGAAACGGCCGCCCAACCAGCAGCAGCAACTCCAGCAAATACTGCGGGAACTTGAGCGCACCGGCCGGATCGCCCGAATCAAAGGGAATCGCTATATCCTGCCCCAGGAAGCCGACTTAATCCCCGGGCGGATCCAGATCACCCGCCAGGGGCGCGGATTCTTG
Source organism: Verrucomicrobiales bacterium (assembly GCA_024638765.1). GTDB lineage: Bacteria > Verrucomicrobiota > Verrucomicrobiia > Verrucomicrobiales > DEV007 > JAHEJT01. Next base: position 10,179 of record JAHEJT010000063.1, read on the forward strand.
ACGCCCGATGCGCCGGGTGTCGGCGAGATTGCGATCCCGGCCAGCGAAACGTCCACCGCGCTCCATGAGGATCACGTCCTGGTCCGGCGCAATGTGCAGCCGGGCGGCATGCGTGCTTCCCGCGATACACCGGACACCGGCACCGTGGTGCGTGTGCTCGAGCGTCGCCGCAAGCAGATTGTGGGCACTTTGAAACGCAGCAAGCAATTCCTCTACGTCATCCCGGATGACCCACGGATGCCGCACGACATTTATGTGCCGCCGCCGCGCGATGTGGGCCGTCCGGCCCGTGCCGGCGATAAAGTGGTGGTCGAGCTTCGCCAATGGGAATCCCGTCACACCAATCCCGAGGGCGAAATCACGGAGGTCCTCGGTCCGCCGACCGCCGAAGGAGTGGATATGCTCGCGGTCCTGCGCCATTACGACCTGCCGTTGAAATTTCCGCGCAAAGTGCTGCAGGAAGTGCGGCGCTTGGGAAGCGAAATTTCCGGCCGCGACCGCGCCGGCCGCACCGACTGTCGCAGCCACCCGGTCATTACCATCGATCCGGAGGATGCCAAAGACTTTGACGACGCGTTCTCCCTGAAACGCACGGACTCAAACCGCTGGAAACTCTGGGTGCACATCGCAGACGTGTCGCATTACGTGAAACCCGGGTCCGCACTCGATGAAGAAGCCCATCGGCGCGGCAACTCCACTTACCTGGTGGACCGGGTGATTCCCATGTTACCGGAAGCCCTCAGCAATGAGCTCTGCTCACTCAAGCCGAATGTCGACCGGCTTACCAAGTGTGTCGAATTCCTGATTGCGGACGACGGAAAGGTGCTGCGCTCCAGTTTTTATCCGGCGATCATTCATTCCCGGCGGCGCTTCACTTACAAGGAGGCGCTCGCCGCGCTGGAGGACAAGCCCGAAGGCGCCATTCATCAAATCCTGCACGAGGCCAGCCGGCTGGCGCAGCGCATCCGGCGGCGGCGCTTTCAGGCCGGCTCGCTCGATCTCGATTTCCCAGAGACGAAGATACGGCTCGATGCCCGCGGCCGACTCAAAAAGATCGAGAAGGTCGAGAACGATCTATCGCATCAATTGATCGAAGAATTCATGCTGCTCGCCAATGAAGCCGTGGCGGGACGATTGATGAAGCTGAAGCGGCACGCCATTCACCGGGTGCATGAAAAACCGGACCCGCGGCGGTTGCGTGAATACCGGGAAGAAGTGCTCAGCCACAATGTTCCCTGCGGCAATCTGGAGAAACCGGCCGAAGTGCAGAAACTTCTCAAGCGGCTTGGCAGCCTGGCGATCGGGCAGGCGCTCAAGATCGGGTTTCTGAAATCGCTGATGAGAGCGCGTTATTCCGTGGAGACGCTGGGGCATTACGGGCTGGCCAAAGAGAAATATACGCACTTCACATCTCCAATTCGCCGCTATGCCGATCTCGTCGTCCACCGCAGCTTGTTCCAGAACAAGAACGGCACCCTGGCGTCTCTGAAGAAAACCGCGGATCGCATCTCCTCCACGGAACGCAACTCGGCGGACGCGGAGCGGGACAGCAAGGACGTCAAGCTGTATGCCTTTCTGAAGGCCCAGCTGAAATCCGGAAACCCGCAACGATACACCGCGCTCGTAACCGACATCCGAAACTTCGGGTTCTTCGTCGATGTCACCGATCTTGGGATGAGCGGGCTGGCGCCGCTTTCCATCGTCGAGGACGACTTCTACGAGTTTGACGCGGCGCGCATCCAGATCCGGGGGCGCCGCAACCGTCGCGTAATCCGGCTGGGAGATCGCGTCGAGGTGGAAGTGGCCAAAGTGGATTCCTTCAAGAAGCAGGTGGATTTTCGGCTGGCGCCGTCTGCGGGGAAAACCAAGCGAGGCAAACGACCGGCGGGCACGGCAAAACGCAAGCACAACTCAAAAGGAGAGCGGTCCTCAACGCTGCGAAATAAGCGCCCGTCGAGGAGCCGGCGGAAACAGGCGAAGCCGCAACGCTAAATCGGTTGGGCAAGTGATGGCCGGGCGCCGGCCGCCCTTGATGAGAGACCGGAAATGGACGACTCTGTCAGAAGAAAACCTATGCCTGTTAACGCGCAAACCCTTGAAAAACAGAGCCATCGCGAATCCGTCGCCAAGTGGAAAGAGATCGTCGCCGAATACGAAAAACCCAGTTTCTGGCGGGCCAGCTGGCAGATCGTAAACACGGTCGGAGCGTATGCCGCGCTCTGGTGTCTGATGCACTTGAGCCTTTCGATCTCTTGGTGGTTGACGATTCCCCTCGCGATCCTCGCCGGAGGATTCCTGATCCGGGTCTTCATCATTTTTCACGATTGCGGCCACGGATCCTTTTACAAATCCCGGCGCGCCAACAACTTCTGGGGTTTCATCACCGGGATGCTGGTTTTCACTCCCTACTATCACTGGCGGTGGGAGCATTCCCTGCACCATGCCACCAGCGGTCATCTCGACCGGCGCGGCGTGGGCGACGTCTGGACCTTGACGGTGCAGGAGTATCTCGACTCTACCCGCTGGAAAAAATTCTCTTACCGCCTCGTCCGGAATCCACTCATTCTTTTCCTCATCGGTCCCCTGGTCCTCTTCCTGATCCGCGAACGGTTTCCGACAAAGAACGCCGGCTCGCGCGAAATACATTCGGTCTGGATCATGAATGTTGCCGTGTTCTCCCTGGCCGCCGGACTGATTGCGATTTTCGGCTTTCTGCCCTGGTTGATCATCCAACTGACCATCGTGACAGTGGCCTTTCCCTGCGGGGTCTGGATGTTTTACGTGCAGCACCAGTTTGAGGACGCTTATTGGGAGCGCGGCGAGGACTGGGATTATACGGCCGCCGCGTTGGAAGGCAGTTCCTTCTACAAATTGCCCAGAATTCTGCAGTGGTTTTCCGGCAACATCGGCTTCCATCATCTCCATCATCTCAGCCCCCGGATCCCCAATTACAATCTGGAGCGCTGCCATCTCTCCGATCCCATGTTTACCGAGGTGAAGCCCATGACACTCCTGAGCAGCCTCAAGTCGATTACCTTCCGTCTCTGGGACGAGAATTCCAGAAAACTGGTCGGTTTTGCCCACCTCAGGAAACGGAGGAGCGAATAGCCTTTCTGCGATACGGCGCACGCGTAGGTGCGAGCGTGAGCGAGCACTATCCTGGTCAGGCAATGTAGCTGCGAGCGTGCGCGAGCACTCCAATGAGGCTTCCTCCTCCGCCGAGGCTTCACAGGACGAGTCCACCGATCAGGAAATTCCGTGAGCACTTCCGTGTATCCCGTGCCTTCCACGGTATATAAGATCTGGCCCTTTCATTCCCGCCCCCATACTCTTGCAGGATCATGAACCCTCTCCCTGTTTTCCTCTCCACCATCGTCCTCCTTTCATCGGTGCTTAGTTCCATGGCCCAATCGGATAACCACCCGTCCCGGGTCAGCGAAGTCCTGGCATCCTACACCCCGGCAAAGGTCGATGCGCATACACCCGAAGCCATGGCCGGAGCGGCCTCCGCATTTCTGGATTCACTGGACGAAACTTTGAAAGCACAGGCCCTGCTGCCGAATGACAGTCCCGAAAAGCAGAAGTGGACCAATGTGCCGCCCAGGGGGCCTCAAGGCGGTGTGCGGCTCGGCGACTGCAATAAGAAGCAACTCCAGCTTGCCTGCGACCTGCTCGCCACCGTGCTCAGCAAGCAGGGATACGAAAAAGTGCGCAACATCATGCTGGCCGACGACCGCTTGCTGCGCGGCGGCCGGCCCCGGCCTGGATTCGGCGCGGAAAATTTCTGGCTCGCCGTCTTCGGAGATCCGTCGGCCACGGCGCCGTGGGCGCTGCAGCTGGATGGACATCACGTGGCCGTCAATCTTGCCTTTCACGGCGATCACGTCGGCATGTCTCCCTCTTTCATCGGCACCCAGCCCGCCGCCTTCAAACTTGCCGGGAAAGAAATCGTCCCCATGGCGGGCGAAGTCGACGACGCTTTCGCGCTGATGAACTCCCTGGATGATACCCAGCAGGAGAAGGCGATCATCGGTCCGCGCCGCGGCCGTATCGCCACCGCGGCGGGCAAGGACGGCGTGGTGCCGGATCCCGCGGGAATCGAGTGCCGGGCATTCGGTAAGAAGCAGCGTGCGCTCCTCGCAAAACTGCTGCGCCAATACGTCGGGGATTTACCGGAACCCTACGCCGGCAAACGATTGAAAGATTTGAAAGCGGAAATCGATGCGATGCACTTCGCCTGGAACGGGCCGACGGTCGAGGACAGCGATGTCTCCTATCGCATCCAGGGCCCCACCTTGATCATCGAATACGCCTGCCAGGATCTGGGCGGCAATCCCCTGGATCATCTTCACTCCATGTATCGCGACCCGACGAACGAGTACGGCGCGGGATTTGAATAGATCACGAAGCGATCCTTCGCTTCACCCGATCATAATCCCCCGATAATGGTCTTGTTCCGGCCGTGGATTTTCATGCGGCCGTCCCCGGAGAGCACCACTTTGGTGGAAGCGGTGGTCGCCACCTGGCGCCCGCCCATGCTGGTGACCTCCGGCCACCCCGTCAGCACCAGGCTCCCGTCTCTCGGATCGTAGGTCGCGGTTTCGCACTTGGCGTCGCAAGCTTTGCGATTACCCGCCGCCGGAATCTTGATCCGCACGTCGCCCGTGGCCACGACCTGCTCGATCCCCTCCCTTTCTTCGAACAAGTTCACCACGATCCGATTGCTGCGCATGTCGAATGTCTTTCCTTCCATCCTGGCATTGCCCATGAAGACCAGGGTGCCGTTTTCCAGGTCGAACTCCATCTCCTTGTCAGACAGAATATTGACTTCGCCCAGGGCGCCGATGGGACTGTCGGAGGCGGTCTTCGCGGGCGGCTCCGGCTTCTCCTCCGGTGCGGGATCGGGCGCGGATTCTGTCTCAGGTGCGGGCAGTGGCGCCAGCTTGGATTTCTCCGATGCCCCCGTCGCTTTTGCCAACAGCACGGGGTCGGGATTGGGCTCCGGTGCGGATTCCACTTTGGGGTCCGGCGCAGGTTCAGGACTCGCGGGGATGTCCCGGGATAACTCTCCGATGCGCGTGGCGGACGGCAGCTTGGTCTTCAGCTTCTCCTCCGTCTGCGAACGCAACTCACCTCCGGGAGCGCTGCCCAGCATGGCCAGCAGTTTCTGCCGCGTCTCGTCCACTTCCTTGAGCTGATCCCGCTGGCTCTTCTTCTGTTTCCAGGAACGATTGCCGCCGGATTCCGATTTGCTTGCGGCTTCTGTAGACGGCGGGGTTTCTTTTCCTTCGGTTCCGAAAATCGAGGCGAAAATGGAGCGCTTGCCCTTCGGCGATTCTTCTTTGACGGGCACAGGGGGTGCTTCCGAATCGATTTTCGGCGGAGCAGGTGGCCCCTCTTGCTGGAGGACGGCCGGTGGTGAAGAGTGATGCCCGCCGGCGGCCGCGAGGGGCGGGGACGAGGTCTTCTCGGAAAACCATTGCTTGATCGATGATGATGTCTTCCGCGGCGCGGGCGCAGGCGCAGATGCGGAGTGCACCGCCGGCCTCGAGTGCGATACGGTCGTCGCCGTGGCGGGCGGAGCGCTCGCCGGCGGCGTATTCAGCTGGGGACGCCGCTTCGCGTTGTCGGCGATGGAAGGCGCAGGCGCTGCGCGCCCGGATGCGTTTGCCCCGCCCGTGGAAACCATGGAGCGAAGTCGGGACCACAACCCGGGCTTCGAGTGCTCTGTACTTGCTTGCGCCGCAGGGGCTTGGGCCGCCTCGGCGGCATCAGCGCGGGCCTGGAGGGAAGACGAGGACGGCCGCGTCAGGCGCGATTTCGACCGGAGGAGATTTCGCTTTGGGGCCGGGGCGGGAATCGGGGCCGGCGAAAGGGCCGGCTGGACTTGCGGCGGAGGCGGGACGGGTCGCTGCGGAGCCGGCGGAGGGGTGCTTCGGGATTGCGGCGGCGGCACTGCCTGCGGGGCCGGCCGGGGCGCCGTGATTCTTTGAGGAGGAGCGGGGGGCGGAGGCGTCATGGTCCCCCTCTGGACGGCGCGTCGGTTCTGCTCCCGGGTCTGCAAGAACAGGGCGCGGAGGCGTTTTTCCTCCTCAGAAACGGCGGAGGCGGAGGGCGTGGAAAGCAGGGTCGTAAAGCCGCACAAGAGGGCGAAACTGACGCCAAGGGCGCGGGGGGGAAACAGGGCAGGCATGCCTGGTTACGGTAGCAAGAATTACTTAATATTCAACAATTATCAGTATTTCCGTAATTTGCCGATGCCTCTCATCCCGTGGAATCTCTCTCCCCAGGGAGGGCAAAAAACGGACTCGTTGGTCTCAAGGTCATTGTCGCGATCCGCTCCCGGGCGCATCCGCCTTGCGAAACAATTTCAGGCGAGCGGTCTGCGCGCCCGAATCGACAAATCCATCGGGAGGTGCAGACTCGCGTAGAGGGGCGATGTAGAATTCTCGATCCAGGTCTTTGCGGTCCAACTCAACCCTTCCGTATCTTGCGAAGTAAGCGGCGTTCTTGACGGGAGCCACAATCTCCCTGCTCATACCCGCTGTCGTTCCCGGAGCGACGATTTCGCAAATCGCACGGACATCGGACAACAATTCCTGGTCGCGTGTCGGTCGGCCCCAATAGAGAGCAGTCAGGACGAGGCCCGCCGCGACCAGCACCCAGGCGCACCACCGGAACTGCCGGAATCCACGGCCGCGGGGATCGATCCTCTCCAACAGGGATCGCACCACGGGAAAAAGCAGGATTCCCACGGCCAGCGCAAAGAACGGGTAGACGCAGTGGATGTAAAACGGACGCTGCTTGAGGCTGATCATGATGGGCACAACTCCGGAGAGCGTCAGGCAGAACAGGGGCAGCGCGCGCTTCCAGTCGACGCCCGGCGCCTGCATCCTCCGCCCCGCGAAGACACAAAGCGCTGCCGCGACCACTACGGGCAAGATGGCCTCGAGAAACTTCCGGAGGATGTAAGCGCGGTTCGCGACCGCCGATTCGTTCTGAATACTGTCGACGACCTGGTCATTGAAATATTTCGAGAGACTCTCGGCCGCGGCGGGCGAAAGCCACCACAGCGCGGCCAGGGGAAGCAGGGTTGCCGCCACCAGCACCGCGGTATCCGAGATAACTCTCGCCGGGCGATCGGCGGAGACCAGAAAACACCAGAGCGGCAGGGCCCAGACAAAGAGCCCGGTGAATCCCTTCGTCAGGATGCCGAGCATCGACATGACTCCTGCCAGGATAAGGAATAAAAACCGGAAATCCGCCCGGGACTTGAAATAGAAGAGCACGCTCAGCGAGACAAAAATCACCAGGGTATTTTCCAGGAGATTGTTGGAATACGTCCAGATCACTCCTCTCGCCAGGAGCCAGAAGAAGAGGGGAAGGTAGGAGGTCTTGCCGTCTCCGGTTATCTCCGCCCAGATCAGGTGAATCACAATCCCGGTCGCCGCCAGGGCGCACAGAGAGTAGAGCCGTTCGACCAGCAATGCATCGCCAAGCAACCCGAAAAACAGGCTTTGCAGCCAAAGCGCCAGGGGAGGATGCTCGAAGAAGCCGCCGTGAAAAAAGGTATCCGAAAAATGCGGCGCCCAGAACGTGCCCAGTCCTTCCGCCATGTTTCTGGAGACGGTGGCATAGACCAGGCCGTCGACAAACATTCCGTCCGTGAACAATCTCAGAGCACTGAAGAAAAGGAAGTGCGCCAGGACCAATAAATAGAAGGGAAAACTTTTCTCCGGAATCCTCATTGCTTCTGAGGGCCCCGGTTCGATGGCCCGGACCCGGCCGGAATGCCTTCGTCCGGCGCCCGGAGAGGAGGTTGAAGGATTGTGAATGCGCAGCCGAGGGAATTATTTCTCGTCGTTTCCCCGGAAAGGATACCTCGAAGATATGTATATCCCGGTGGACGCCCGGCGGGGGGCCTGGCCTGCCCGGGCGTAGTTCGGAGCGAAGCGGAGAACGAAGCCTGGAGGCGAGGGGAGTCGAACCCCTGTCCTTATGATCTCTGCAATAAACCTCTACATGTTTATCCGGCTTTGGGTTTTAAGGCGACGGTGAGAAGCCGGCAAAAGCTCGCAGCCCGATCGACCTGTTTTGAAGATCTCACACCCCCCCGCGGTCGCCCCGGGCGGGTGCCAGCCTGCTGCTGTCGCTCCGGGGCCTAGCAGGCGTCGACCCCCGAACGTGACTGTCAATTAAGCAGCCATTGCTAATTCTTCGTTAGCTTTTGGTTTTTGATCGGCTTTTTACGTGGCCAACCGATCAACCACGACATGCAGCCTACACTTTCAATCATAAGTCGAAGCCAAGACGCCCCCGATTCTGATACTCAAAAGAGTAGACCGGAAGATAGGCTGGAATGTTCGAAATCACAAGGGGCGTCCTGGATACTTGATGCTGGATGCCGGCTGATGCCCCTCACCCTATCCCTCTCCCCGGGGGAGAGGGGACTCACTTCAGATCCTGGTCCCATGGCGAAGGTGCGGGACCGGGCCAGGGAACGCGGCACTGAGCGCCGGGAACCGAGAAACCAGCATCAAGTATCCAGCGCCCAGCACCTGGCACCCGGAACTTGCACAAACCCCAATTCTCGATCAAATTAGTCGAGAATGAAGCTCTCTAAGAAAGCCGAGTACGCGCTCCGCGCGGTGGTGGCCATGGCCCGGTCCTCCCGGACCAAGCCCGTCCCCATCCAGGAACTCTCCGAAGTCGCCCATGTCCCCGTCAAATTCCTCGAGCAAATCCTCCTGATCCTCAAGCGCGGCGGCATCCTCCAGAGCAAGCGCGGCGTCGGCGGCGGATACCAGCTCCTGAAACAGGCCTCCCATATCACCCTCGCCGAAGTCGTCCGTCTCATTGACGGCGAGTTCGTCCCCATGAGCTGCACCGAGGCCGTGGCCGCCGACGGATCCCCCGGCGGCACCTGCGAGTGCGGCCAGCAGGGTGGCTGCGGATTGGGCCGCAGCTTTTCCGATCTCCAGCACGTCGTCAACGAATACCTCGAGAGCCAATCCATCCAGGACATCCTCCAACGCGAACAACCGGATGACGTCCTGGTGTTTGAAATATGAGCGGCTTGCGCCCGCAGTCGGGAGCCGGGAGTCCGTAGCCGGGAGCCGATCAAGATCTCCGGCCTCCCAACTGCTGACTCCCAACTACCGACTCGGAAAACTTTGAACCTTGAATCCTGAACCGGCCTCCAGCAGAATCGATCCGTGCCAATGAAAATGAAGAAGACCAAGCGCAACGACAGTTTTAGCAAAATGACTCTCATCATCGCGGCGATCGCGGTGTGTCCCTTCATCCTCACACAGTGTGCCACGGGAGGCGATCCGGTCGGCGAAGGCGTCGAAGACTTGGGGGAGACCATCGAAGAAAACCTCCCCGGCCTCGGCCCCAATCCCACGAGCGTAGGAGACGAGTTCACCCGCTGAACCAATCGGCACAGGGATCCCTGCCTTTCGTCCTGTAGCGGAATTTGCAACTGCCTCGGCGGGAGAGGGCATCAGGAAGGCGAAGGCAATCTGCTGAGCCCGACGGAGGAGGGATAAAAGTTCGGGCGCGCAGTTCCCGGCTGCCGCCCTCCCATCCCTGCTCTCTGAGCTGTGGACCACGAACAGTGGACCGTCGACCCGCGAAGCAGGAGCCTCCTCCGCTGCCCCCGGGCAGCGCACTTCTCCCTATTAAAGATTAACCAATAACGATTAACGCGGCGCGAAGCGCCGCCCCTCTACGAGCCCCCGGAATCATCAAACACCTCGAACCGCAGAAACCCGCCGCCCGACGTCGAGATTGGACTGGTAATCCGGAATGTCCGATACGACCAACCAGCCGGGAGAGGATCGAGATCCGGCAACCCTGGCACACTCCCGCTGATCGCCGGCACCACTTCCTCCACTGTCACCGGCGCCGCAGTGAAATCAGTGAGATTGATCGAGGGCGCAATCAGCTCAATCACGCCGTTGTTATCGAAGGGAATCGCAGCGCGCAATCGGCCGCCGGTGATGGACGTGTAGGTCGTGCCGTCGAGCACGGGGAGTGTCACCGTGAAGAAGCGATCCGTCGGAAGAGGCGCCGCATAGAGTCGGAACCTGCCGGGATTCGAAGCCGCCAGGGGATCGAAATCATGAATGTACTCCCCCCAGTTGATGAGACCGTTGTCGTTGGGATCATCGAATTTACCGGAGCCCTCGCCCGCCGGCAAACCCTTGTCGAAGGCCCACACCTGGTAAGCCGTCGCGTTGACCGTGACCACCGGGCTGGTGAGCGTGGCGCCCAGAGCGTTCCCATCCAAATCATTAATATCCGAAAACAGGTCGACGGAGTAAGTGAACGACCCGCTGGACGCGCCGTCGACGATCGTCGCGCTCGTGGTATCGAAGCTATAACGGCCGGCGTTGATGGTGGCGAAATTCGTTGCCGTCCCGCCGAGCACGCTGGTCGATGCAGAGAAGATGAGATCGCTGACGTCTACGTTCTGCATCGGCTTACTGAATACCAATCTGAACGACGTCTGCGCGCCGGAGGCAAGCGTGGTGGCCGCCGGGGTCAGGCGCAGCACCGTCGGCGGCGCGGGATCTTTCAGCACTGTAACCGAGGCGCTGGTGGCCGTGGCCTCGGCTGGGGGGCCGGAGAACAGGCCGGTGACATTGGAGGGAAGTTTCAGTTCCAGGGTATAACTGCCGGATTCCTGGCCCGCATCGGGATGCGCGAATACCGGCACCGTAAAAGTGATGTTGTCCGTGGTATTGATCGCGCCAATCCCAAGGAGGAGGACGTCGGTGGTGGTGGCGGTGAGATCATCGAGACTATCGAAGTTCTCCACGCCCCGATTAAATACCAGGGTAAACGTGACCGGGCTCCCTGCCGTCGGCGTCGTGGTATCGGGGGTGATGCTGTCGAGCCGGATGCCCTCCGGGGTGCCTTCAATGCGGATTCGCGGGCGGTTCGGAGAAGTGACCCAGGTGGAGCCGTCGTCACTGGCGCCGAACGAAAAGGCGCCTCCAAAAGGATTTCCAATGCTGAGCGCGAATCCAAGCGGGCTGGACAGATTATCGAGCAGGTTATCGGCGCGGCCGGCTGTCTGGCCGCAAGCCAGCAGAATCGCCGCGATGCCGACGATGAGCACCCGGCGCGAAGCGCCGAATCGGTTGGCGGGTACAGGGTTCAAGGTTAAGAGTTAGTTGTTAATAGTTAATAGGGGGAGAAGACCGGTTGCGCCGGAGGAGAGGGGAGAGGCTCAGGAAACCAAGTTGGCGGGGACGGGGCGGCGAAAAACTATCCAGCTTAGCACGTGGGGCACCATTTTCCAAATCCTCATGTGCTCGCCCCGGGAGCGACGCTATCCTCCCCCACTCTCTCCCAGCTTCTGAAATCGAAGCCGTGGATTATCCTGCCTTCCGCCGGTCTTTGCAGCTTCCTTTCAGGAGGTCATAGCGCGCTCCTCGCACAGCAGCGGCGACCGTCTATTGGGAAGCGACGCGACTCCTCATCTCCAATCTTCCATCTTCGACGGCGTAGCCGGCAGGCGATTTTTCCGTTTTGTCCTCCCACGCCCTGCCTCGTGTTCTCTATTTGAACTGTATTCTGGATTCGTGCTAAATTATCCTTCCTGCGGCAGGCTCTGCCAAATAACTGCGTCCTCCAAGATGCGCTATCGCGCCAGGCAGTGTGTGAATTTGTGTAAATCCATGGTTAAGATTCGTGGCTAAAAGCGGCGGTCAGTTACACGCCGGTATTGCAGAGGGCGCGCGCCGACAGCGCCGGGCTTCCTGGCGCGCCAGGCTTTTGGCGCTGGCGCTCTCACTGGCACTCAGCGTGGGCGCCGCGGAAATCGTCGTCCGGCTCTTTTTCCAAGAAGAAATTGATCCGGACGCGATTCACCAGGCGAACAATGCGGTCTTGCACATTGAGGGTCTGGCGGAACCTTCCCCCATTCCCGAACTGTTCTTTTCACTAAAACAAGACCTGCTCATGGGATGGGGATCCGTGCTCGTCAAAACCAGCGCCGCGCGTCGGACCCGGATCTCCACTTTCTCGCCTCCGCCCGCGAATCCAGCCTTGCGAATTGCCGTCCTCGGCGATTCCACTCCCTTTGGAAGCGGCGTCCATTACGACGAAAGTTACCCCGCCCTGATCCGCACCATGCTCGAAGAGAAGCTCGGAGCACCGGTCGAAGTGCGGAATTTCAGCACTCCCATGTACAATGCCACTTCGCACCGCATTGTCTTCGAATCCTCTGTGGCCGGCTGGAAACCCGATTTCATCATTCTGCATTACGACCACAACGACTCTCAATCTCAGGTCGATAAGCAGAGCTATGGCTTGCTGCATCCGTCTTACGGAGAGAATCTCCTGGGTTCCGCTGCCATCAAATTTTTTCTGCGGCGCTCCCGCGCGATTCGGAACAAAATTTCATTCTCCTGGTGGGAAAAACGCGATAAAGCTGAAGCGGCGTTCTGCGACGGCTACCGCTGCGGGGGGCCCAGGTTCGAGCGACACTTGCGTGAACTTCGCCGGTTAGGTGCAGCCATTCGAAGGCATAAGATTCCGGCTGTCGCTGTTATTTACGACTGGAAACTGAAACGCTTCGATAACCCGGCCGAAGATCCGCATCATGTGGGACTCCATCAGGAGCTCGTCCCTCGGCTCGAAGAATTCGGATTTGCGGTCCTGGACATGTACCCGCATTACCAGGAATTCATGCGGGCGACGGGCTTCCAGGATCTGAGCGTGTTCTTTCGAGCGGATGGCGATCACAACCATCCCAATGTCCTGGGGCACATGTTGCTGGCAGAAAATCTCGTCAGTTTCGCTTTCGGGAATGATGATTTTCGACCGGCGCTGACGAACGCCGCCACCGCCACTCCGGCGCCGGAGCTGGTCGAGCGTGTCGCCGCTGTAAAAAAACTGCAGCAGGGAGCCGCCTATCTGCATAAGGGGGATTACCTCGAAGCGGAGAAGCTGTTCCGAAAAGCCCTCGTTTACCGGCCCAATGATCTGACGGCACGGGCCCTTCTGATCCAGGCAACTGGCAATCTGCCGAAGCCGGAAGAAACCCTCGCCACACTCGCAGATCTGGTCGAACTCTTTCCTGAATATGACTGGGCGCGGATGAATCTAGCAAGTTATCTCGTCAAGGCGAACCGCCTCCCCGAGTCGCTTCCTCACCTTGAACATCTTATCCTGCGGACGCCGAGTCCTGTCGCCCTCGAGTGGACGGCAGACATGATTGTGAGCGTCTGCCGGCAGCAGGCCGACTTGTTCGCCGCTTCCGGCCGGCTTGAAAACGCGGTGGGCCTTTTGCGGGGCGCGTGCAACCTTCTCGAAGCGAGAGGTCTTACGGAAAAAACGATTCCCCTTAAAGAGGCGCTCGAAAACCACCAGCAGTGAGGGTGAGGAGCGGGGTGGCAGTGTCACGCAGGTGTCACATTGGCGCCAGGTAGTGTGGGTATAAAATATATTCGTGTCTATTGGTGCCCATTCGTGGTTTCTCTCCCCGCTGCCTGCTGATACGTCCGCATGAACTTACGGTCGATGTGATCCTTTAATCGGAACGCGAGGCTGCTGCGAACGATGAGGCCGCGCCAGGAGAGGAGGCCGGTGCCGTCACCGAGATTGAGAATGAGAAGATAGTTTTCCTGGGGTTCGAAGACCTCCAGCGGCTGCTTCTCGAGGGTTGCCAAGAGATTGTGACAAAGGATCGGGCCCTGGCGCACCGCATAGACGCCGACCCGGGCGATCGGGTGGTCCTGCAACTGGATCCCGTCACCGCCGCCGAATACATTGGGATGCGAAACGCTGCACAGATGCGCGTCGACCAGCATGGCGCCGGTGTCGTCGGTCTCCAAACCGGACTTCGACAGCAGAGGCGCGGGGCGGACGCCGGTCGCGAGCAACGCGCGAAAAAGGGTCAGTCCAAACTATTTGACATTATCGGTAAGATTCCGGGCGAGCCGAC
>JAHEJT010000064.1 GCA_024638765.1 Verrucomicrobiales bacterium
TGAGTCGATCGGCAGAGACTTCACCGTAAAGATCGCGAGACTCGATGTGGGCACGCGCCCTGGCGACATCGTCCGCATCGCGATCCAGCCCATGGACCTGGTAACGCTCGTTAGCGCGCAGAGCTGCGGTCAGGGCGCCGTCGCCGCAATCCAGGTGGACCACAAATCCGCCCTGGATACCCGTGGCATCGAGGATTTCAGCGGCGAGGTCTTTGGCGTCTGCTGCCGCAAGACTCGAAGTCAGGCTGAGGGTCGCGAAAAGGGCGGCTGACAGGGGCTTGATTGTGGCCATAGGATCGATCCTAGGGCGGGGACCGGGTAGAGTGAAGGGCTTTTTCGAGCGAGGCGAAACCCGCAGGGTGCGATCTCGGGAAAGTCCAATTCGCTTCAGCACGGGTAACTTCGGCCAACTGGTCCGGCCCTCGTGCTGCCCGTTCCTTCAGTCGCCAGGAGGAGAATCTCCGGCGGGATCTTCATGCGGCGGAGACTCCGGTCTTTCCGCCGCCCCCGGGGCGTTGTCGGGCTGGACTTCGACGCGCGTATCCGAAGCGGCGGGTTCGGAGGACTCCTCAGCGGGAGAATCGGTCCCTGGTGAGGATTTTTCCGCCGCATCCGTCGGCTCCTGTTTCTCCGGTTTCTTCGGTTTTTCCGGCTTGGCGGAGGAGTCCGCAGAAGATCTTTTCTCCCTGGATTGAGGGTTGCGTCCGAGACGCAGCTTTCCCGAGCTGAACTCGATGACAAATCCCGCGTGGGTCAGCCAGCGCAAATCGTTGAGCACCGCGATCTCTTCCTCGCTGAGTTTGCGGGGCGCCGGTTGCTTTTGTTGCTCCGATTCCACAGGAGGCTGCGTTTCATCGGCTGCCTTCGGCTCCTCCGGTTGATTTTCTTCAGCGGAAGATTCCGCGGGTTTTTCCTTCGGTTCCGTTTCGGCTGGTTTCGTTGTGCTTTTCGGTGGCTCAGCAGTTGGGACGATGGCTTCCAGCAACTGTTTGACGTTGGCCCCCTGATGCTCGGATACGAAATCGATGATCTTCTTCACACGGTCCGTGAGTGTTACTTCGGGGTCGAGTCCGCGGGGACGCGCCACGGCAACGAAGAGTGTTTTCTTTCCGATTTTGAAAATCTTGAGGCCGTTACCCTCAAAGAACCGGCAGAGTTCCTGGATGAGGTGAAGAGGGAAACGTCTCTGCTTGTCCACTTCCGCGCGCAAGGCGGAGAGGAGAGGCCGCGCGAGATTTCTTCCGGGAATCGATCCGTCGACGCTAGCCTGGGCCACGGTTTCGAACGCATCGTCCGCGTAATGTTCTTTAAAATGGCGCCCCACCTCTTCAATAGACTGAAGCCTGAGCGCGCCGTCATCGGCCGGCTCCTCCGCCGCTTGCGGCGCGGGCGCTGTTTCCGTGGAGGAATCCGCGCTCTCGTCGTTGGGAGTGCCGGCATCCGGTGCGCTCTCAGCATCCGGTGCGGTATCGACATCGGCCGCCTCTCCCTCTGCCGGTGCGGCAGGGGACCCTTCCGCCGCAGGTGTGTCGGGTTCCGGGACTTTCTCAGACGTCGACTCCAGCTCTTGTCCCTTCTCGTTTGCCTGGTCCGGTGCTGGCCCGGCCGCTGGCGGGGCCTCGGCAGACGCTGGCGGGGCCTCGGTCGCCACCTCGCCCCCGCCGGACGCGTCGGGAGCGGTTTCCTCCGGTGTTGAATCGTCCCCGGCGGAATCTTCCCTCGATGGTGCCCCCCCTGACTGTGGGCTTGCTTCCGGTCTCGGCTCAGCCGCAGCGGGTTCATCCTCTCCGACAACCACATACTGCCGGCGGCGGCTCATCAAAGCTTTCCATTTCTCCAGCGACTCCTCGTCATTGCGCATCTCGATGCGCGATTTGAACCGGTCCAGGGGCACATGACTGAAACGCTCGCGGTGCAGGCGGGCGACTTTGCCTTGGTATTCGTGGTGGTTGGGGGGTCCGAGGGTTTCACCGCTCATGCCGCAGACTGCGATCACGGTGTAATTCCCTTTGGGCGGCTCTACTTCCACATCTTCGATTCTATAAAAATTTGCCAGGGCGCGCTCGTCGCGCATGAGATGGCGCATCGCCTCTTCTTGCGAAAGCCAGAGAGACTCGTCGGCCTTACAGAGAATCAATTCGGAGGAAGGACCTTCATCGGGGACGGATTCTTTTCGGAAGAGCACTCGATAGCGATCACGCGCTGCGAGCAAGATTCGGGCCACGTCGGCCATGGGATAGGCGCGACCGGTAGCGCGGACATGTTTTGCCAGAGCTTCGGCGGCAGCTTGATTTGGAATGATTTCGACAGCGACACCTTTGAGCGGTTCATCCCGGGGCTCGCGACGGGAGTCGCGTGAGCCCTTGTCATATCGCGAATCGCGCTCGCCTTTCCGCCCGCGCCCTTTTCCTCGCCCATCATCGCGTCCGCGCCGGCCGTCCCTTCTGCCGCCCGGTCTATCGTCGCGAGATTTGTTCTCTCCCTGACGAGGTCTTTGCTCGCGTGAATCCCGCCCGCGTCCCCGTCCACCGGGCTTGTCGCCGTGCCTTCTTTTCTGATCCGGCCGCCGGCCGCGGCCTTGGCCCCGTTCTTTGCGGGGGCCGCGTTCTTTTCCGGGGCCGCTTTCTTTCGTGGGAGACCTCGCCCAGACACTTCCTTCCGCGTCCTCCAATTCTCCAACCCAATTCGGCATGAGATCGAGAGCTGAAATTTTCAGGCCTTCGGATTCACTGTTGGAGTCGGGATCGGTCATCTCGGGTGGGGTGGCGGAGCGTGCAATAGTCTTGATGGGGAGATTGGGAATTTGATTAACTGCCGATTCGGCCGTTCGCGCCGGTTAACCCCCGACATCAAGGCATACGTAATATGACAACTAAAAGAAAATCGGAAGCGCTTTCCGCAATGATGTTTGTCCTGGCCCTGGCCGCATTATCGACCCCGGCGGCTGCGCAGCAACAGAAAAAGAAGCAACCTGATCCCAATGTGACAGCGGCGAAACGGACGCTGGCGCACCTGGATCGGATCGACGATTGGGAAAGCCTTTTCGATGGTAGCAGTCTCAAGGGTTGGACAGGTGGCACGGACAAATACCTGGCCGAAAACGGAGTCTTGAAATGCACCCCCGGCGCACGCTCCCTCTTTACGGAAAAAGAGTTCAGCGATTTTGTCCTCAGTTTTGAATTCAAGCTCACGCCGGGTGGAAACAGCGGTATCGGTATCCGGGTGCCCACGGACGGACACGCAGCTTACGATGGGATGGAAATCCAGATCCTGGACCATAATCATGAAAAGTACGCCAAGCTGAAGCCCTGGCAGGTGCACGGATCCATTTACGGAGTGATGCCCGCGAAGACGGGTTATTTGAAGCCTCTCGGCGAATGGAACCGCGAATACATCATCTGTATCGAAGAGCACGTTATGGTAATCTTGAACGGTGCGGTGATCGTCGACGCGATGCTCGACAAGTTGACGCCTGTCAGCGGGAGGGAAGTCCCGGGTTTGAGAGCGAAGAAAGGGCACCTCGTCCTGGCGGGGCACAACGATCCTATCGAGTTTCGCGATCTAAAGATCAAAGATTTCAGCGTCAGTGCCCCAGTGCCGAAAACGAGTGCTGATAATACTGCGCCGGCCGGGTTCCGAGCCCTCTTTAACGGGGTCGATCTCAAGGGCTGGAAAGGACTGGCGCACAAGAAGGCCCCGGAACGGAGGGCTCTCAAAGGGGCCGCCTTACGAGCGGCGCAGGCCGAAGCGGATGACAACATGCGGGAGCACTGGAGGGTGGTGGAAGGGGTCTTAACTTACGACGGCAAAGGCCGAAGTCTTTCTACCACCAAAAATTACGGTGACTTCGAAATCTACGTGGACTGGAAAATTCCGCCGGGGGCCGACAGCGGGATTTACTTGCGCGGGACGCCCCAGATTCAGATCTGGGATCCCTGGGATGCGCGGACAAAAAAGGATCTGCCTTTGGATACACCGGAGGATTGGGTTGTCGCTTACCGAAACGGTCGCAATCTGGGCTCCGGCGGGCTCTGGAATAACAAGCGGCATCGCAATTCACCCCTGGTGCTGGCCGACAATAAACCGGGCGAATGGAACACCTTTCTGATCCGCATGGTCGGAGAAAAGGTGACGATTTATCTTAACGGAAAGCTCATCGTGGACCAGGTGGTCCTGGAGAATTACTGGGATAAAGAACGGAACGCCCCCGTGTATCGCTCCGATCAAATCGAACTGCAGCACCACGGCAGCCCTCTTTACTTTAAGAATATCTACCTCCGCGAATTGCCGTGGTGAGGAAAGGAGAACGAGCCTCGAGGCTCGTAATCCAGCCTCACAGTTCCTTGATCCGGATATTGCGGAACTGAAGGGAGAGGCCGTGGTCCTGGAGGCCGATGTATCCGCGGGGCGGGCGATCCTTGATCTCGTGCTCGTTGAGATCGATATCCACAATTCGCTCCCCGTTGAGCTTTACTTTCAAATTGCTTCCGCGGCAGGTAACGGTCATCTGATTCCATTCCCCCGCGGGTTTGGCCATGTTCTTGGATGGACCGACGGTCTTGATGATTCCACCGAGATCGTGATGCGTCAGGGGCTCTGGTTTTCCATAAGAATCGAGTATCTGCGCCTCGATGCCGGTGGTCACTGGTTCCTGTGGATCGCGCACGCGCACAAATACGCCGCTGTTCCCGCCTTCGGGATGCTTGTATTCCAATTCGAGAACGAAATCGCCGTATTTCTTTTTGGACCACAGGTAAGCATCGAATCGTTTCCAGCCCGTTTCACCGGGTCGCGGTGTGATGTCCAGAATTCCGTGCTTCTTGACGGTCCAATTGCCTTTCGTACTCCAGGCGCTGAGGTCGTTGCCGTCGAGGAGGTTTACGAATTCGCCGGCGGTCAAAATTGAAGGAATCAGCAGTGCGGCGATTGCAGAAGGAAGGATCAGGTATTTCATTGCGAGAATAGTTGGATCTAAAAGGGGGCTGTATCAGCGGTGGCGACCCTCCGAAGGGATCGGCTTAGAACGGCTTAAAGATTCCAAGGTAAGCCGCGATGATACCGAGCACCAGAGCGATGGTCCAAAGTGTTTTCGGGGTCACGAAATTCCGTTTCCCCACCACGAGGAGACCTCCCAGCAACAGCCAAATGACCAACTTGACGAGCATCCATCCGGGAAATCCAACCTGCAGTTTGGCGAGCATGCCGAATCCTCCCAATAGAAGAAGGGCAAGGCCGGCGCCATGGAAGATTGCCACAATGCGAGACTTGGACGGGTGATTGCTCGCTCCAAAGGCGAGGACACCTCCGAAACCCAGGAAGAGCATCATGAGTCCGGCGAGGTGAAGGATTTTGTAAATTTCCAAGGATAACATTGCGGTGGATGGAGGATGTTAAGCACGCCCTGGTGAAGAAACTTAGGGCTTATTCCTCAAGATTTCCCGAAAAGTCCGGTTCTGTCGAGCGCGAAGCGATAGCGGCACTTCAAGGCTTTTGTTTTTGAGTTCGTAGCGGCATTCTTAACGTTGTGGAGCTTGATGAAAATCAGCGTGCCTCGCAGGAACAATTTGCGCGTCAAAGCGCCCGCTACGGTTCGGGGCATATCCTCGCAGAAGTCGGTGACGTGGCAGCCGCAGTTGAGAGGATGGACGTGCAACCACCAGCGGATGTCCTCGATTTGGCGACCGGAGCCGGGCATACGGGTCTGTTCCTCGCCGGACAGGGACACCGCGTCATCCTGGCGGACATTGCCGAACCAATGCTCGAGAGGGCCCGCGAAGCGGCCGGGTCCCGGGGGCTCCAGGTTGAAACGCGAATGCATCCCGCAGAGGAGCTCCCCTACGAGAGCGAATCCTTTGAGCTGGTCACCTGCCGGGTGGCCGCGCACCACTTCAGTGATCCGGCTGCATTTATTCGCGAGTCCGCTCGCGTTCTCAGGAAGGGAGCTTGGTTTTTGCTCATTGATGGATCCGTCCCCGATGATGAACCGGTGGCGAAAGCGTGGACGCATCAGGTGGAAAAACTCAGGGACCCCAGCCACGGGCGCTTTCTGACACCCCGAAAGTGGTCCCGGCTTTGTGCTGAGTGCGGGCTGGCTGTCCAGGATTGTAGTGTGACGCCCTTTAAGCAGCCGGATTTGGAATGGTATTTCGAAACCGCTGCAACACCCCCGGAAAATAGAGAAAAAGTTCTCCAACTCGTGCGCGACGCTCCGGCCGAGGCTCGCCGGCTCTTCAAAGTCGGTGAGGAAGACGGCAAGATCGTATGGTGGTGGCAGCGCCTGACCTTGATTGCCAGGAAAGGCTAGAACCCATCTCATAAATCCTGCACGGCCCCGCCGAGCGGAATAGATAGGTTTGAAATTGCGACTGCGTCGCATTGATTTAGGGCGGCCCTTCGGGCGATAAGTCTTTTGCCCTCATGCAGTGTTGCACCTCGGTCACGGGTGATTACGCGCTCCCTCGCTGCGCCTTGCCTGAGTGCAATATCCGTAATCGCGGCGGCATCCATGATTTATCAGATAGGTTCTAGTCAGTCCACGCTGCGAATCAGGTACCCACCCGATTTTTCGTCCAACTCCAGGTCGAGGAGTTGGCGGGATTTCGCGTCTTCCAAGAGCGCGCTGAAAGAACGGAACCCGTAATAGCGCTCGTTGAAGCCGGGCTGACGGCGCTTGATGGCTTGTTTCACCATGGAGCCCCAAATTTTTTCGCCCTCTGCGCGCTCAGACACAAGGGCATCGAAAGTTTCCAGGACGAGGTCGATGGCTTCTTCCCGTTTCCCATTCTCTTCCTCGCGCGCGGGACCGCCGCCCTTCGCCGCGCCTGACTTGGTTTTTCCGCTGCCGCGGTTGGTGGTCTTCCCTCTGCTCCGGCTGCGAGCATGAGTGGCTTTTTCCCGGACGAGATCATCGTAAAAGATAAATTCGTCACAGTTGGCGATAAAGAGATCGGAGGTGGAGCTCTTGACGCCGAGCCCGATGACAATCTTATCGTTTTCTCTCAGTTTACTCACCAGTGATGAAAAATCGGAATCCCCGCTGATGATAACAAAGGTGCCCACATGCGATTTGGTATAACAAAGATCCAGGGCATCGACGACCATCCTGATGTCGGCGGAGTTCTTCCCTGACTGACGGACATGAGGGATCTCGATGAGTTCGAAGGCAGCTTCATGCATGCCTTTCTTAAATGTCTTGTATCGGTCCCAATCGCAGTAGGCTTTCTTGACGACGATATTTCCTTTCAGCAAAAGGCGCTCCATAACGCGCTTGATGTCGAAATTCGAGTATTTCGCGTCTTTTGCTCCCAGTGCGATATTCTCGAAATCACAGAACACCGCCATGTTGTTAATCGTATCGCTTTGCGTCGCCATCAGGTTGAACTTTCCCTACTGCTTTGTGGCCACCCTACGCGGTTTGCGCGGGAAGGAAACAAGAATTCATGGAACGGGTTCTCCGCCGGGATCGGAGGGACTTACCCCAGGGTTTTAAGAAGCTCAATGCAGGATTCTTTCCCGTCGGTGCTAAAGTCCGTGTGGTCGAACACCTCGAGGACCACGTGGAGTCCAAGCCCGCCGATCCTGTCCGGTGAGGGATCTTTTGCCAGATCGGAAACATCTTCGTTGCGGATGCCTTCACCGGAGTGACGCACCGAGATTGCCAGGGCACCTTCCCTGATCTCGACGTGGCAGGTCGCCGGTCCGTCCACCGAACAATACGCGTGTCTGCAAATATTGTTGAATACTTCGTCACTGCCGAGGACCACGAGCCCCACGGTTTCGTCATCAAATCCGCAGAATAGCGCCCAGCTCTCGATAAAGTCACGGGCTCCTTTGAGGGTCTCCGGTTTACAGGTGAAATCAAAACTTCCCGGAGGCGCGGGTGCGTGATCGGTGATTGCAAGAATAGTGGCGTCATCCTGATAAGAGGAATCATCGGCATAAGTTTTCCAGTCTTTCGCCAGCGCGCCGAGAATCGATCCGTGATTTTTCCCGCCGATCTTATCCAATGAAATCTCGAATGCTTTATCCTCAAAATGCTCGCCGGCGCTGTTCTGAACTTCGAGCAAACCATCTGAATATATCAGCCAGTTCCTTCCCGCGCATAAAGGCAGTTCGGTCTCGCGATACTCGAGGCCGCAGGCGATCCCGAGAGGCGGATTGCCGGCGGCCTCGACGTCCAGCCACCGGGTCCCGGTAAAAACCTTGGGCGTCGGGAGGCCTGCGACGACGAGATGCACGCGGCGTCTTTCTTGATTGATCAACATGAAATTCGCGGCGATAAAGCGGCCCGCGCTCATTACGTCGCAGAGCCGGGAGTTCAAGGCTGCCACCCATTTTCCGAGGCCCAGGGCGGAGACCGAATGCGCAAGGGAAGCTATCATGGTGGTTCCGCGGGCCATATCCAGCGCTGCCGGGAGGCCTTTGCCGCAGACATCGCCGATCCCCAAGAGCGTTTCTCCTCGTTCCGGTTCGTGCCAGAAGTAAAAATCTCCCCCGATCGCGCTGGCCGGTTCGTAAAATGCCTCTACCTGAATGCCTTCGATAGTCGTTTGCGGCGGAGGCAGGAAGGAACGCTGAATCTCGATAGCGCTTGCCATCTGCTGGCGGTATTGCGCTTCGTGGATGGCTCTTTGCTGCACGTCCAGCCGCATCAAGGTGACCGCGATCAAGCTGCCGAAGGTTTCAAAGATACTTTCGTCTTCTTTTTCAAAGAACCCCGCCCGATTAGGGTTGATGGCCTGCATGACCCCCAGACAGCGATCACCTTCGAGCAGAGGAATAGTCAGCATGGCCCGGGTTTCGAGACCGGACTTATCCTCCGCCGGGGTGAAGTGCCGCGGATCCTCGCGCGCGTCCTTGATGTTCACGACCTGTTGGGATTCGTACACTTCGCCGGCGATACCTTTTCCCCTGGGCACGAGGACCGGCTCGGCGTTTATGGGATCGAGAGTGGACCTGATCCTGAGATCTCCATTCTTGTCTTCAGGAAGAAGAATCGAACAGACTTCGCAGTCCATCACCTCACGCGATCGCGCGAGGATGAAATCGAGGAGTTCCTCCATATCCTGCGATCGGCTCAGCTTGCGGGCCGTATCCAGGAGGATCTCGTTACGGCTGGATGCTGAAGTTCTAACTGTCATTGGCCTATTCGCGAACTGGAGCGGAAAAGTCCGCGCTTCTTTTTCTGCGTGGACTCCGAGTCCGACGCACGGCCAGTCACGGGTGACGACGCAGCGGTACCGGCCTGGGGGTCGCCGGCAGGATCGTTTTCCTTGATGACCACTGGGTAAGGATTCTCTTGGGTGCGCAGGTATTCAATCAGCTGCTCCTTGGTGGGGACGTCATTGGGTTTGTTTCCAAAAATAAGGCGATTCGGTTTTTCCGCAAGGGTCCCGGTGACGTATTGGCCCCAGATCACAAGCGCCTGCATCTCAACTACGAGGTCGTCGACGTTGCGCATGACGCCGTCTATCTGACGGCGTAAGCCCTCATCGGAACTTCCCGCCGGTCCCGCCATCATGACGTGAACTTCGTCCGCGATGTTGTTCAGTTTGATTCTCAGTCCCGGCTCGCCGCCCGGCGTGCCTTTCAGCGTGGCAGTGAGTTCCTGTGAGAATTCCTCCAGATTCGTCATGAGGCCGTCGGCACGACTTGAAAGCCCCGCCTCTTCACTGCCTTCGGGTCCGCTGATGAATTCGCGAAGATCGAGCGCCACCTGATTGAGATTGTCCGACAGCATCTTGATCTTTTCACTGATCCCCTGAGCCTCGTCATCCCCGGAAAAGGATGTTCTTAAATCGCCGGTGAAGGATTCGATGTTCGCCAAGGTGGCGGTGACTTTCGTGTGAATCTCATCCTCTCGCAGGCGGCGCGTGAGTTTTACCAGGCTGTCGGCGATCTCCTGGACATCCGCGAGGATATCCGAGGCGCCGGGGACCATGCTGTCGAGCATCCCTCCCACGGATTTTGCTTCGAGCCGTGCGCCGTCTTTGAGGGTGCCACCGGAATCGTCGATGCGTCTAAGAGCGACATGTTTTTCGCCGAGCATTGATTCCGAGCTGAGTAGAACATCCAGATTTGCCGGCAGGGCGACCTCTTCCAGGATCGCGATGTGCGCCCGGATCGTCTGGTCCTCCCCAAGCCGCTGGCCGGCGGAGAGGTGCTCCAACTTCTCAACCACACCCACCTTGTCTCCGGCATAAAGCACATCCGAATTTTGCTTAATTCCGGTGATATCTTTGAAATCGACTGAAAAACGCAGATGGGGTCGCTGGAAAGGATTGCCGGAAACCGAGAAAATTAATGCCCCCAGCAAGACCACAGAACAGAGAATGACAAGAGTGGCAACAATGACGTCGCTTTTGTTCTTCATGATATCTTCTTAGTCTATGCCGAGCAATTCCTCCCGGTAAGGGTCTGATCTATCGCCGGATGACTTCACTCCCGCGGCTTCCCCTTTGATGAACTGCTGGACGACGGGGTCGGAGTGACTCCGGATTTGATCGGGCGTCCCTTCCGCTACGATTTTTCCCTGGTATTGTCCGGTGCCGAGCATGATGACGCGGGTGGCGATTCTGAAGATGCTGTTCATGTCGTGTGTTACCACCACCACGGTAGCCCCGATCTTGCGAGTCAATTTTTGTGTGAGAACATCGATCACAGCTGTCATTACGGGATCCAATCCGGCGGTGGGTTCATCGCTGAATACCAATGGTGGATCGAGCGCCAAGGCCCGGGCCAGGGCGACTCGTTTCTTCATGCCGCCGCTGATTTCAGAGGGTTTCTTGTGGCCGTGTCCTGTCAGTCCCACCTGTTCGAGTTTCATTTTTACCACCGTGTCGACGAGATTTTGGTCGAGCTCAGTGTGTTCTATGAGAGGGAGGGCCACATTTTCCGCGACTGTCAGCGATTGCAGAAGGGCGCCCGATTGGAAGAGCATTCCAAAACGCCGGCGGATGCGCGTCAAATTCTGGTCGTGCATACCCGTAATTTCTTCCCCAAAGACACGGATCTTGCCGCCGGTGGGTTTCTCCGTGCCGATCAGATGCCTGAGGACCGTGCTCTTCCCGCAACCGCTGCCCCCCATGATGACGAAGGTATCTCCGGAATAGACCCTGAAGCTGATGCCATCGAGCACGGTCTGCGGACCATAGCGGCGGACCAGGGAGTCGACTTCGATAATCGGTTCGCCTGATTCAGAGCCGGCAGCGGCTTCCTGCGAAGTTGTCCTTGTTTCTCCCATTCAGCAGCAGGCGTTTCTAAAAGAAGAATAGCGCAGTAAGAATGGCGTTGGCAACGAAGACGGCGAGAAGGGATAAGACCACGGACCCGGTGGTCGCTTGGCCGACTCCCTCCGCGCCACCGCGGACGTTGAGCCCCGAGTTGCAGGCGATCGTGACCACGAGAACGCCAAATATGACGCTCTTGAGGATCCCGATCCAGATATCTTTGATCCCGATGTAATCGAGGGCATGAGACACATAAAAAGCCGTCGACATGTCCAAGGCAGAACTTGATATGAGCCAACCTCCGAAGAGTCCGACGTAAATGCCGAAGACGGTCAGCACGGGCATCATGATGACCATGGCAAGGAACCGGGGCACGATGAGATACGACATCGGATGGATGGCCATGACTTCCAGGGCGTCGATTTCCTCCGAAACCTTCATGGTCCCCAATTCCGCGGTAACGGCGGAACCACTGCGGCCTATCACGATGACCGCGATAACCAGGGGGGCTAATTCTTTGACCAGGCTGGTGGAGATTAAACCGGGGACAAACACTTCCGCTCCCAGCTTTTCAAGCTGTGCCGCGGATTGCATGGCCAGGACGACCCCTATCGTCAAAGTCGTCAGTGCGGCCATGGGCACCGCTTGCACCCCAATGCGCACGATTTGTGCGAAGATATGGGGGACCCGGTAAAACTGGCCATGAAAAGGCGCGACCACCAGCCAGTATCCAAGGTTCCCGCAGAGGGAGAGATACTTTCGGAATCCTTCGGGCATGGTGCGGAAGTTCCGGATGCAATGCCTGCGACTCAGGTCTCGCTTGAAGAATCAAGCTTCTTAATCGCTTCTGTCGCCGTGGGAAAATGTTCAATGAATTCTCCGAGCCGGACGATATTAAAGGACGCCTCGACACGGTCTTTCAGGCCTGCGAGCGCCAGCTTGTTTCCGGTCTTGTGCGTGTGTTGATAATATTCCACGACCACCGCCCAAACCGGTGTATTTACAAAGGTGACCGACGAGAAATCCAGCACCAGGGCGGGGACATTCTCTTCTATCTTTGCGCGCACCCTTTGCTGAAACCCGGGTACGGTCGCCAGATCGGCCTCACCTTCCAGTTCGATAATCGCGACGTTATTCTCGGTCCGCTCCTGTAACTTCATCGGTCCCTTCTCTGCCTCGGTTATACCTAGGGACGTGAAGCTGGATTCACAAGAAGAAACCTGCGCCCCGTCCGTTGGATCCTAGACTCAATCTGGAAGCCTTCGGCTATCCGACAGAGCCCAGCCGCGCGAGAATCCATGAAGCTCAAGATCTCCCCAGGCTCTCCACCCGGAAAACTCCGGCGACTCGGATACAAGCGTGTAACATTTTATCATACAATTGTATGATAAAATGTTACACGCTTTACTTTTCGCTTAGGCGCAAGACTTTGGCTCGCTGCTTCCAGGCTTTCTTGCCAAGGTAATCGCTCGGCAACAAAGAGGATGGGAGAAGAGGATCGCGTTTTATCGCTCTCATCCAGGCCTGATGCTCTTTTTTCTGCCAATCAGCGGAACCGGCCTTGCTCGAAGCCTGATTAAGAATTCTCAAGTATCGCTGGTAGCGCTTATTAAGCTCCTCGAAATCCCAGGCCGTTTTGACGATTTCTTTGTCGACCCGACGCTTCGGCCCGCTGATTGGCGAGCCTTCCATGATCAAGATCGATCCTGGGATCTTGGCGTATTTCTTTATTTGGCCTTCGATGTTGGAAAGGGCCCAAGGTGTGACCCAGACGCTCCTTTGAAGACAGCCAAAATGGGAGGCATGTAACCATGACGCCAGGCTTTGACGTTCCCTTGTGGCTTTGGAAGAAATGTCAAAAAGAAGCATTCTCCATTCGCCATCCCACGACTGGTTCCAGGCCTGGGGAGGAATGCGCCCACCCAAGGCGGCAAGTTTTCCATTACGCGTGAGTCGGTAAATCCATTTACCCGCCTTATCTCTTTCACGGGCGATCAACTCGGCTTCTTCAAGCCGGTAAAGTTGAGCGCGGCTAACCGGGTAACCGGAAAGCCCCGTCAAGTTTCCAAGAGTTGGCTTCAGAGCCAGACTGGCGAACCAGCACAAAGCATTGAGGAATTCTTCGGTAGCGCGATGCAAATGTAACATTTTTCTATACAATTGTATGAAAAAATGTTACAAATTGCAAGGAAAGTGATTTTGTGAATCCGGTGGGAGGTGACGGTGGCAGAGGACTCGCGGACATGAGATGGGTTCGCGGTGTGCCGGGGGATGGGCGAGCGGGTGGCTGGGAGATGGGTTCGCGGTTACCAGGGGATGGGTTCGCGGTTACCAGGGGATGGGTTCGCGGTCTCGGAGGAGGTGGCCGGTGAGGTTTGGGGGGGCGTCAGTGGCCAGCCAGACGATGGTGTCGGCGCCTTCCTCAACGGAGCGGGGGGCCGCGGAGGTGCCCATGTCGGTGCGCACCCACCCCGGGCAAACAGCGTTGACGGCGATGGCGTGAGAGCCGAGGACGTATGCTAACTGGCGCGTGACCGCGTTGAGCGCGGTCTTGGAAATACTGTAGGCCGGCGTGTCGCCCTCCATGTCTCCGAGCTGCCCGAGGCCGCTGGAGACATTGATGATTCTCCCCGATTCACTTTTGGCAAGGAGCGGCCACAATTTTTGCGCGACCTGCAACGGCCCGATGGTATTGGTGCGCAGGGTATTCGTCAGAGTTTCTTCGTCCAAATCGAGGATGGAGGCGTCGCTATCGATATATATTCCGGCGTTGTTCACGAGGACATCAAGATGGTCGATCCGGGACTCGAGTTTCCGGGCGCAAGTTTCAATGCTCCGGGGATCCGCGACGTCGAGCGGCAGGAAGGTGACATCGAGACCGCGATCGGTCATTTTGCCGGCCGATTTCGTTCCACGTTCTTTTGAGCGCGCGGTAAGGAAGACTTGAAACCCGGCTTCAGCCAGTTCAATAACGGCTTCCAATCCGATGCCTTTATTGGCACCGGTCACGAGCGCAGTTTTTCTTGGGGAGGTCATCGGTCCAGAGAGGCAAGTAGTTCTTCGACAGTGGTTTCGGCGAGGCAGCAACTCTTATCCGCGGCACCGTAGTAGATCGAGACGCGGCCGTCGTCATGCGCGACGATGCCATTAGTAAAAACCACTTTGCCAAAGAATCCCCCGGTTTCGTATTGCTCACACGGTTCCAAGAGGGGGCTAGAGGCGCGTTTGAGGATAATGGAGGGGTCATTCGCGTCGAGTAGAAGCGTAAACAGGGAATAGGTATGGCCCGCGGAGGCGCCGTGGTATACCTGGAGCCAGCCTTTCGGTGTTTTGATACAGGGTGCGCCCCCGCCGATGCGTTCGTCCTCCCAGCCGTTGACGCGCGGCCGGAGGAGACAACGGTGATTGCCCCAATGGATCAGATCGTGAGATTCGGCAATCCAGATCGAGGGTTGGCCGAATTCGCTGTTCCATGGGCGGTGGAGGGCGAAGTAGCGGCCATTGATTTTTTCGGGGAAGAGGCAGACGTCTTTGTTTTGCGGTGGAAAGATGATGCCGTGGCGTTTCATGGTCCGGAAATCTTTCGTCGACACGAGCGCAGTGGCATACGAATCACCCGATACGGCGGTGTAATTGATGTAGAAAGCGTCATCGATGCGGACGATACGGGCATCTTCGATTCCGAAGGACTCACTGGCATCGGCGGGAGAGAGAAAGGGCCTTTCCTCGACCGCGAAATGAATTCCATCGGTGCTTCTTGCGAGTCTCAAGTGGCTCATGGTGGAAAGATAGGTTTGTCCGCGATACCGGACGTAGCGGCTGTCGCTCAAGTCCACTTGGGGATCGCTTTTGGCGAGCCGAAGGACGTCCGGTTTTCCCACACCGTTTTCAAAGCGCATCAGGGGGACTGCCACTTCTTCCTCACCCCCTTCACAGCTCTCCGCGACGCGAAGCAGAAGCAGGATCTCGTCACCGAATCTCACGGCGGCGGGATTAAAGGCTCCCTGGACGAGGAAGCCCGGCCCGGAGGGCTTCACGTCGCAGGGTTGGATCAGGGGATTGGCGGGGTGTCGCTGCATAGGCTTGATAAAGGCCATCCCAAGAAAGGGGTTCCCCTCACCCTAACCCTCTCCCCAAGGGAGAGGGGAGCTTAAAACCAGGCTCATGGGGAAGATGGAAGCAATCAAAACATCGATAGAATCATTTTTGGGATACCTTCCGATCGGGTAACGAATTCCGAGAAGCTAGGAATCGGAGTAAATTCCCGTCGATATCACCACGCTGCTGGATCGAGTTCATAGTAAGCCTTAAACTCATCGTAAAGATCGGGATAGGCCTCTCTGAGCTGGCGGGGTTTTTCGAAGAAAGTTTCGGTGGCGACAGCGAAGAATTCTTCGGGGGCGGTAGCGCCATATTCGTCAAACACGGTGCGCCGACCTCGGTCGAGATTACCTTGGAATTCCTGGTAAGCCTCGCCGAGGACGCGCGACCAAGTCCGGTATCCGGAGCGATGATGGAGAGGCGGGGCGCCGTCGGCGTCGCCGGATGCCTGGTCCAGCTGGTGGGCGAATTCGTGGATGACGACGTTGTATCCGTCCCGTTTGTCCCTGGCGCCGTGTCGCACGTCGTGCCAGGAGAGAATGACAGACCCGCTCGACCAGGATTCGCCGGCGTTGATGGACTCCTCTCCCTCATGATGGTGGGAAGAAAAGAGGGCTGCGCGGCGACTGCGGTAAGCCTCGGGATAGATGAGAATAGAGCGCAGGCCGGGGTAAAAATCTCCTTTGCCGTTGAGCAGGAGGAGACAGGCCTGGGCGGCGATGACGACGCGCATCTGTTCGGTGACTTCGAGTCCGGCGCAGCCTTCGAAGGATTTTTCGGTGAGGAACACCTGCATGTGCTGATGGAGAAGATCCCGCTTCTCTCGAGGCAGCGCTGCGTAGAGGGGAAAGTGTATTACCAGGGCGTCCTTCCACGCGTCGGGAAAGGGCCGGGCCATCAATTCGCTCCGGCGTTTGGTCCGGGAGATGGTTCGGGCGCGAAAGAGGGCGACGAAAATCGCGACCAGCCCGATGAGGACGAGGGTGCTGAGGAGTGCGGGGCTCATTGGCCCGGGGGATAGCCTCTACTCACAATCCGGAAACTTCCGCGAGACGTTTCAATTCTTTCTGGAAGGCGACAATATCCGATTCGCTCGGATGGTAATCCGGTTTGGTTGGGTCGAGGCCGAGGCGGCCCATTTGGTCGAGGTACCATTCCGCCTTTTCGCCGTCGCTGAAAGTCACGGTGCCGTTTGCGATCATGCCGGGGGGAGCGAGTTCTGAGAGAGTGACGCTGACGGTTCCCGTGCCCGGGACGCTGCCTGCCGGATCGAGGTCCGGGGCCGGGGAGAGGTCTTCCTGGGAGAGGTCTTCCGGAGTGCCGGAGTCCAGGAGGACCGCCTCTTGGCCCTTGGCATCGTCTTTTTCCTCCTCGGGAAAGACGATACCGAGATCGGAGATCAGCATCCGCGTTTCCAGGTAAGTGACGGTGATTTTGAGTTCATCGGCGATGCGCTTCTGGATTTCTCCGAGATCGGAGCCTTCATCGGCCATTTTCTGGATGAGTCCGCGTTGTTCTTCAGTGATTTCCATGGGCAAAAAGGTCTTGCGGGTAACAAAGACGAGAAAGGCGGTTTTTTCAAAGGCGAATATAGTGGAGCGCGGGCTCGTCTCAAAGGGAAGGGATAAATGCGATTCGACAAGCCGGCGGCGATACGTTATTTCACTGGCTTGCTCATTTATCCAGCCACATCTTCATGAAAAGAAATTTCCCAGCGATCGCTTCTTCTCTCGCCTGCGTCCTGCTCGGGGCGTGTGTTTTCCTGGCGCAGGCGCAGGACCAGCCCAAGGCAGCCCCCAAGCCGAAACCCAAGCCGAAGCCCACGACCTGGGCGGAGAAAAAGGCGCAGATTTTAAAGCCTCTGACTGCGGAAGAGGAGGGGATGATCGAGCAGGCGTTGCCCGGGGGCGCCACCGCGAAGCCGAAAGCGAAGCGCAAAATCCTGGTTTTTTACCGGTGCGAAGGATTCGTGCACGCATCGATTGTCGCGGGAAACCGGGCCTTGGAGAAGATGGGGGAGAAGACGGGCGCTTACCGTGTCGAGGTCACCGACGATTACGCAGCATTCTCTGCAGAGAATCTGGCGGGATTCGACGCGGTGCTCTTCAACAATACGACGCATCTGAAATTCAAAGACGCGGCACATCGCCATGCGCTGATGGATTTTGTCAAGAGTGGGAAGGGAATCATTGGGATCCATGCGGCCTCTGACAATTTTTACGATTGGCCCGACGCGGCGGCCATGATGGGCGGGCAATTTAACGGTCATCCCTGGGGGGCCGGCGGAACCTGGGCCTTCAAATTGAACGACGCCGGGCATGCGTTAAATCGAGTGTTTGCAGGAAAGGGCTTCTGGCATTCGGATGAGATCTACTGGTACAAACCCGAGACCTATACGGGTCCCGATAAGCTGCGAATTCTGTTCAGTTTGGATTTGTCGAAAGACGCTAACCTGCAGGAGCTTTCCAAACCGAAGATAAAGGACAATCCCAAGTACAAAGAGATCCTGGCGAAACCGAAATCGATCGAGGTGCCGGTGGCGTGGGTGCGTCGCTATCGCGGCGGCCGGTTGTTTTACAGCAATCTCGGACATCGCAAAGAGACATTTTGGAATCCGGTGATGCTGCAGCATTACCTGGATGGCATTCAGTATGCGTTGGGAGATTTGAAGGCGGACGCAAAGCCGACGGCCGGGAAGCAGGCACTGAAGGCGGTCCCGGCGCCGGATCGGCCCGCGGGATAATTCTAAGGCGGATATTTAAATCTGCGTAGACAGGGATCCTCTCGGCGAGGTGCTTCCCCTCACCCTGACCCTCTCCCCTGGGGAGAGGGGACAAGAGATGCCTGCGGGGAGACCGGCGCGAACGATAGGGTCACGGGCTGGGAATTACAGGGAATGCTCCCCGATGCAAGTTATTGGGAAACAGTGCGTTCAATTCGGTGTTTTTGGGAGAAAGAAGGGGCGATCCGGGCCGTTTTCAGTATCGTATCGGAGAGGGCAGGAAGCCTATCCGGTCTTTATGGGAAATATGCTTCAGAATCTCTTTCGTCGGCCGGTGTTGCCTTTCCGCGCCGCGCTTATCGCGATGGCGTTGAGCGGGGCCGGGGCGTTCAAAGCCGCCGCCGCTTCTTCGGGGGAGGATGATTATCGGAATCAAATTGAGCCGATGCTGGTCGAGTATTGCTTCGACTGTCATGGGGACGGCGCCAGCAAGGGGGATCTGAGTCTCGACGAGTACGCCTCCCTGGAGGCGCACCTGCAGGATCGTGAGAAGTGGCTGGCGGTGTGGAAGAACGTGCGTGCCCAGCTGATGCCGCCGGCCAAGAAGCCGCAGCCGGATGACGGAAAGAAAAGGATTCTCGCCGACTGGATCCAACAAAAAGTCTTCGAGGTCGACCCGGACGATCCCGATCCCGGCCGCGTCACGATTCGGCGGCTCAATCGTGTCGAATACGAGAACACGGTTCGGGACTTGCTCGGGGTGGAGTTCGATGCGGAAGAGGCGTTTCCCGCGGACGATACGGGATATGGATTCGATAACATCGGTGACGTCCTCTCCCTCTCGCCTCTGCTCATGGAGAAGTATATCGCGGCAGCGGAAGAAATTGTGAGCCGGGCGATTCACACGGAGGGCGCACATATCCCAACGGAAACGGTCTGGGGGAGTCGTTTCAAGAGCGCCGATCCCGATCGGGACATCGATCCCCGGAGGGCTCCCTTTGAGGGCGAAGCCAAATTTGTGCGGGCGGAAGAGATTGCCCATCCGGGCGAATACGAGGTTCGCGTCGAGGTCCGAGTCCAGGGCTCCGATGACGCCACGAATCACAGTGCGCGTTTCACGCTTTACAACGGAGACGAGCGGGTTGCGAGCCGCGATCTCGGGTGGGACTTCAATAAGACGGTCGTGATCAATGGCAAGACGCGGCTTGCCACCGGGCGCAACGAGTTCGCGATCACCTTGCAGGAGACGCAGCCGCCGGCTGAGAACGAGCGCTCCCTGTATCTCTATCTCTACAAGATTGACTTGCGCGGGCCGCTGGACGGCTCTTACAAGACGTATCCAGAGAAATACCATCGAGTATTCGCCGAAGGAGCGCCACCGGATGACGCCAAGGGGCGCCAAGAATATGCCCGCAAGATCCTGAGGCGCTTTGCAGATCGCGCGTTTCGTCGACCCATCGACGACGCGTCTTTAGACCGTCTCGCCGCCATCGCGCGGGCGACGGACGCGCAGCCCAATCGATCTTTCGAGCACGGAATTGCGCAGGCGTTCAGCGCCGTGCTGGCCTCACCGCGCTTTTTGTTCCGGGCCGAAGTCCAGCCGCAGCCCGATAACCCCGGGAGAATTGTTCCGGTTGACGAGTTTGCGCTGGCATCGCGGCTTTCCTATTTTCTCTGGAGTTCCATGCCCGATGAAGAGTTGCTCCGGTTAGCCCGGGAGAAGAAGCTGCGGGCCAATTTACGGGCGCAGATCGATCGGATGCTCGAGGATCCCAAGGCCCGCAGTTTGATTGATAATTTTGTGGGGCAATGGCTGCTGACGCGCAACGTCGAATCGATCGACATCGATCCCAGGCGGCTTACCGGTGAAAGGAATCTTTCGAAAGCATTGCGCATATTCAGCGGAAGTTTACGCCGGGCGATACGCCGCGAGACGGAAATGTTTGTAGCGCATTTGTTTGCAGAGAACCGCCCCGCGCATGAGCTCCTGCAGAGCGACTATACTTTCCTCAACGAGAAACTTGCGAAGTGGTACCGGATCGGCGGCGTCAAGGGAGATGAAATGCGTCTCGTGAAGCTCTCCGAGGACAGTCATCGTGGCGGCATTCTCACGCATGCCAGTCTTCATGTCGTGACATCGAATCCGACGCGCACATCTCCGGTCAAGCGCGGGCTCTTCGTGATGGACAATCTTCTCGGGTTGCCGCCGGTGCCTCCCCCCGGGGACGTGCCCGAGTTGGAGGAGGCGCGAAAGAAGGCGAAGGGCCATGCTTCCAAACGCGAGCTGATGGCGATTCATAGCGAAAAGACGATCTGCGCTTCCTGCCATTCACGGTTTGATCCAATGGGCTTCGCGTTGGAGAATTATGATGCCGGCGGCCGCTGGCGGGAAAAGGACGGGGGCGCATCCATCGACCCGGCGGGAGAACTTATTACCGGCGAAAAGTTTTCCGATGTGCAGGAGTTGTCCCGGATTCTTGCGACCGGCAATCGTCGCCGGGATTTTTACCGCTGTCTTACGGAAAAGCTCTACACCTATGCCCTGGGCCGGGGAGTGGAGTATTACGATATCGGGGTCATCGACAAGATCGTCGCGGCGACGGAAAAAGACGGTGGGAAAATTAGGACGATCATTTATGAAATTGGGGAGAGTCCGGCATTTCAGGCGCGGAGGGGGGACGGGGACAAGTTTGCGCAGGAGTGAGATCCGGGGCGGCAAAGATAGGATGAAAGCACGGTGTGATCCGACTCGTTTATACTAAAGATGCAAGAAAATGACCAGAATTCGGGGTTAGACCGCCGTGCCGTTCTCAGGGGCCTGGGCGCGGCAGTCGCGGTGCCGGCCTTTGAATCTCTGATGCCGGCAAGAGCGTTGGCTGCCGCAGCCTCCGGCGCTGGGGCTCCGGCTCAGGCCACGACCGCTACCGGCGCTCCTTTGCGCATGGCGTACGTCTATTTTCCCAACGGGGTCATCGCCGACAAATGGGATCCCAAAGGAGAGGGCGAAAACTATGGGCTCAATCTCACGACTGCGCCGTTGGCTCCTCACAAGAGTGAGTTCCAGATGCTTTCGAATTTCGAGCAGTATCACGGTTGGAGCAACGGGGATGGCGGCGGTGATCATGCGCGGGCGAACTCGACCTTTCTGACGGGCGCGCATGCTTACAAGACGGCGGGCTCCGACATTAAGCTCGGGATTTCCGTGGATCAGATCGCGGCGCGCGAGATCGGGCACCTGACGCGGTTTGCCTCGTTGGAGCTGTCCTGCGACGGGGTGCGCAAGGCGGGTGGTTGTGATTCGGGGTATTCCTGCGCGTATCAGTACAACATATCCTGGCGTTCCGCGACGACTCCGATGACACCCGAGGCCAATCCCCGGCTGGTGTTCGAACGCCTTTTCGGCGAAGGCCGGGATGCGGCGGAACGGCAGCGGAATTTTCAGGCGCGCAATGCGCAGCAGAAGTCAATCCTGGATTTCATTCGCGACGACGCTGCCAAGCTCAATAAGCAATTGGGGCACAACGATCAGCAAAAGCTTGAGGAATATCTTAGCGGCGTGCGTGAGATTGAAAAGCGCATTGAAAAGGGGGAGCGGTTCGGGCAACTTCCCGACCCCGGTGTGCCGTCGCCGCCGGATACGCCGGAGGATTATGGTGCGCACATCCGGTTGATGTATGACCTCATGGCCCTGGCTTTCCAGACGGACTCCACCCGCATTGCCACGTTCATGCTAGCTCACGACGGCAGCAATCGCAGTTTCAGTGAAATCGGCGTCCCCGAAGGCCACCACACGCTTTCACACCACCGGCGCGATCAGTCGAAGATGGACAAGATCGCGAAGATCGACCGGTTTTACACGGAGCAGTTCGCTTATTTTCTCCAGAAGATGCGGGACACAAGAGACGTGGACGGGAAATCACTTTTGCACAATTCGATGATTGTTTACGGGGGCGGTCTCAAGGACGCCGACCATCACCAGCACGACAAACTGCCGATCATTCTGGCCGGTCACGGCGGTGGCGCTCTTACGCCGGGACGTCACGTGAAGTTTCCGGGAGACACGCCGTTGACCAATCTCTATCTTACGATGGTCGACAAAATGGGGGTGGCGGTGGACCGCGTGGGGGATTCCACGGGGCGGGTCAAGACGATCTGAGGTCCGCTTTCTTTTCGGGCCGGTCGTTGCGGGGGTCCCCGACTGCGGCTCGATCGCCTTGTTTTGTGGTATTTTTCGCGTCCGGGAGGCGTTTCAGAGAGGGGTAATTTGGAGCGATGAATGCTTGTCTGGGTTATTTGGGTTTGTTAATCTAATTGAAACGCCCATGAAGACAGCGGACTGGCTGGAAGACCACCGCGAGGAGATTGTCGAGCGGTGGAAAGCACGAGTGAGACCTATCGTCTGCGGAGCTCCCGCAGACGAGTGGGAGCAGAGGGTTTCCGCTTGTTTTGATCAGGTCCGGGGATTGGTTACGAATGGCGGGGTAGCCTTGGCGGATCCTGGCGTGGAAGAGAGGCTCTTTGAATGCCGGGCGGTGACTTCCGTTCATCAGCATCGACTGGCGGCCTGGATGCTGGCCAGCGGGCGCAGGGCCATCGGCGACGTGACGACAGGCTCGATGGATATTGAGGCGCAAGCGTGTGCTGAGGAGTGCGGGAGTGTCATCAATTACCTCGAGCATGCGTTGCAGATAAATATTTGTCAGGATTGTCCCCTGGTGGGGTGTTGCATGCGGGTGCAGGTGACGGAGCCGATGCTGGGCGGATTGAACGAGTAGGGGGGGCAGGGAGGGAATAGTTTCGAGGGTTGGGATAGAGTTTCAGGGCAGGTAACCGGCCCACCTTGAGTCCACAGGCTGGAAGCCTGTGCTACTTTCCTCACCCGAAGCGGACGCAGTAGATGGGGGGGAGGTGCGTGGTGACGCAGGTCCAGTGGTCGCCCTGGTCCTCGCTGATCCAGAGGGAGCCGGTCGTGGAACCGAAGGCGAGGATTTCACCCGTGGGATCGATCTCGAGGGCGTGGCGCAGGACGAGGTCGTAGGCGTGTTCCTGGGGAAGGCCGTTGCGGAGTTGTTCGAAGGATTTTCCGCCGTCGCGGGTGCGGGTGACGACAAGCCGGCCGTCGACGGGGATGCGTTTCTCGTCATTGATGCCGGGGACGAACCAGGCGGTCTCGGGATCGCCTGGATGGACGGCCACGCCGAAGCCGAAATCGGCCGGATTCTCGTTGCGGACGCGCTGCCAGGATTCGCTGTTGTCGGTCGAGCGGAAGATGCCGTTGTGGTGTTGCGCCCAAAAGTGGTCCGGGGCGCCGCGGCACTGGACGACACGGTGTGGGTCCTGGATGTTCGGGTTGTCGGCCTGATCGGGCGGCATGAAATCGGCCACCATGCCGTGGGCTTTCTGCGCCCAGGTCGCGCCATCGTCTTCCGTGATCCAGACGCCGCCGCAGGAGATGCCGAGGGCGATTCGGTCACTGTCGCGCGGATCGACACAGATGGAATGGATGCCGGGGAAATCGTAGCCGCCACCGAACCATTGGGCGCGTTCGGGGAGATCCCAGAGGGAGCGGACTAATTCCCAGTTTTGGCCGCGGTCGCCGGAACGGAAGAGCCCGCCCGGGATGGTGCCGCACCAGAGGGCGCCGGCGTGTTCTTTACCGGCGGCTTCGAGCGCCCAGATTTTTTCGAGCGACCACGGGATGGGACCGTCGCCCATGGGCGACATGATATCGGGGGTATCCTCCGGTTTCTCGGGATAGGCGGGCGTAGCAATCTCGTCCCAGCTGACCCCACCGTCTTCGGAGCGGTGGAGTTTGGTCCCGAAGTGCCCGAGCTCGGCGGCCGCATAGAGGGTGTCGTCGGCGACATCGGGCAGGAGCATGGGGATGTGATCGCCGAGGAAAGCGGTGCCCACGATTTCCCAGGCGCCGTTCTTGCGGGCGAGGGTGAAGAGGCCTTTGCGGGTGCCGAGGTGGAGGGGCATGCGTTAATCGTTGATCGTTAATCGGGGGAGAGTGTCGAGTGTCGAGTGTCGAGGGGGGCGCATACACGGGTTGTCGGTTAACAATTA
>JAHEJT010000002.1 GCA_024638765.1 Verrucomicrobiales bacterium
GATTACGCCTTCTCCCTCCGCGCCCTTGCGGGGAGAGTCCGGCGAATCGTCCTCCTCGCTTTCTCCCTGGTATCCGCCGCGGGAACTTGCCACGCCGGTGGCCGGCGCCGATAGCGAGGGGTAATGCCCCGCGGAAACCCCGGAGGTCGCCGGAAAGAGCGACACCTCCGAGCTCTCAGTCAACATAGTCCCGAATATTCCCACCGGGACGTCCGGGTGGCTGGCGATCTCTTCGGCTTGCCTCTCCTCGACTTCCTCCAGCACCTGTGCCGTGCCGCGCAGCAACCGGGCATGGAAAGCGGCGATCGCCCCCGCGAGAAGAAAATATTCCGTATGATACGCGCGATCAATCATCCAGCTTGAAACCGCGTAGGCAAACAGGATCGCAAACAGCATTCGTCGCACTCGCTCTTGCTCAGTGGCCGCAGTATTCGCCTGGAACAAGGCCCGGAGCCCGCAATAGAGGATGCCGGTATAGAGTAAGAGGCCCGGATATCCGAGATCGGCGCCCACCTTGACGTAACTGCTGTGGGTCGCCTTGGAATACTGTGCTCCCTCCCAGCTGATCACCGCATGAAACTGCTTCCAGCCCTCCCCGTAAGTGCTGGTGCGCGAAACAGTCCTCGCCATCTCCCATGCCAGGAGTCGGCCGACAATGCCTTCATCCGATCTTGTCGCATTGAGCACCTTCATGCGCGGAAGCTGGAAAAGCAGCGTCGTCCCAATGGTAAGCGCCAGCAGGATGATGATCAATTGCACCACCTTGGGCCGGCCGAAAATCATGGAGGCGCAAATGGTGGCAAAACCTGCAAGAAACGCCCCCTTGGATGCCGTCAGGTAAGCGCAATACCCCAGGAGCAAAAAGAGCGGCAGCGAGGCGAACTTGGAGATCAAGGGCCTCCGCCAGAATAATGCAAAATAGACCAGTGGCAGCCCCACGATCACGGTGTGCCCCAGCGCATTGGGATTATTGAAGAGCCACGTATTCAAAGTCAACCGCCCCCCGAATGCTTCCGTCATCTCCGTGGCTCCCGTGAGGTCGAGGCCCGCGGTGGCGGACACCGCCATCAACGCCACTCCGCAAATCGCTCCCGTCCAGCAATACAGGTACCGACGCATGCGGCCATAACTGTTCAAAGCCTGCCGCGCCACGAAGTAAAAAGCGAACATCGGCAGCGCAGCCTTGAGCGTCCCAATCGAATCCGGCGAAGTGTAAACTATGTAAGCGTAGTAAATGACCATCATCCAATCCAGCGGCGCGCGCAGCAGGTCGTGAGGTTCCACCCCGCGCGGACGGACAAAAAGACTCACGATCGCCAGACCCATGATCGGGTTGACCACGGAGCGGCCGATCAGGCCCGGAACCCAGTCTTGCGGCCTGATAAAGTAGACAAAGAGGAAGAGTATCAGCGAAAAGAAATCCATGGTCTCAGGTCCCGCCCCGCCCCGCCATTTTCCGGTAAGTCGACGCGTATCCCGCCGCCATCGAGTCGATCGAAAAGCTTCTCGCGACTTTTGCCCTCGCTTGCTCTCCCGCCGCCTGCAATTTCTCCGGGCTCTGCAAGCTTCGGCGCACCTCGCGCGCCAACCCTTCCGCATCGCTGAACGAGGCAAGAAACCCGTTTCTGCCATCGTCGATCAACTCGCTACTCCCAAAGGCGCTCGAGGCCAGCACCGGAACACCGCACGCCATGGCCTCGAGAATCACATTGGACATTCCTTCGTGCGAAGAGGGCAGCACCATCAAATCCATCACTTGATACCAGGGAGCCGGCTCCGCCTGGTATCCTGCCCAGTGAATCCTGGCGGCACTTGGGCTCCTCCCAAGGGCATCGACGACCCGCTCTTTTGCCGCGCCCCCGTCACCCACCACCAGAAGGATCAAGTTCTCCTCCGCAGACCCCAGGCGCTCGAAGGCTTCGAGAAGCATTTCGTGCCGCTTCACGGGATCGAAACGCCCGACGATGCCGATGACCCGTGCCCCGGAATCCGCCGGCAATCCCAGTGCGGCGCGCAAGACCCCCCGCCGATCACGCGAGACCGGCCGGAACCGCTCGCAATCCACACCGTTCTCGATGACATCGAGCTTCCCGGCCACCGGCAGGTGATGCCGCTCCAGATCCCGGCCCAGCTCAGTGGACACCGTGTGGATGCCACGGCACCTCCGGTAAAAGAGCTTCCGCTGCCAGAGACGCTTTCGCCTGAGGTCGTCTCCCTTGAGCTGACCGTGCTCTCCGTGAAGGATCGGAGGCCCCGAGGGGCACGCCAGTGAAGCGTATATCAGCGGCCCCAGATTGTGGGTGTGGATCACGTCAGGCCCCAACTCGCACGCGAGCCGCCGCAGCCTGGACACCGCTTTCAGGGAAAAACCTGTCTCCCGCCCGAGCACATGCACCCCGATGGACTCCTGCAGTCGCGATGCGAATCCTCCTTCCCGTTCCAGGCAACCGATGTGGATGTCAAATCCACCGCCTTGCTGCAACGCGTTGGCGACGTTGACGACTCCGTTCTCCATACCCCCGGGCTCCAGGGAATAAACGACATGAAGAACGCAGAGGGGATCCGCCGTGGCCGGGACCGGCGCGGCGGCCAGATCGTTCTCCGGTAACGCCTTCACATGCCGGTCAGGTCTTCTCCGGAAGCACCAGCTGCCCGTCCGGTTCCTCCCCTGCGTATTGATCGTAATACGCGGCGGAATAGTAGTAATAATTGTAGTAATTGGACGGCTTCGAGAGATCGACCGCATTCAGCACAAACCCGTAGAAATGCGCGCCCGCTTTCAGAAGCAGCTCGACTGCCGCCCGCAGATCGCGCTTGGGTGTCCTTTCCGCACGAATCACCACGACCACTCCATCGACGACGCGCTGCAGCGAAGTCGTTTCGCTCAGACCGAGCACCGGGGGGGTATCCAGGACGATGCGGTCATACCGGGACTTGAGGGCCTCGATAATGGCTTCAAATTTCGGTTTGCACAGAATCTCGGTGCTTCCTGGAATGATCGGCCCCCGCGGAATCACATCCAAACCCGGGACCTCCGTGGTCTTAATCACGTCCTCGAAAGTCGACCTCCCGGTCAGCAGCGTCGTCATCCCCTCGGAATTATCTACTTTGAAAATGCCGTGCATACGGCCGCGGCGCAGATCGGTGTCCAGGACGAGGGTCTTCTCCCCGACAGAACTGAAAGCCCACGCCAGGTTGGCCGCCTGAGTTGTCTTTCCCTCACTCGGGCGCGCGCTGGTGGTCATAATCACGTGCGCCGCCTCATCCCTCATCTTATTGAGGATGATATTGGCGCGAATGATTCGAAAACTTTCCAGGAGGAAATTCGGGATCTTCGAGTCGAGAAAAGGAGAGCGCACGATGTTCTCGAGGTCGTCCCGGTCACACAAGGGCACCAGGCCGATCCCGGTGATACCGGCAGCGTTTTCCACCTCCTGGAGACGGTGGGAGGAGTCATTGAAAAACTCCATCCCCACCGGCACTCCGACCATGAGCACCAATCCCAAAGCCAGCGAAATGTAGACCAGTTTCGTCTTGCTTGGACTGATCGGATCGTCCCGAATTTCCACGAGCCCCAGGTATCTAAGCTCCACAATTTCTCTTTCCGCCGAGAACTCGAAAGCCGCGATCTTTTCCGACAACTCGATATGGGCTTTGTCCCACGCGAGCTCTCCCTTCTCGAGGATCTCGTAATTCTGACGGAAGGCATCGTAATTCTT
This sequence comes from Verrucomicrobiales bacterium, assembly GCA_024638765.1. Classification (GTDB taxonomy): domain Bacteria; phylum Verrucomicrobiota; class Verrucomicrobiia; order Verrucomicrobiales; family DEV007; genus JAHEJT01. The sequence continues at coordinate 3,720 of JAHEJT010000002.1, forward strand.
GCTGACTTCCCGGTATTCAGGCAGCCGCTCCTCCAGGGTTCGAAGGCGGTCCTTCAAACGCACCTCTTCCAGGTCGAACCGTTCCTTGGCCAGGGTGTATTCCCGCTGCATTCCCTGGCTCACCTCGGCGATCTCCCCCTGCAGGGCCACCATCACGCGGTGTCCGGGTAGATAAGTCCGCTTTGCTTTTTCCAACTCTTCCTCCAGCCGCCGCTTTTCTTTCTCCAGCTCCTCCCACTTCTCCAACTGCGTCACGCTGGAGGGCACCACGACGACTTCGTTCTCAATCCGACCACCTTGTGCCGCCGACATTGGAGTGGATCCGACCCGTTTACGCAGCATGGCTCCCACCTCGAGTGGCTGCTGCTTTTCGAATGCGCTGAATAACGAGAGTTTATCAATCAGCGAAAATTGTCCGCTCTCGACCTGCGGCCGCAGATCCTCGATCAGTCGGAGCCGATGCTTGACGGTGACCATCTCGCGGGGCACCTCGGTGAGCTGGTTCTGCTCGATAAACATCTCCGTAAACGCGTTCTCCTTCTCAAAATCCACCTTTCGATCAAGGCTCTCATCAAGCTTGCGCTTGACCTCCCCCAGTTCGGATTCGTAGCGCGTCAGGGCCGATTCGCGGTATTCCCGCCTCATCTTCGATTGATAATCGAGATATTCCTCGATCATCGCGCGCGGCCACGCCCTTCCAACTTCGCGCGTGTAGGGCCAGATCTCGATCATCATGGTGTTGTTATCGAGAAGTGATACGCGATGATTCCTCAGAAAAGCCTGCCTGATGGAGCCGTAATCCGTGGTGCCCTGCACCAACCCGAGACGCTCCGCGGTTCTGGTCACCAGGTAACGCGAATTGAGCTGGGAGAGCAGACGCCGGGTCTTAAGCACGTTTTGCGCCCCGCCTACGTCGGCTTCTTTCGCGATGGGCGAGTCGAGGACCTTAAAATCAACCAGCGACTTGGAATAATAGATAGACCGCGCAAAGACATAATAAGCGAGGCCCACGGCAAGGGAGAGCGCCAGGAGCACCAGCATCAGCCTCCAATACTTGATGTATATCAGGGCCGTCGATAGGGTATGCTGCAGGTTCCCCTTCTTCGGTTGCACCTCTCTGGAGGTAATTGCCATTACTTATTTCTTCGCTTTTGCGTCGCCGCCAGGATTACAACCCGAACATCTTCTCTTTAACTACCAGGATATCTCCCTCAACGATCGGAAAATCCTGCTCTTCCCCTTCCTTGATGCGCTCCAAATTGACCACGTATTGTTCTTTCTTGCCGTTGCCGGCGCCGTGCCTCAAGAGAGTAATCCGATTTTCATCCGCAAACCTCGCCAACCCTCCGCAAATCAACAGGGCTTCATATACTCCCGGCGTCCTTCCCTGGTAGAAGGGCACAATGTGGCGGCCCGGCTTGTTCACCTTGCCACTCAGATAAATCGTCGTCCCCGCGTCCGCATCATTGCGTCTCCCGGCCGTCCCGTATCCCACGCGGTCGAGTATGACACTCGCAGAGGTCAGCTGCCGGCTTTCCAGCAGCTGCTTGATCTTCCGTTCCGCCTCCGCAAGGCTCAGGCCATAGACCGGAATTCTTCCGAGTTCCGGAATGATGAGGTCTCCACGCTCCCGCACCCGGTAAGTGCCGTCGAAGGACTTGTCCTCCTTCACAAAAAGCTCAAGGGAATCCCCAATCCCAATAGGTGCCGCCGTCGCCACCTGCGCATCCGGAAAAGCCCCAGGCGGCGGCCCCGCCAGTTCCTCGTCCCCGCCACCGGCGCAGCCCCCCAAGCCCAGGGCCGCCACAAGCGAAATGAGTCGGGGTATTACTGCTGTCTGAATCTTCATTAACCGGGAAAAACCTGGCAGGCTCTCATTCTAGAGCATCCGCCACAGAGCGCAAACCCCCATTGTCACGAAGCCGCCGGACGGCGCCGGCGGCGACCGGAGGAAAAATCCTCCGAGGACCTGCACCCCGGGCAATCGTCGGGATCTGAGACGATAACGCGTATAGCCCGGCCCAATCGCTTACTTGCCCCCGGAAGTCACCCCCCCATACGACCAAACCCCGTCGGAATTATTGCGGACAAACTCTTTGTGCTGGGGTTGCTCGGAAACGGTCACAAGAATGTGATCGAAAGCCGTGCGGAAACGCTTGAAAATCTTGGTCTTACGCGGCGCTTCCTCCGCTTCGAGCCGGGATGGCTCATCCTTACTCCGATGGGATACCGTTAACAAGATGCGCATATCGCCGGTGTAAGAACCGTTCGCGGAGACACCCTCCACATAGACGGCGCGGGGCACGATATTGGGAATATTGGCGGGGAAAAGTTCGTCCTCGACGCTCCACTCGTAGAAACGCCGCGTCGGATCCGCAGAATCGAGAAGCAGCCTTTGCCGGCTGCGATCAGCCCAAACCCTGACATGAGATGTGCTCGCCGCCTCCTGGTCGAATGAGGCGAATGCCCCGCTCCTGTCGGCGCGGTTGATCCCGGTGACTTCCAGGGTCACCACCGCGCTGCCTTCGTAATCCACTCGATAAGGGCGGATACGCACGATCAATTGCGAAATCTCGCCTTCCCCGATCACCAGCCCCGGAGGTGTCTGCTCGAAAGCCCCCCCGTCCGCGGGATCCTCGTTACTGACGACACCATCGTAATTGAGGTCCGCGTCCAAATCGATCTTCGCGATTCTCCGCTCGACATCCCTGAACTGATTGCGGCGCTGACCGTAATACTTGTGATAATCCCCGGGAAGATCGCGCATGGTCCTATGGGCGGTGGTATCGGCTCCCGGGGGATAATCAAACGGTGGAACGGGAACCTCGCCTCCCTGAAGGGCGCTGATCGTCAGCGTCAGCGCGAGACTCAAGGCGAACAGGGCTGTCCGTCCGATTCCAATTCTAGATTTCGTATTCATGGCTGATCTCCAGTCTTAATGTTAGCTCGGTCAGTGTGGTGATAATTCAGAAAACCCGGTTTTCTCGGTAAAATTTCCCGCTTATTTAGAATGTCCGCGTCAGAGTCGCGCCGTAAACCTGTTCTTTGAAGTACCGCCCCGGGGTGGTGGTATCAAACTCTTGATACTGGGCATAAATGGACCCGTAAAGTCTCGATAGTAACCTCATCGTATAACGGATATTGTAAACCACCCGATCGGTGTCCTTGGGAGTGAAATCCCGCTGCGTCGACTCATAGACAACGCGCGCCGTGATGTGGGAGAAATCTCCCAGTGCCCATCCGAGACTCCCGCCCACCAGCCACAGCTCGCCTTCGCGCCCCCGGTCGCTTTCCCGGTTATCAATATCCGAGTATTGGGCCCAGCCGCGAGCCCGAATCCGCGGCCCCAACACCTGGCTGAGGGTATAGCGAACGAAACTGCCCTCGTAATCGTCGTTGATCTCACCGTCGGTAAATACCTGACCCGCGTTGAGCGAGTGCTTGGTCAACGGACCCAACTGGTGAATCAAACCGATGTCCCAAAGGAAGCGGTCCGTGTCGCTGCCACGACCCGTCCGCCAGCCGTAACCGACCCGGCCCTGGAAGCTCAGATTCTGAAGGAGAGGACCACGCACTCCCACGTGCGCCGATTGGCGCGTCGACTCAAAGTCCTCCGGGGCCCGAATGCGATAACTGAAAATGGGTGCAAGCCGCCAGTCCTGCCGGTCGTAAATCAAGTCTATGCTTCCAAAATAAACCCCGGAGCGATGGTCAAAACTCGACGTCCTCCACACGTCGCGACGTCTCGCTGCCATCCGCAGCCGCCAGTCGGTTACATCATCCCAATAAGCAACGATTCCCACATCGTTGCGAAAGTACAACTGGTCATCGTTGAAATAATCCGTGGCACGCTCGTCCTGCGCGTCAAGCCGGCCGAAACGATACCGGCCGGCGCGGTCGATCTCTCCCACTTCCACGTCATCGTAAAGATCCCGGATCCGGTAATAGGTGCGGAATTCGTTATAGGCCAGGAACTCCCATTCTCCGATTTGCCGGTCCCACGCCAGCCGCAGGTTCAGACCAGTGTTGAGGCCATTGCCGTTATTGAAGAAAAAGCCCCACCGGTTCGATTCCGGCAAGTAGTAAACCGTTCCCAAGACCGACAGATAGAGATGGTCTGTCAGCCGCAACAACGCCCGCGACGAGAGGCCGATGATGCCGATCCATCCGTCGGGCGCGACCCGGCCGTCGTAGTAATCCCCCCCGTCGAACTCCGTATAAAGGGCGGAGGCCGAAATCCTCAACAGATCGCCGTAAAGCGGACCCAATTTTATGTGCGCCCGCTCCGGGTTGAAATTGCGGGTAAAGGGAAGACCGAAGTCTATGTAAGCGCCGCCGGACAACTCCTGCACCTCTAACGGGTTGTCCTGCTCCCCGTAGGCCTTCGAACTGCTGACAAATGGTCCCTGCCTGGGCACAAATGCCCACAGCACATTCTCCATCGGCCCGAAAAACCAGTCGTTGCGCTGGTAGAAATTTTCCTCAGGCTGCTCGTAATACCAGAGACCCGTCCTCCGAAGGCTCCGGTTGTCCGGCGCCAACATCCTCGTCCCGAGGCTGCGACGATATTCGCCCCCCGATTCACTGCCGACATAGTCCTCCTCGATTTGAGTCGGGAAATACTGGTAAGTATCTCCCGGGGCAAATTCCTCATCCTGGGCCAGCACGGCGGACCCAGCCGCCCATGTCAGCGCGAGCAGCAGAAAAAAACCGCACACCCCTCCTTCACGTCCGCCCTCCGTTCTCAATTCGCGTCGACCCATACCCCCTCTAATTCAATTACGAAGTCGCCCCTCCGGTAGCGCGCTTTTTCAATTTCATCGACTTCCCACCCATGAAAACCTTCAGGAAACCGTAATCCTGACGGGTCAGGCAATAGACGCAGTAAACCGCGCCCCCCAGCAGGGGCACCATCACCACGAAAGCGACCCAACTCCACTTGGCCCTCCGAGAAATCGGCTGCGAGCAGATACTGAAAAACGTACATGCCAGAACCAGCATCCAGACGACAAGTGCGAGCACCGCAATTTCAGGCACCATGTTCTGATACTTCAGCGTCAAAAACCGAAGTCCAAATGTGATCAATCCCCGCATCAGAATCTTCTCAGTCTCGAATCAATACTCTCTCTTTTTTCAAAGCCGGCCGCGTCACGCTCTCTGAATGTTTCAACGCAATACTTCCCTCGGAACAAACTTCTTGTTCCCATGATAATGGTATCCGTAATACTCCGGCTCAGAGGTAAGGGTCTGCTTCTTTAACTCGGCACACGAAACCAGACTCAATACCCCCATGCAGCCCACAACTAGCAAGATTCGCACCCTCATCATTCAGTTCCCCCAACAAGGCCTCTAATCATTCCGCCGACACACTCGCGCCTATTCGACCAAGGCCGGTTTCCGGTCTTTCCCGCGAAGCACAATTAACTCCATAAAGATGACAAATATTCGATGCCCCGGATGTTGTTGCGTACCGCGTGCTTCTAAGAGACCTGAATTATTTCCAATCCTTGATTACCAAAGGCTTCCCGCAACGGCGGCCGCCATAAAATCAGGCTACCTCCATTTTCTCATTTTCTATTCTTATTCTAGCGATTAACGACGAGAGTGCGGTTTTTGTCCACCTGAAAAACGTTTGTTTTTTGGGAGATTCTCCCCCCACCGCTACCCGATAGTTCACCGTGGCAGACCTTGAAAAAACCTTGGATTTCCTTAGTTCTGCGCTTCAAAACGCCGATTCCCGGCGCACTTTCGCCCGCATCCTGAGCCGCACCCTTCGCCTGACCCTGGGGGCTATAACCCTCATTTTTATACTGGTTCTATTAGTCCTCGCAATTCTGCTGCACTGGTGGGCCGAAAAAAACGTCTCCCTCGCCTTTTTCAGCTATCTTCCCCCCCACCTCTGGATCCTCCCCCTCCCTTTTCTCCTCCTACCCTCCCTCCTCGTCTCCCGCAAACTCGCCCTCGTCCAACTCCTCACCGCCGCGCTCTTCGTTTTCCTTTTCATGGATTGGCAGCCACTCAAAAAACCGGCGCCCCCCAGCGATACCCCCACCCTCTCGATCCTCTCCTACAATCGCGGCCAGAGCCGCAACCAGAGCCTTCGGCCTTACAAAAGTCGCGTGCAGCCCGACGTGCTCGTCCTCCAGTCCGCCGCCCACCGTGCCCGGCGCTACGCCGTTGCCGAAGGCTATCAGGATCTCCCTTACAACGCCGAGGCCGGCGAATTTGTCATCCTCAGCAAATTTCCCGTGACCTCTCGCAAACTCATTAATCTCCCCGTGGGCGAACGCGATCACGATGTCGCCGCCAGATTCGAAATCGATTTCCACGGCACTCCCGTCGCCGTCTACAATGTCCATCTCCCTACTCCCCGCGATGTCCTCGCCTATTACCGGCGCGGAGCTTTCCTTTACGGAATCATCGGTCTCCCGGGCACCCCCTGGGCCGCGAAACGCGCTGCCAACCAGCGATTCTGGGACCACCGCGTCGAACTCGCTACCGCGCTCGCAGCCATCCTGCGGGAAGAACCTTTACCCTGCATCGCGGCCGGCGATTTCAATATGCCGGACCACGGCATGGTTTACCATCGCTTCGCCCAGGCGCTCAATGACGCTCACGAAGAGGCCGGCAGGGGACTCGGATACACTTTCCCGGGTTATACCAGGAATCCGCTGACGCTGCGCGGTCCCTGGTTGCGCCTCGACTACGCCTTTTCCAGCGACGCCTGGAAGACGCGCGCCTTCGAAACGGAGAAAGGGCGCGCCTCGCAACACCGCGCCGTGGCCGCCGTCTTCAGCCTCACTTCACCTTCCCCCGCCGCCGCGCCCTCCGGGAATCCCTGAAGCGGGCCCCTGATCGGAATTACCGTTTACAGGCTCGCTCCCCACGCTAAATTGACGGTGCCCCCGCCAGGCACAAGCCCCGCAGACATGAAAGCACGCACCGAGTCCATCATTCCTCCCGCAAGGCACGCCTTCACCTTGATTGAAAGCCTCGCCGTCCTCGCAACCATCTTCATCCTCGCTGTGGTTTCCGTCCCGATTTATAGGGTCTACGTGCTCGGCGAAAGCGGCCGCCCTACGGCCCCGGACAGCGGAGAGCCAAGCGAAATCCAAAAGCGAAAAACTTACGATCTCCGCTTTGGCGACGATGCCGCCACCCCGGAGAACCCGCCCCCTCCTCCGCAGTAAATCGCGGAGCCCACGCCTCTGCGTTCCCTCCTCACCCGAGACGGTAACGATAGTCGCGAAACTTACCCGCGTCACCTCCCTCGCCGTCTTCCGCAGCGTGGATCATGTTTACCATCTCGCGGGCGCTGACGTAATGCAGGCGAAAGCCGGTCCGGTCCGCGGAAGCGAACTCCGCAAGAACGTCGTGGAAAATCTCCATGGTCGGTCCCTGCAGCATCGCCGAATTGCGCGGCAACGCACCGTGCGTGTGCAGCTTCACAAACCGCCACTCCGGCCGCCGCGCCACACCGATTCCCAATCGCAGCCACAAGCACAGGCGGTCGCGCGTGGGAGGATTGGCCATCGTCAAATCCCCGTTTTCAATCCGAGGCGCCAGTCCCCACTTGCGCCGGCGCCAGTTCAATCCCAGCGGACCCTGCACCAGGAGCAGGTGATCTTCACGTTCCCTCAGGTCGGCTGTGCCCTCGGGAGCGGCCGATACCGGAATCCCTCCGTCATGCGCCCCCGGCTCCGGGGTACAACCCGCATAGTAAATTGAGTTGATCGTCCGCGTCTGCGTCCGATCCGGCGCGGACGGCATCGTGAAATCCGCGTAACATCCGCTCGCGCGCAAAACCGCGAGCTCGTTGGCCACGCCGCAGTGCCGTCCCTCGGGATGCGAATTGTGCAGAGCCCAGTTCCCGTGGATGAAACCAAACCTCGTCGCTCCCCCTTGGTCCCGGCAAAGGAGCCCATGACGACGAAAGTCTTCTTTGCCGCGCTCCAACGCCTCCCGCAATCCCTCCTCGGTATCGTTTTCGTGATGTAAATGGATCTCCACCTCGCTGCCGGTCTCCCCGCACATCTCGGCCAGGGACTGCTGCACGGCTTCGTCGTACTGCTCGATAGGACAAAAAAAAGTTTGCCGCGGCCCCACCCCGTCGCTGTCGCGGTAAAGATTCTGGAAGTGCCCCAACCGTTCCCTCCAGCTTGACACCCGCCCCAGGGCGATCTCCCGATCCGCTCCGTGCAACGGTTCAAAATGATCGCATACCGCAACGATGAGATCGGTGCACGGCGCACGGGCGAGAGCCTTGTCGCGTCTCAAATACGGCACCAGCCAGATGTCGAGAGCCCTCACCATGATGCGCCTCTCCCCGGGGCCCGGAATGCCCTCACAAATTGCCGCCAAGCTCCTCCCGAAGCCGTTCCCGGTTCTCCTCGAACCACCGGTCGACTTCTTTACCTCCAAAGACCCGGCCCCCGACGTACCCGGCCACCTTCTGGAAACTTCGCGTTGCCTGTTGCAACACCGCCAGGTTCGGATCCGTGAGAATACAATCCACCAAGTACTCGCAGGCCTCAAAGGTCCGGTGCATCCCCATCAGCTCGGCCGCCCGCGCCCGCGATTCCGGGGGCACCGCGCTGGACAAAAGCAAGTTCCCCAACTGTTCCACCGACAACTCCGTGTCGCTGGTCAAGGTGGGATCAATCAAATCCATCGGGATCCCGCGATAACGCATAGCCGCCGTCCGCACATACACGGATTCCACCCGGATAATCTCCGAATTAGCCGCCGTTTTCAGCATCAGCGAGGCCGATTCGTTGAACGCTTTGTCCAACTGGCTGTATGCAAAACGGCTGCCCGTGGATATGGCTTCGTCGGCATAACTCGAGAGACGCTGCCTCTTTTCGACCATTTCCAATCGCCGCTCCAACGACTCCAAACTCGATTCTTCTTCGCCCCCGGAATCACCGCCCTCGATGGGCTCCGCCGCTTTCGCCGGCTCTTCGCGCTCCCCCGCCGTGGCGGCATTCGCCCCGCTACCGGCGGATCCCGCGCTCCCCGAAGTTTCGACATTCTGCGTGATGATCGCGCCTGGCACTTCTTCTTTCGCTTCGCCCGCCTCGACAGCCCGCCCCTCAATCTGCTCCGCCAATCGCGCCGAAGCCGCGCCCATCTCGGCGACCTGCCCTTCGATCGTGCGCACGGTGTCCATCAATTGCTCGTTTCGATAATAAAGATAACCGACGCCGGAGAGCAGGGCCGCAATCAAGATCCACAACCCGATTGGCAGACCCCTCGAACGCGTTGCGGCTTTGCCCTCCGCGGAGGTCTCGGCGCCCGAATCCCCGGATTCCGCCTGTCCAAGAATCGGCACCAGCTTGGGCCGCTCCCGTTCAGAATCTTCGTCCAGGCTCGCCGCTTCCTCCTCGAGCGCTTCCGCAAAATCTGCGTCCTCTTGCCCCCCTTCCGGCGCTCCCTCGAAATAATCCCCGCTCTTTTCCTCCGCAGCGAGGGCTTCTTCTTCCTCCCCCTCCTCCCAGACTTCGGAGAGACTCTCGCCCGGCGCAGCCAAAGACTCCTCCTCCTCCTCAAGCGATTCCCCCTCCAAACTGGGGCTCTCCTCCGCCACCTCGGCGCCCGCGTCCTCGGTGACCTCCTCCGGTTGCTCGACCACTTCGATCATCTCCTCGACTTCGCCCTCGACCACAGGCGCCTCCCGCGCCACCGGCGCGTCCCCGGCGCCGGAATCGTCTACCTCCAGATCGAGACTCAGGTCGCTTTCGGGCTCCCCCAAGGCACCCGACTCGCCCGCGGAAGATTCCGCGGCCTCTTCGGGGCCCGTCTCTCCCGGGGATTTCGCGCTTCTTCTCATCGACTGTCGTGTCCTGCCTTCGGTCCGGCGTCGGAATATCACCCTGCCGAGCCGTCCCCGCAACGGCGGAGGAACTACCCCCTAACGGATCAGATTTTTCCGGAATTTCCAGAAACATTTCCAAGAAAGCCCGCGCGGACCCCGGGCGCCCGCATTTGTCGAAAAAGCCGTTCCCACCTGAATCACAAGGAAGTAAGGTCCAAAACCGCGACCTCTTCAGACTAATCCGCACATGTCCGCTCCTCTCTCACAGCCCCCATTTCTCCAGCGCCCGACGGTCTTGGGCCTGCTTCTTTTCGGGCTGACCCTCCTCGCCTTTGCCCCCGGTTTCAACGGCGATTTCATCTGGGATGACGACATCACGATCACCAACAACCCGATGGTCAAACTGCCTCTCGGAGAAGGTTTGGCCTATATTTGGTTCTCCACGCATCCGACCGATTATTACCCGCTGACGTGGTCGTCCTTCTGGCTGGAGTGGAGACTCTGGGGCGCCAATCCCGCCGGGTACCACGCGGTCAACATCATCCTGCACGCTTTGAGCGCCATAATCTTCTGGCGCATCCTAACCGTCCTCCGTGTCCCCGGCGCCTGGATTGCAGCTTTCCTCTTCGCCGTCCACCCGATCTGCGTGGACTCGGTCGTCTGGATATCGCAGCGCAAGAACACGCTTTCCATGCTCTTCTACGCGCTGACGCTCCTCGCTTATCTCAGGTTCGATGAAAGCGGAAAGAGGTCGCTCCTCTGGCTCTCCCTGATCTCCTTCGCCGCGGCTCTGCTCAGTAAGACCTCCATCATCGGCACCCCCGTCGTCATCCTCTGTCTCTTGTGGTTCAAGCACGGACGCGTCCCCTTGCGCAGCGCCTCGAAGCTGGCTCCGTTCTTCCTCCTCGCCGCCGGCGCCGCGTTCATGACGCTCTGGTTCCAGGGCAAGGTGCTTGGATACGGCGCGGATTCGGGAAACGCCGCGGGCGCCACCATCCTCAAAGAACTGACATCCATCAACAGCGAGGAAATCAACGTCCTCGAGCGCATCCTCCTCGTCGGTCATGTCTACTGGTTTTACTTCCTCAAAATCCTTCTCCCCCAGGGCATCAGCATGGTCTACCATACTTGGCAGGTGTCCGCCTCGCGCCCGGCCGCGTGGCTTCCGACCCCGCTCCTCGCGGCCGCTCTCGCCGCCACTTTTCACTTTCACAAGAAGATCGGCCGCGGCCCCTTCGCGGCCCTGGCTTACCTGGTCGCGGCGCTCTTCCCGGTATTGGGAATCTTCTCCATGTCCTATCACCATTACAGCTGGGTCGCCAATCACCTCGGCTATGTCGCCGTCCCCGGCGTCGTCGCCCTTGCCACCGGGCTCGCAGCCTCTGCGTTCTCGAAGGCGGGCGACTCTCTTCCGCGCGCCGCGCCCGCCGTCGTCGCAGGCCTCGTCGCCGTCGGCTTGGCCTGGTCAACCTGGAACCGCGCCGGTTTATACATCGATCCCGTCAATCTCTGGAAAGACACCATTGCCAAGAGCCCTCGCGCCACGGCCGGATTCAACGAACTCGGAATCGTTTACATTAACCGCCAGCAATACCCGGAGGCCAAGGACGCTCTCGTCAAGGCCATCGAACTGGACCCGCGCTTCGCCAAACCTCACAACAACCTCGGCACGGTCTATTCTTACACAGGTGAAAATGAACTCGCGATCGAGGAATTCAAGAAAGCTATCGAACTGAATCCGCTCGATGCCGATGCCACCGGAAACCTCGGCCTCCTCTACTTCCGAACCGGCAAACCGGAGAAAGCTCTGGAGTGTTACCACCGGGCCCTGGAGTTCCGCCTCATGAGTCCCACCACCTACTTCAACATGGGACTTACTTACAGAAGCCTCGGCCGTGCCCAGGAAGCTTTCGATGCCTATGCGCGCGCCGTCGAAATGGCCCCGCAAAACGCCGTCTTCCATTCCGAATTCGGCAGCTTTCTCTACTCACAAAAACAGTTCCCCCGCGCTTTGCATCACCACCTCATCGCCATCCAACTCGATCCGGACCGGGTGAATTCCACCAACGCCGCCGCCTGGATCCTTGCCACCAACGCCGACGCCCGCTTGCGCGATGGACAGCGCGCCCTCCAGCTGGTCGAACACACGCAATCCATCCTCGGGGAGAAGAAGCCCCCCAGCCACCTGATCACACGGGCCGCCGTCCTCGCCGAGCTGGGACGCTTCCAGGAAGCCGTCGCCGTCGTCGCCGAAGTTATCAGGCACGCCGAAGCCACCGGCGACCAGGCCCTGCTGGAACGTGCCCGCATAGACCTCGCGATCTACCAGTCGCAAAAGCCCTACCGTGAGGGCGGCGCACCCTGATCACCCCTTTCCTTGCACGCTTGCACTCCCACGCGATTTCACCTTTAGTGGGCGCTTATGAAAATCGGCTTCAACCTCCTGCTCTGGACCACTCACGTCGTCGAAGAAAACTTCGCCGTCCTCAATGATCTCAAGAAGACGGGATACGACGGCGTCGAAATTCCGATCTTTGACGTCAGCGATCCCGATCACTTCAAGAATATCGGCCGCGCCATCAGCGATAGCGGTCTTCTCTGCACGGGGGTCGGCGTTTGCCCGGACCAGGCGCATAGCTTCATCAGTCCCAACGCCTCCGACCGCCAGGGGGCGATCGATCATTTGAAAAATGTCCTTGAGTGCGGTCATCACGCCGGCATCGAAAACTTTTGCGGTCCCTTTTACCAGGAACTCGGCAACTTCACCGGCGAACCGCCCACCGAAGTTGAAAAAGCCCACGCCGCCGAAGGCCACCGCGTCATCGCCGATTTTGCCCAGGAAGCCGGCATCCGCCTCACCGTGGAATCTCTCAACCGCTTCGAAGCGCATTTCCTCAACACCATCGACGACGCGGCCGCATACGTGAAGCGGGTCAATCACCCGAATTTCTTCACGATGTACGACACTTTCCACGCCAATATCGAAGAAAAGGATCCCCTCGCCGTCATCGAACCCAATATCGACGTCATCAAACACGTCCACATCTCCGCCAATGACCGTGGCACTCCCGGTAAAGATCATACTCCCATCCCCGAAACGATCGCCCTCTTCAAGAAGAACGGATACGACCAGTGGTTCACCATCGAGGCTTTCGGCCGGGCCCTCCCGGACCTCGCCGCCGCCACCTGCGTCTGGCGAGATTTCTTTCCGAATGCCGAAGAAGTCTACGAATTCGGCTTCCAAACCATCGCGAATTCGTGGGACAAGGCCTGAGCCCGGCATCGGAGAGAGCGGGTCGGATCCTCGCCACCCCCCGCCGTCCCGCCACCGCATGAAAGATTTGCCCCGGGTTTGCCGTTCTCTTTGCAGGTGCTACCCTGCCCAACCCCGGTCTCTCGCGCCGATGTCATTCCGCAACCCTCCTCGAACATGAAGTCTCTCTATCTCTCTCTCCTGGCCGCCACCTGCATCGTTTCCGCTTTGCTCATCGCCAATGCCGCGCCGCCGAAAGGCGGACCACCCAGGGAACAGGAGACCGTCACCAAACAGGGATTTGTCCCCATCTTCAATGGCACCGATCTCACCGGTTGGGAAGGCGACCCCGGCCTCTGGCGCGTGGAAGACGGCGCCCTCACCGGGGAAACCGGCGACGGCGATCCCATTCCCTACAACAAGTTTCTCATCTGGAAGGACGGGGAACTCGATGATTTTGAACTCAAAGTCGAATACCGCATTTTCTCCGGCAACTCCGGCATCCAATACCGCGGCTTTCTACTGCCCGATACGGAGTTCGGCGTGGGCGGATATCAGGCCGATCTCGAGCCCGGCGATAAGTGGTCCGGAACCAATTACGGAGAAAAATTTCGCGGCATTCTCGCAAAGCGCGGGCAGAAAACCGTGATCGGAGCCGACGGGAAGCCCGAGGTCGTCGGTGAACTCGGGGATCCCGCCAAACTCCAGGCCCACATCGTCAAGGACGACTGGAACCAATACCACATCATCGCGCGCGGCCATCACCTCATCCAGAAAATCAACGGCGTCGTCATGTCGGAAGTCACCGACAACGATGAAAAGACACGGCGGCGCGCGGGCCTTCTCGCGTTTCAATTGCACAAAGGTCCCGCCATGAAGGTCCAGTTCCGCAATGTCCGGCTCAAGCGCTTGCCCCTCGAAGACAAGAAAAAGGTCGTCTTTGTGGCGGGAACTCCCAGTCACGGCCCCGGCGCCCACGAGCATAACGCCGGCTGCCTGCTCCTCGCCCGCCTCCTCAACGAAACCATCGGCGATCGCATCCACGCGGCCGTTTTCAAAAACGGCTGGCCGGCCGACCCCACCGCTTTCCAGAACGCCGACGCCCTCGTCATGTTCTGTGACGGCGGCTCCCGCCACGTCGGATACTGGCACCGGCGCCAGATCAATTACCTCGCTTCCCGCGGGGTCGGCCTCGGCGCCATCCACTATGCCGTCGAAATGACCCCCGATGAATCCAATGCCGATCTCATCTCCTGGATCGGCGGCGCTTTCGAGACCAATTACTCCGTCAACCCCCATTGGGAAGCTGATTTCACCGAATTCCCGAATCATCCGGCCGCCGCCGGCGTCAAACCTTTTGCCGTCAATGACGAGTGGTATTTCAACATGCGCTTCCTCGATGAAATGAAAGGGGTCACCCCGATCCTCAGCGCGATTCCGCCGGATTCCACCATGGACCGCCCGGATGGACATCACTCCGGTAATCCCGCGGTCCGGGCCATGGTCGCCAAGAAACTTCCCCAACACGTCGCCTGGGTCGTGGAGCGAGACGACGGAGGCCGCGGCTTTGGATTTACGGGCGCCCACTTCCACGACAACTGGGCCGATGACAGTTTCCGCAAAGCCGCCCTCAATGCCATCACCTGGATCGCCGGCGCCAAAGTCCCCGGGGACGGGGTGACGACGCCGACCCCCACGGAGGCAGAGCTTCTCGCAAACCTCGATCCGCGCCAGCAGAAACGGAAACCAAGACCGAAAAAACCCGCGCAATCCAAGCCGTAATGGGCCGGGATCGAGAGCCGGATCGCTCCCTCTTCCCCTTGCATCGTAATGAATACGACAGTTTGCCCCGCGAATAATCCTATTTATGAAGGACCAGAAATCAGATTCTCTAGACCACGCCAAGACCGGCACAAGCCGCCGGAAGTTTATCGGAGGCGGCGCCGCCGCTGCGGCCGGCACGGCCCTTTCTTCTGTTTCCGTCGCCACCCATGCCCATGCCGCCGGCAGTGATTCCCTCAAGGTCTCCCTTGTCGGATGCGGAGGCCGCGGCCGCGGAGCCTCGGCGCAGCACCTTCTCAATGAAGGGACCGAACTGGTTGCCATGGCCGACATTTACCGCCATCGCATCGATGAAGGCTACGACATCATCACCAAGGAAGTCGCCAAGAAAGGTCCGGGCAAAGTCAAGGTGTCCGAAGACAACAAGCTCGTGGGCCTCGACGCTTACAAAGAGGCCATCGAGAAAGCGGATACCGTCATCCTCACCACCCCTCCCGGATTCCGCCCCATGATGTTCGAATACGCGGTGGAAGCCGGGAAAAATATTTTCATGGAGAAACCGGTCGCCACCGACGCCAAAGGATACCGCCGCGTCATGGCCGCCGCCAAACAAGCCGACAAAAAGGGACTCAAAGTCGTCTGCGGCCTGCAGCGCCGTTACCAGGATCATTACATCCAGGCGTTCGAGGAAGTTAAGAGCGGCAAGATCGGACGCATCACCGCCGCCCAATCTTACTGGAACAGCGGCGGCGTCTGGACCCGTCCGCGCGCTTCCATGGCGGAATTCCTGGGACGCGAACCCACCGAGATGGAATATCAACTCTACAACTGGTATTACTTCAATTGGGTCTGCGGAGACCACATCTGCGAGCAGCACATCCACAACCTCGACGTCATCAACTGGTTCACGGGAGATAAACCGCCGGTCAAAGCCCAGGGCATGGGCGGCCGGGAAGTTCGCACCGGTCCCGATACCGGTGAAATCTTCGACCACCATTACGTCGAGTTTCAATACGAGAACGGCGTTTACAACAACAGCCAGTGCCGCCATCAGCCCGGCTGTGCCAACAAGGTCGCCGAAACTCTCATCGGCACCAAGGGTCGTCTCGAACTCAGCAACAAGGGCGGCGGCATGTTCTATGACCACAAGGGCAATGTCACCGACCGCGTCAGAATCAACGACGTGCGCAACCCGTACGAAGTCGAACACGCAGAACTGGTGAAACACATCCGCCAGAACCAACCCGTCAACGATGCCTATTACACCGCGAAAAGCACCATGACCGCGATCCTCGGCCGTTACGCGACCTACAGCGGCAAGGAAGTCACCTGGGAAGAGGCCGCCAAATCCCAAGTCGACCTTTTCCCGGACGATCTCGCCTGGGACGCCGATCCCAAGCTCATGCCGGATGCCGACGGAAATTACCCCGTCGCCATTCCCGGCGTCAGCAAGATCTTCTAGCACTCCAAAAAATCCATGTCTTCAAGAAAAGCGGTGCCCCTTCCCAGGGACGCCGCTTTTTCTTTCTTCTCCCCCGGATTTGGTTCCTAATCAGGATACGCCGAAGGAGGCATCTCTATGGAAAAAGTCTACCGCCTGGTTGAATACACCGTCCGCCCGGAAACCATGATCCCCCCCGTGGAGAAGGCCATGAAGGAATTCGCCGCCGCCGTCCGTAACCAGTTTCCCAATTGCCTCTGGCTCACCACGAAAAAAGAGGGCGAAGAGGGCCATTACTTCACCCTCATCGTCGCTCCGGACGAAGAGATCGAACAGAAGCTACTCGAATCCGAGGCCAGCGTGAAGTTTGCCGAAATCCTGCGAGCCAACACCCACGAGGAACCCCGCTGGACCTCCCTGCAGATCACCGCCCGCAGCCACGACGTGCCGTGATCACGGGAACGAATCTCCCTCCGGATTAGTGCGCACCCAGGCCCGCCCCCTATGCAGCCTTCCATCATCCTGCTGCTTCTCCTTTTCATTGGTTTGGCCGCCCTCGCGTATTACCTCAGCTTCGTCCAGCCGCCCCGGTGCTTGAGTCACCTGTCCAGGCGGGCCTTCCCCGTCTACCTTCTCCTCATCGCCTTCACCATCTGGGCACTCTCCCGCCAGGCCACGGATCAGTCCCGTCTGGAAGCCCTCGGCCTCATCGCGCACCCCTCGCTCGAGCATTCCATCGGCGTCCCCGCCGGCCCCGGCATTGACCCCACCTGGGTATTCCACGCCTCCACACCACCCCGCGCCATCCTGGAGTTTTACCGGAACCAGGAAAACCGCGAGGGCTGGTCCCTGCGCAGCGATAACTCTCCCCTCATGCTGGTCCTCGAAAAAGAAGACCGCCGCCTCACTATTGCCGCCACCGAAAAACCTGGGGACGCCGCCACGGTGTCCTTTCTCCTCTCGGAGACTCGCTGAAGCCGCAGCCTCGCGCCGGTTCAATCACTCCCCGGTTCAGATTCCACCCCGCCGGCGCCGCTGTTCCTATCGCGTTCCTCCCGAAGGCCCTTCAGCGCCAGACCCGCACCCGCGGCGAACATCACGATCATCATCATCAGGTGAGACGACTTCATGTCGAAACGGAATCGCAGTCTGCTCACCATCTCAATAATCACGATGGCCAGGCCCACCCAGAACAATACCCAACCCCATTTGAGGCGCGCATTATAAAACAAGGCCACCAGTCCAATGAAGAACGGCACAAAGATAATCCCCATCGAGGTCGTCTCCATGGCGCCGCCACCCCGGCGTCCATACCCGTGCATGGCGCCGGATACCGCCCCGAATCCGCTGGATACCACGCGGACGGAATCAAAAAAAAGCCACACGGACACCACACAAAGCAGGCATCCGATAATGAACTTGGCGGTCCCGCCCTCTGTGCCCCCCGGATTCATGCAGGCCATTCAATATCACAAAGAGACGCAAAATCCAACCACACTCTCTTCACGCCCCTTTTTTATCGGAATCAATAGCACCGCCTCCACCAGACGGGGAAGACGCCCCCGCCTCCCTCACGAGGATCCGCGTCTCGCCGGCCAGATACTCCAGCAATGCCAGCAGGAAGACCGTGGCTCCCAGCATCTCCATGGTTTCTTCCACCAGGTCGATGAGGCCGTACCCCAGGTTGTGAGTCCCGTAATTATCGGTCCAATATCCCAGGAACAATTCCACTCCCATGGCTCCCCCCACGTAAACGCATCCCGCCAGGATGAACCGGTTGCAGAGCCAGCGCGGCAGCTTCATCAGGAATTTGATGTAGAAAAGACCAAACGTCAGGACGACCACCGCCCCGGGAATGACCCAATCGTAATAGAGAAAGCCACCCCCCGCCTCTACCAGACGGCCCGCGTATTCGTGAATCGATACCGTCTCATCGATGGAGATATAGATAAAGGCTGCACTCAGTCCCCACCAATACCCCACGTGAATCGCACCCTGCCGGCGGCGCACCGAAGCGATCAACGCCAGCGTTATCCCGCTGACCAGCAGTAATCCCGCGGAATACCAGGTCGGCACGTTCTTTTCGTAACTCAGACTGAACATCTGAGAGATGTAAGTGCGCTCATGAAACAGCACGTACTTATGCAGCTCGGAAGCCAGTCCCGCGGCCGCCAGGAAGAAGGGCATCGGCATGAGCACGCGCTGCAGCAAGCCCAGTGGCGCTTCGTAGGGTACCGTCGCTGGGGAACTCTCCTGGCTCATCCTTATTCCAGCTCTCGGCTTCCCTCCCGGCGACTCCCTGATGACATCCTCCACTCTCCTGATGACGGAGATCGCTTTCCCACAATTCCGTCAGACCTGCTTCTTGCGAACTGACCAGATGAATCCGTCGTACCAGAAATGCATGATCGACACCACCATCACAAAACAGAAGGCCCAATCATTGCTCATATCCGTCGTTTCCGCCCAGATACCATAGGCAAACGCCACCAGCAGGAATAACGTAAACGCCGCCGGTTTGCCCCAGGAGATTTTCGAAAGCCCGAACACAGACTGGATGTTCTTCTTCTCGCTCCACCACACGATCGCGAAATACTGAAGCGCGTGAAAGAAATTCATGATGAAGAACGCCTCGCCGAACGTGTTGAAACCCCAGGTGTAAATGGAGCAGATACCCGTCGACGCCAGCAATGCCACTTTCTGATAGGAGACCTTGTAACCTTGCTTGTAGAGCTTCCGGTAAGCGTAGACATAATAGACGATAAAGGGGGTCCCCACCAGGACCAGGGCCCAGGTCAGATACCTCTGATGCGACATCGTGAACGCGGGAATCGCCGTGAAGAACATCGAGCCGACCTTTTCGAAGTCCTCGAAATCTTCGATGTGTAACATCAAGGTCGCCCCCGCCAGGATCGGGCCCGCGTAAAGCAGCATGTTCAGAAATACGTCCAGCCGGCGTCCCATCTTGGGATCATTACCCGCTTTCATGTCGTAAATGCGCCCGATCCCGAAGGTTTGCAGCGCAGAATGATAAACGTCCCACCAAGTCGCCAACACCGCCACCGATACGGCCACCCAATCCGAAATCATCATCGAACTGAAAAGGACAATCGGCACCGCCACGAAGCGTGCCGGGTGCAGCCGGAAGATCTGCTTGTTCCCATGGCTCCGAAAAAAGACGATGAAGAGGTGCGCCATGATGAAGGTGCCGATAAAAATATGCACCGGCGTGCCCTCGTCGCCCAGGAACTGGACCTCTTCGTGCGCCCAACGCCAACTCGAGATCAGCACCCCGATGATGAGGGCGATCAACGGTGAAAAGATCAGCAAAATCCTGTCTGCCGCGGCGTTGATGAAATATCCACTCCGCGCTGAAGCGGAAGGATCCTTAGCCGCGGCCTGGGGCGCGGTGGCAACGTTCGTCTCGGGGGGCATGGAGGGGCCTCTATTGCAAGCGGTGAGTGGGGGAGATATCCTACCACCCTGCCCCCCTTTTTCAACCTTTCCCAGCAAAATTAGGATACGCCCCCGCCCCCCCTGAAGATGCGGATTCCGGCCCCTGATCCCATCCCTCCGGCACCCCCTGCCCCCGGACTCTGCCGGTTTGACTTCCCCATCTGTCCGTCCAATAATGCCCACGCCCCCGCCGCGAGAAATCTGAGGATATTCCATTGAAGCACGTCCTTTTTGTCTGCACCGGCAATATCTGTAGAAGCCCCATGGCGGAAGCTCTCTTCCGCAAAGATATCGAGGTTTCCAGCGGAATTTCCGCCTCCTCCGCCGGCATCAGCGCCGCCGACGGCGCACCCCCCAGCGACCACGCTGTGGACGTGCTCCGGGATGAGGGCATCGATATCTCGGGTTTGCGCAGCTCCAGCCTGATGCGCGGACTCGTCGACAAGGCCTCCTACATTTTCGCCATGACCCGGGCCCATAAGGAGGCCATCGAACACCTCTACCCTTCCGCCGCCGAAAAAACTTTTCTCGTTTGCGAGTTCTGCGATCCCGCGGAAATCGTATCTATCGATGTGCCGGACCCCATCGGACTGGGCAGAGACGCCTATGCCGCCACCCGCGATCAACTCAAAAAAGCCATGCCCGGCATCCACCGGTTCATCCGACAAACAACCAACTCCATGAGCGATAAATCCGAAAGCGCCGCCACCCTCACCGACTCTCCTCCCCGCAGCCACCCCCTGCCCACTGTCGTCATCGGAGCGGATCACGGAGGCTTCAAGCTCAAGGAATCCCTCATCCAGTACCTGCGGGGGAAAGGCCACGACGTCGAAGACCTGGGCACGCATTCCTCCGAATCAGTCGATTATCCCGACCTTGCCCACGCCGTCTGCCGTGACGTCGCAGACCGCGGACACGACTTCGGCATCCTTGTCTGCACCACGGGAATCGGCATGAGCATCACCGCCAACCGTTACCAGGATATCCGGGCCTCTCTTGTCACCGACGCCGAGACCGCCCGTCTCACCCGGCGACACAACGATTCCAACGTCCTCTGTCTTGGCGGCTCCGGCGTCTCGGAAGAGGACGCCCGGAAGATTGCGGACGCTTACCTCGAGACCTCCTTCGAAGGCGGCCGTCACGAACGCCGCCTCCTCAAAGTGGATCCCGGGGGCTCCCCCGCGCTCGAATCCGTGGATCCCCAGGTCTCCGCCGCCATCCAGGCCGAACTCGCGCGCCAGCGGGATCACATTGAACTGATCGCCTCTGAGAATTTCGCCAGCGCCGCAGTCCGCGAAGCCCAGGGCTCCGTCCTCACCAACAAGTATGCCGAGGGCTATCCCCGAAAAAGATGGTACGGCGGCTGCGAAAACGTCGATACCGTGGAACAACTCGCCATCGACCGCGCCTGCAAACTCTTTGGCGCGCAATTCGCCAACGTCCAGCCCCATAGCGGTTCCCAGGCCAACGCCGCCGTTTACTTCGCCTTCCTGGAACACGGCGACATCATCCTCACCATGGATCTTGCCCACGGGGGCCATCTCACGCACGGACATCCGAAAAATTTCTCGGGCATGTTTTACAAAGTCGTCCATTACGGAGTCTCGAAGGAAAACGAGCACATCGACTACGATCAAATCCAGAAGCTCGCGCAGGAATCCAAGCCCAAGATGATCACCGCCGGCGCTTCCGCTTACTCGCGGATCATCGATTTCCCCAGATTGCGCCAGATCGCCGACAGCGTGAACGCCCTTCTCTTTGTCGATATGGCGCACATCGCCGGACTCGTGGCCGCCGGAGTCCATCCTTCACCGATCCCACACGCCCACTTCGTGACCTCGACCACTCACAAGAGCCTGCGCGGGCCCCGCGGAGGCGTCATCCTCACCAATGACGAGGAATACGCCAAGAAAATCGATTCCATGGTGTTCCCCGGCTCCCAGGGAGGCCCGCTCGAACACGTCATCGCCGCCAAGGCCGTCTGCTTCCTCGAAGATCTCCAGCCGGAATTTAAAGAATACGCCGCGCAGATCGTGCGCAACTCCCAAGCCCTTGCCTCCGCCCTCACTGCCAGGGGTTACCGCATCGTTTCCGGGGGCACCGACAATCACCTCTTCATGGTCGATGTCCGCCCCCAGGATCTAAACGGCAAGGAAGCCCAGGAAGCCCTCGATAAAGCCGGGATCACCATCAACAAGAACGCCATCCCCTTCGATACCCTTTCTCCTTTCAAAGCGGGCGGCATCCGCATCGGAACCCCCGCCGTCACCAGCCGCGGGATGAAAGAACCCGAAATGGAATCCATCGCCGCCCTTATCGACGAAGCCCTTACCCACCGGACAGACGACCGGCGCCTCGCCGCCATCCAACAGCAAGTCGTGGACCTGAATCGCGGCTTCCCGCTCCCGTGAGCATAGTGTGCGGTGGCCGGTGTTCAGACGTGGGGCTACACCGATTGACACCAAGGCTGATGATATGCCGGCCGGGACTGGCGGGAGACGGTAGAGAGCACAATGCAGGTTGCAGTCTGCTGATTGCCGAACACTGAACACCGAACACCGAACACCCCTCCGCCATGGAAACCAACCCCTTCCGCGAAGACCTCGTCTCCAGGCTCAGTCCCCAGCCCTGCACCATCGTCATCTTCGGCGCCACCGGGGATCTCACCCACCGGAAACTCGTCCCCGCCCTCTATAATATCGCCGCCGACGGCGATCTCCCTCCCGGCGTCCGTGTCGTCGGTTTCGCCCGGCGCGACAAATCCGATGAAGTCTTCCGCGCGGAACTGGAAAATGCCAACCGGAAGTTGTCGCGCCAAGGCCATCACGACGAACTGTGGGCCAATTTCAGCCGCTCCATCCGGTACCACCGCAGCGAATTCCAGGACCTCGAGGGCTATCACTCGCTCGCGAAACTCCTCAAAGATTTCGACGCGCAAAACGGCGGCACCTGCAATCGCCTCTTTTATCTCGCTTCCGCACCCGAGTTCTTCGACGACATCCTCCTTCATCTCAAGGAATCGGCGCTCAACGAGGCTGCCGGGGATGGCTGGTCGCGCGTCGTCGTGGAAAAACCCTTCGGCACCGATCTTCCCACCGCCCAGCACCTTAATTCCGTGGTCAATCTGACGTTCGAGGAAAGCGACACTTACCGCATCGATCATTATCTCGGAAAGGAAACCGCCCAGAACATCATGGTCCTGCGCTTCGCCAATGCGATTTTTGAGCCGCTCTGGAACAACCGCCACATCGATCACGTCCAGATCACGTGCGCGGAGAATCTCGGCATGACCGGCGGCCGCGGCGGTTATTACGACAAATCCGGCGCCCTCAGGGACATGGTGCAGAACCACCTCCTCCAGCTTCTCAGCCTGGTGGCCATGGAACAACCCACCGATCTCAGCGCCGATGGAGTCCGCGATGAAAAAGTAAAGGTCTTGCGCTCCCTGCGCCGCTGGTCGGATCCCGCAGAGGTTGCCTCAAACGTGGTGCGCGCCCAATACACCGCCGGAGCCGTCGACGGACAAAGAGCGGCGGCATAC
Source organism: Verrucomicrobiales bacterium (assembly GCA_024638765.1). Classification (GTDB taxonomy): domain Bacteria; phylum Verrucomicrobiota; class Verrucomicrobiia; order Verrucomicrobiales; family DEV007; genus JAHEJT01. Next base: position 27,007 of record JAHEJT010000002.1, read on the forward strand.
CGCGAGGAAGATCGCGTCAATCCCGAGTCCATGACTGAGTCCTACGTCGCCCTGCGCATCCTCATCGACAACTGGCGCTGGTCCGGCGTCCCTTTCTATGTCCGCATGGGCAAACAGCTTCCCAAGAAAGCCACCGAGATCTCGGTCCACTTTAAGGAACCGCCGCCCGTCCTTTTCAACGTCATGCCCGTCACCGCCCGCAAAAATGTCCTCGTGATCCGCATTCAGCCGGAGGAGGGCATCTCTTTGCGCATGCTTTCCAAAATCCCCGGGCCCGCCCTGCGTATGGAACCGGTCAAAATGGACTTCCATTACAAGACTTCCTTCGGGAAAGCCAGCCCGGAGGCTTACGAACGGCTCCTCCTCGACGCCATGGCCGGGGACGCCACTCTCTTCGCCCGGCGCGACGAAGTGGAGACAGCCTGGAAATTTATCGACGATATTGAGCACGCCTGGCATCAGTCCGATGAACCGCCGCCCATGGCGGAGTATCCCGCCGGCTCCTGGGGACCCAAAGAAGCCGACGATCTCCTCCAGCAGGACAACCGCGTCTGGAGAAGAATCTAGTTACCGAGAGAAAAACCACGAAGAGACACGAAGAGACACTCATTGGGATATCATCATTTCGTCATAAAGGCCCTCACCCTCCGCGTCTATCCGCGGTGCTCTCCCATAAGAAATTCGTGCAAATTCGTGTCCATTCGTGGTTTTCCATCTCTGAACCCCGCATCATCCCCGGCAAAACATCTTTAGCGTCTTTCGCGTATTTCGCGGTCTAAAAAATGCCTCCCGACGTCGAAACCCTCAACTCCCAGGAACTCGAGCAGCTGCGCGCCTGCCACCTCGGGAAAGAGGTCGCGGTCGCGGACATCGGGCGGGAATTCAGCCAGCTCTGGGACCAGGACGAGACCGCCACCAGGGCCTCCTTGATCAATTTCGCCATTTACAATGAGCAACTGGGCGCACTGCTCGAAAATACCCGGCTCATCCAGGAAATCACCCTGGAACACGCCTGCCGCGCCCTTCTCATCATGTCCCTCCCCGGAAAAAAAGCCCACCGTGTCCGCGCCTGGATCACCGCCCATTGCCAACTCGACGCGGCTGGCAAAAAGGTCGCGTGCTCCGAACAGGTCGCCTTTCTCGTCGAAGGAACCGACAGCGACCTCATCCGCAACATCGTCTTCGCCCACCTCGATTCGGATCTCCCCCTCGTCCTCTGGTGGCAGGGCGCTCTCAATGCCCGCTTCGAAGAACGCCTCTACAGCAGCGTCGACCGCCTCATCGTAGACAGCGCTTCCTGGGAAGATCCGCAGGCCGGATACAATACTCTCGTTTCCGCCCTGGAGAACGATCGCTCCCGCTTCATCGTCCATGATCTCGCCTGGACCCGCAGCTACCAGTTTCGGATCGCGCTCGCCAGCTGCTTCGACGACCCCGCCCTGCGCTCCCGCCTCTCCGCGGTCGACTCGGTGGCCATGGAAACGGCCGCAGGTCACGAGACGGCCGCCCTGCTGCTCCTGGGCTGGCTCGCGGCTCAGTCCGGTTGGAGCCTCAAGGAGACCCATCTGGTTTCGGGCACCCATACCTGCACATTCGAGAAGGAAGATCCCGGCACCCAGGTGCGCGCCCAGATCACCGCCGTGAAGCTCGCCGCCCCCCTCCAGTTCTTGAAAATTTCGGGCGGCGATTTCTCCGTCGCGATCAAGCGGGAGTTAGATTGCGACTTCCTCCAGGTTGCGTATGCGCTTCAGGACAGAAAGGAGAGCCGCATCCTGCCCGCTGCCGGCACGGATCTCGTCGATCTCGTCAGCGGCCAGCTCATGCGCGGCGGCAACAACCAGCTCTTCTTCAAGATCCTCCCCTCCTTCCGCGCCCTCCTGCAGAGCAGTGATCAGGTATCAGGTATCGGGGATTAGGTGCCAGGTGCCCCGATAGAATCAGGATTTCGCTCCGCTCAATATCCAGTCTGCCCTGCGCGTTAGCGCGCAATAAAAACCGAAGGCACAATGCAGATCGCGACACTGCCATGGCGCGTTAGCGCATAATTAAAGGCGAAGCCTACTTGCAGAGCGTGCTAAATGCAGGATAAAGGAGCGAGGTATCTATCATGACTAGGATCAACAACCTGCCGTAGGCAGGATGATTTCTGATCCAAAAAGATCCTTTGCGGCCCTCTGCGCTTCTTCGCGTCTTTGCGTTGAGTCTCTCTCCATCCCGCATCCCGATACCCGATACCCGGCGGCGAAGCCGCCCTACTTCCCCTTATTAAACCGCGCCATCTCCCGCGCCGCTTCGCGCTCCGAGATCTTTTTCTTCAAATCCTGCCGCTTGTCGCGGGCCGCCTTGCCCCGGCCCAACCCTAACTCCACCTTGAGCCGGCGGTTCTTCCAGTAAACGCGCAGGGCCACCGCCGCCAGTCCCTTCTCCGCAATCTGTGAGCTCAGCTTGTCGATCTCTTTGCGGTGAAGCAGCAACCGCCGCGGCCGCTTGGACTCGTGCTGCTCATGGCTGGCCTGCGCATAGGGCTGGATATCGCAGCCGTAAAGAAATACCTGGCCCCCTTCCACCCGCGCGAACGCATCCCCAATGTTGATGTGTCCCGCGCGAACCGATTTCACTTCGGTCCCCCGCAACTCGATCCCGGCCTCAAACTTGCCCAGGATCTCGTAGTCGCGGAGCGCCTTCCGGTTCTTGGCAACCTCAGGCTTCATGTGCCTCCGCGATCATTACGCGCCGGGACCGGGAGGCCGTATCCTCGACTCTTCCGGCCGAAGACTCCTGGATAAACGTCCCTTATTCGGACGATTCTTCTTCACTCTCATCGAGAGCCACTTTCCCCTCGATGATTTCCGTCAAAGCGATGTCCGCTTGGCCCATTCTTCCGGTCAACCTGATCAACGGCGGACGGCCCATATTCAGCTGACGCACCCGCTTGGAGACCATGTTGATCAATACCGGGGCATCCGGTATGATTTCCGACGCCTTTTCAACTAAGTCACTTCTCATAGGTGGTTTGCTCCCATGACCCGGCAGATTCGCCGCAGGCTCAGAATTTCCCTCAAAGGTCACTATGTTGGGAGCGGACATGGTGGTTCAGGTGTATGAATGCTGTGGAAACGCTGGGATCTGGTATCGCCCGGAAGGGATCCGGCACGGAACAAGGGAAGAAAGCGCATACCACATCGTGGAGCATACACAACTTTTTTGTTTGGGAAATGGGAATATTTTCCGAAAAGCTCCTGGCCCCCCCGGATCCTCCCGGGAGCCTCTTCCCCCCGAACGCGGCATCCGGGTAATACGCTTGAGAGAGGCTTCGCCGGGCGGACTCCACGGCCGGACCTCCCGGCCACCGGCGGAAGCCCGGTAAATCAGGTCCCGGGCATAGGCGTCAGGGCGGCCGGTCTCCACGGGTCTCCCCCTCTTGCGGACGGTCTCGGCCCCCTTTCGCGCCTGGCGCACCAACTCGTCCTCCCTGATGGCCCGAAAACGCCTCGCGTCCATCCCGACTCGGGCTGCCTCGGGATCCCGTGCCTGCACTAGCCGGATGCGCAGCTGTCAATTCGCATCCAGCCGCCCACCGTCACGATCGGGCGGCCGATTCCTCGCCCTTACTTTCTGCGCTTCCTTTTCTGCGCTTTGCTCTTGGTATGCTGCGGTCCCTGACCCGCCACCTTGGTCCTGTTCTTGGCTTGCTCCATCAGGTTGGAAGTCCCTCCGGGCTTATCCTTTTTCTTGACCAGCTCCGGCTCGGGAAGCCGCCCCATGTACCAAGTCTGCCCGATGCTGAAAATATTCTGCGCCGTCCAGTAAAGTGCCAGTGCCGACGCGAAATTATAGCAGATGAAAAGAAAGATCACCGGCATGAACATGAAGATTCGCTGCTGCGTTTTGTCCCCGGATTTGGGCGCCACCTTCATCTGAATCAGCATAGTCACCGCCATCAACAACGGCATCAGGTTGAAGGGCAGATCCCCCAGGAAAGGAATCCGGAACAACGTGTCGGGCATCGACAGGTCCTGCACCCAGAGAAATCCCTCGTGTCGCAGCTCCACCGCCGACTGCAGCATCCGGTAAAATCCCAGAAAGATGGGCAGCTGCAAGAAGGCCGGGAGACATCCTCCGAAGGGATTCACTCCGTAATCCTTGTAAAGAGCCATCATTTCCTGGTTCAGCTTCTGGGGATCGTCGGGATACTTCTCCTTGAGCTCCGCCATCTTCGGCGATAAGGACGCCATCCGTTTCATGGTCCGCGTGGATTTGGCATGCAGCGGCCAGATCAGGATTCGAATCACGAAGGTGATGATGAGAATCGCGATCCCGAAACTCCCCACCTTGCCCTCGAGAAATACCAGCGCCCGCACCAGGAGCCGGCTCACCGGGGCCACCACCCAGCCCAGGACCGGAAAGTTTCCGTAATTCATGATCTCACGGCGATCCTTGCCCAGATTATTCAGCCGGGCGTACTCTTTTGGCCCCAGGTAAATCTCGTAAGAAAAACTCGACTGCTGCCCCCGTCCCAATCGGATCTCCGGCAGGCCAACCCCACCCTGAATCGCGTGCAAGGGCTTGGCCCCGCGCCGTGCCTCCGGATACCCCTTCAACTCGACCGGAAAACGACTGGCCCAGATTTCCCCCGGCGCCGGCGCCCGGGAGGTCACCAGGATCGCGTAAAACTGATTCATGACTCCGGCCCAAATCAACCCGTCGGCCGATTGCTGCAGCAGCTCTTTCTCCTCGCTGAACTGGACAATGAAGCGCCGCGCGTTAAAGAAACTCACGGGCTTGTAACGCATCTCCTTGTAGTCTCTCCAGGCGAATCCAGTCTGCTGGGGCCACTCTGCAGGGTGCAAGGGCGCCAGCGCCCCGGTGTAAAGGGACACATCTTTCCGCACGTAATCCTTGGATCCCCCGTTGACCATAGTGATATCCAGATCAATCAAGTACCCGTCCGCGTCCTCGCCGTCAGGCACTGAATAGCGCTTGGTAATGCGAATTCCATCCGCATCGGTCCTCTCGAAGACCACCTCTCGGTCGTCGTGCCTCACGACGGTGAAAGCCTGCGACTCGATAGACCCGGCGCCGCTCGCCAGCGCCCCTACGGGGCCGGGCCCGTGCTCATTGAGGATAATGGACCCGTTTGGTTCCAAGGTCGCGGCGTGCTCCAGAAGCTCCGCTTTCACGATTCCACCCCCGAGGTTCGAGAACTCGAAAACCGCCTTATCGGTCTTCAGCTGCAGCGTCCGCTCCTCGGCCCCCGCCGCGGGGGCTGGCGACTCCGAAGGTGCCTGCGTGGGCATTCCACGCTCCGCCGGGGAAGGGGTTTCCGCAACCGCCTCCGGCGCGGCTTCACCAGGCGCCGCCGCCGGCGGCGGCTGCATGCTGCGCATCATGTAGGGCGTGTAGAGCACAATCCCTACCGCACAGAGAATCACAACGATCCAGCCCTTACGATCCATTGCCCTGGCCTCTCCCGTCGCGGTAAGCTCTCTCCCTGGTATCCGCCAAACCCGATTGGCTCACATCAGTTTTCATGTGCGGACTCCCCTCCGGTATCGTTCTCATCGATCGGCGGCCTTACCCGGCAGAATCCCCCCCTTTGAGGCCAGCCGAATCCATTCTTCGCGCAATTCCTCGAATCCGGCTTTGCCCGCAGCGACTCTGGTGATCGTCACAATGTAATGTCCCGGCGATAATTCGGACCCGATTTCCTGGATAACTCCCCGGATTTGCCGGCGCAACCGGATACGCCGCACCGCCTTCCCCACCCGTTTCGGAGTGATGATACCGAATCTACAGCAAGTGAGGTCCGAGTCACGGAGAAAGGCGAGCACCAGGTATTTGCCTCGCAGAGATTCACCGTCGCGCCGCACCCGGAGGAACTCCCGCCGGTGACGCATCCTCGTGGAGCGCGGCATCTTCATGAGTGCTGCCATGCCGGAGATCCGTCATGAGTTCTCCCCCGGTAAAGACTCGCCGCGCGGCGCGGCCGGAATTCTCAGCCCTTGGTGTGACGCGCGTAATGAATTTCCGCCCCCTTTGGAATGAGCCGGCTCCGGCCCTTCTGACGACGACGTCGGATAATATCCCGGCCGCTCTTGGTTTTCATCCGCGCCCGAAACCCGTGCTGGCGCTTGCGGCTTCTCTTGGATGGCTGGTAGGTGCGTTTCATAGTGTTGGGAGATAATTGAAATTCCGGTGCGGGTGGGGCCATGAGGGAACGAGACCACTCCGCCGTCCGCGTCCGCGCCGTGGATCGGATCCCTCCGCCGCGAAAAAGAGGTGTAAACTACCGTTTCCGCCGGGTTTGTCAACACGGGAGAAACCGCCCCCCAGGATCCCCTCTGGAGCCGAGATCCGGGATTGCGGGCCCCCAAAAATCCCCTCCGATCCCGGCCCGGCCCGAGACGACATCCAAGGGCGCAAGGGACCGGATCAGGTTTCCGGAGGTCACCCCCGGAGGCGCGGGGATCGCTCCCGGCCGGAAGGAAAAACCGGGGAGAGGTTCGGGAAAGTGAAAGGGCCCGGAAACCTGAGTTCCCGGGCCCTCCACAACTGCCTAAACAATCCAGCGCTACGAAGTTATGTGTAGATAGCTACGAAGTGCTGTTAATTCCTTGATAAGTTAATAAGGCTATTAGGTTATCTCCTTCTTTTCTTAGCCGCTTTCCGCTTGGCGGGGCGCCTCTTGGCGGCCTTGCGCTTGGTGGTCTTGCGCTTGGCGGCTTTTCTTTTAGCCTTGCGCTTCGGCGCTTTCCGCTTGGCGGCCTTGCGCTTGGTCTTACGCTTGGCTGCTTTGCGCTTGGCCTTGCGTCTCGGCGCTTTGCGCTTGGCTGCTTTGCGCTTGGCCTTGCGTTTCGGCGCTTTGCGCTTGGCCTTGCGTTTCGGCGCTTTGCGCTTGGCCTTGCGTTTCGGCGCTTTGCGCTTGGCTGCTTTGCGCTTGGCCTTGCGTTTCGGCGCTTTGCGTTTGGCCTTGCGTTTCGGCGCTTTGCGCTTCGCGGCCTTACGCCTTGGCGCCTTTCTTTTCACCGCCCTTCTGCGCGGTGCCTTTCTTTTGGATGCTTTCTTTTTCACGGTTGTTTTCTTCTTATTAACGCTGTTTGCTTGCGTGGCTTTTTTTTACTTATTTTTGCGAGCGCTGTCACGAACGTTTTTGCAAGAAAATCGAAGGACTTGGTTGACTTTATTCAACGGAGTTCCCCGCTCTCCTCAACAATGACTCCGACAGGACTCGAAAATTATTCCCATCAAAGGGCGCTTGCCCGCCGCCGCGGTGCACGCGGCACACTAACAAACATCCCTCTGTCTTGGCTCTTATCTTGGAAAGAACAGCTTGCCGAACCATTACCGGGGAAAGTCCTCAAGATCTCTGCACGGCCCCCATCGGGATTCTCAAAGCGGCGCCCCATCCCTCGGACGAAACTCTTGCCCGCTTTGCCTTCCTCTTGAGTTCAAGTTTCTCTCAGACGTTCCTGGTCAGTTCTGCTTCGACTGGACCATGCTTAATCGAGAAGGCTGAATGAGGTCAAGAGAATTATTTAAGAAGTCTTGATTTTTTACGTCGAGATATTTGCGCGCTCCCCTCCCCCGCACGCTCGACTCACCCCGGCCTCCCATCCCCTTCCCCATCTTCCATTTGCCCTAACATTGTGCCCTAATGAGGGCCGCCGCTTGCGCGTGACACCGAAAAATCAAGGGTCAAATCGGTTTACCGCAGCGCGCCCACTTCGCGCCGGCTTCCCCGGCAACAGGAAATCTCCCCGCTTCGAGTCCCAAGGAAACACCCTCGCGCCACCCCGTAATCACCCCCCTCTGCCCCCAGAAAAAAAAATCGCGAAAAAAAGCGTCCGTTCACACCGCGAGCACTTCCTGCGCACTAATCCCCCTCAACTCGAATACCCTCAGAATCGTCTCCTCAATGAGATTGTTGGGACACGATGCCCCCGCCGTGATCCCAACCGTGACCGGCCCCTCCCCCAACAGCTTCTCGGAGTAAGCCGTCTTCTCCGTGCGGTCGCATAGATCGAAATGAACGATCTCCGAGAGCGATTTCAGGCATTGCGCGTCCCGGATAAAAAAAGAAGGCAGCTCTTCCTGCCCTATTTCCACGAGATGACCCGTGTTCGAACTGTTGTATCCCCCCACCACCAAGAGCAGGTCCATCGGCTGCTTCAGCATCTCAAAGAGCGCATCCTGACGCTCCTGGGTGGCCCCGCAAATGGTGTCGAAGGATCGGAAATGATTCGACAGCTCCGCTCCACTGTAGCGGGAAGCCAGCGTCCGCTGGAGCCGGCGCTGAATTTCCTCGGTCTCCGACTTCAACATCGTCGTCTGGTTGGCGACGCCAATGTTCAAGAGATGCTTGTCGGGATCGAATCCCTCCGAGTAACAGCCCTCGAACTCCTTGAGAAATTCCTCCCGATCTCCCCCCCGGCAAATGTATTCGCACACGTAATCGACCTCCTCCAGAGTCAGCAGAATGAGATAGTGCCCGTTCCCATCCTCCCCCAGCGCCCGCGATGCCGTCGCCCGCGTCTCCTCGTGCGACGCTTTGCCATGGATGATGGAAGTCCGTGCTTCCCGCGCGTTGGCCTTGACACGCTTCCAGACGCTCATCACGTCCCCGCAGGTGGTATCGACAATCACGCACCCCCGCTCGCGCAGGGTCTCCATGATTGAGGTCTGGGCGCCGAAAGCCGGCACGATTACGACGTCACTTTCGCCGAGGTTCTCGAGAACGTCCTCCATCCCCTCCCCATCCAGGCGCCGGATCCCCATTTCCTCCAGCTGCCGGTTGACCTCCGGATTGTGAATAATCTCTCCAATCAGGTAGATATTGCTCTCCTCGAAAACTTTCCGTGCCGCGTATGCCAGGTCGATGGCCCGTTCCACCCCGTAACAGAATCCAAATTGCTGGGCCAGGCGCACCGTCGTTCCCTGGATCGACAAAACCCCCTCGTGCTCCCGCAACTTCTCCACCACCAAGCTTCGATAGTGCTCCTCCACCTCCGCCTTGACCCGCTCCATCACCTCGGGCGTACGGACGTTTACCCGGCGCCGGGGCTTCGCCCCCGCCTTCTCCCCGCTCTTTTCTGCAGCGTTCGATCGCATCCTTCACTCCTGCGCACCAGGCCGGCCCGCGCCCTACCCTCGCCGAAAAAAGGGCGCCCCGCGACCCATCAATCTCTCTCTTTGTCCGAACATCTCTCCGCATCCCCTCCACCGAAACCCAGAGTCCCAGTGTCTCCGCCTGCCACAGACGATGCTCAAAAAACGGGCCCCCCGCTAAGGCGACACTCAGCGCTCTGGCGACACTCCGGGAAAGGGCCTATCCCCTAACGCAGGAACCGGAGCCGGGCAACACCCGTTTTCCCGAGTAAATCACCCGCTGCCCCCTTGCGATGACTAATTATAAGAAAAAGTTTAAAAATCTATAAAAACTTGATATTTCTGGACCGCAAAAAAGTGAGTTTTCTTGACTATTAATGTTGACCTACACTCCCATCGTGTTAATTTGATTACGGTTATTCCTTGGAGTAACTATTTGTTTGTGTTTCATGTTTCCAGATTGCTTAGCCCTTCGGGGCTAAGCATTTTTTTTGCCCTCTTCCCCAAATCCCTGTCGTCCCCCCAGGCGATAAGCGCTATCTTCGCCCAGCGGAAGACTTATGCCTGCCGACCCTCTTCGCATCCTCATCGTCGATGCCAACCGTGGCGACGCCAGCCGCCTCCAACACAGCCTGGATTCCCACGGTTTCGCATCCACCCACCGCGCTCGCGGCAAGGATGCCCTCGCCCTCGCCCTCACCGGGGGATTTGAGGCCGTCATCACCGAATCCGATCTGGAAGACGATAGCGGGCTCAGCCTCATCTCCCAATTGCACTCCAAGCTGCCCCGTGTCCCCGTCATCATGCTGACTCACAAAGAAGCCAGCAATACCGCCATCGAAGCCATCAAGAGCGGCGCCTACGACTACCTCCAGAAACCCGCCGATTTCGAAGAACTCGTGCGCATCCTCCGCGAAGCGATTTCCAGCGCCCGCCGGATGTCGAAGCCCGTCGAAATCGGCCAGGTCTACCCGGAGCAGGACACCATCCTGGGCCACAGCCGGCTCATGACCGAAGTCTACAAAGAACTCGGCCGCGTCGCGTCCAAACCCGTCACAGTGCTCATCCGCGGCGAAACCGGCACCGGCAAGGAACTCATCGCCCGCGCTATTTACCAACACGGTCACCGCCCTCAAAAGCCGTTCGTCGCCATCAACTGCGCCGCCATCCCCGCCCCCCTGCTGGAGGCGGAACTCTTCGGACACGAAAAGGGCGCTTTTACCGGAGCGGATAAACTCCGCATCGGCCGCTTCGAACAAGCCCATAACGGCACCCTTTTCCTGGATGAAATCGGCGACATGGACCTTCACCTGCAAGCCAAACTGCTCCGCGTGCTCCAGGAAAAAAGGATCCGCCGCGTCGGTGGCGTCCACGAAATTCCCGTCGATGTCCGCATCATCGCCGCCACCCATCGGGACCTCGAGGAGATGATCGACGCCGGCACCTTCAGGCCCGATCTGTATTACCGCCTAAACGTTGCCGCCATCAATATCCCTCCCCTCCGCAACCGCCGGGAAGATCTCCCCCCGCTCGTGGAACATTACCTGCAGCATTACGGAGAGGAATACGCCATCGACTATCCCTCGATCACTTCCCAAGGCCTCAAGTTTCTTGAGCAACAGGACTGGCCAGGAAACGTCCGGCAACTCCAGAACGTCCTCCGCAAAGCCCTGCTGGGATCCCGCGGTTATCCCATCGGATGGACCGCCCTGCGCGATATCTACGAGGAATCCCAGGCCGGACCCGCCACCCACAGCGGTAACGCCTCTCTCCGCCAACTCGTCGCCGATACGCTGCAACAGGCCGCCGAGGGTGAGCTGCCTGCGGTCTATCCCGTCCTCGTGGAAACTCTGGAGCGCGAACTGCTCGCCGCCGCCATCAAACGCTCGGGCGGCAACCAGGCCCAGGCCGCCCGCTGGCTCGGCATTTCCCGATTCACCCTCCGGGAAAAACTCCACCGCTATCAACTCCACCCCGGCTCTTCGAGTTCCAAAGAAGATCCCCCGGGAGAAAAACCTGCCAGCGGCGCTTCTTGAAATTTTGACTATCCGATCCGCTCCCCGCGGTCCCGGAACCACTTGCGCGTCGCCCTCCCGTATTCCGCGTAGGTCCCCACCCGCTTCTCCAGCTTGCTCCGAAATGATTTCCGCACCGGACCCCCGGATCCGGCCCGCGGCCCCTCAATCAGCGCGACGATCAAGTCCACCAGCGATTCCGCGTCCCGGAGCGATACGTATTCAGATTCGATCGCTCCCTCCGGACCACAGTTGTGATAATTCCCCAGGAGAATCGAGAGACCGGCCGAAGCGATCCCATAGGCCTGAAAGGCCGAGGCCTCACACGAACCACCGTCGAGCAGGAGTCGCTGCACCTCGATTCCACGCTCTCGCGCCGTCTCTGCGATGGCACGCGTCGCGGCGTCGTCAAAAATCGAGAGCCGGTCTCCCACGCGCAATACCGGCCCCCCGCCCATGCACGCTTCCCCCACCGGCGAGCTCGTTTCAAGCGAGACGAAGACCACGCTTTTTGGCAGTGGCCACCGCCGGGCCAGATGGATCGCGCCGACAAATCCCACCTCTTCCGCGCGGGTAAAAATGCCGTAACAGACGCCCTTCACCTCCCGCCTCTCGAGCTCTGCGAAGAGACCCACGATGGTCCCGCAATTGATGAGATCATCGCAGGCGCGCGAGTAAATCAGCCCGTCGCGCACCTCCATCGCGGGCAGGCGCCACATCCCGAACTCACCGAATTCCTCGATGTCCGGATCTTTCAGGTATTCCGCGGGCACTCCACCGAGAAACTCCCATCCTGCGCCTCTCTCTTTGCGCACCCAACCGGGGTGATCCATGTGCGCCCCGAAGGCATACCCCGCCCGCTTGCGCCCTCGACGATAGCTGGCGATCAGGTTTCCAAAATCATCTTCCTCCACCCGCACGTGCGGAAACTCCCGCAACAACCTCAGCAGCGCGTCCCTCACAAAATACTCGTGGAATGGCGCGGTCGGGCTGTCCAGAATCTCTTTGAGAATTTTTTCCAGTTTCTGCCCGTCCATGCCGAATCAACCCGGTTACCGCGCTCCCCACGGTTGACCTCTGCTCCTCCACAATCTATGGAGTGAATCCTGTTCCCGATGATATCCCCTTGGAAGAAAATTCGCTACCGCATCGAGTGGCTCGCCGTGCTCTTCATCTCACGGGTAATTCCTCTCCTTCCGCGCCGGAGCGTCCTGCTCCTGGCCCGGCTCCTCGGCCCCATCGGCTACTTTTTCGATTCCCACGGCCGCACCACCACTCTCCAGAATCTGAACTCGGTCTACGGCCCCAATAAATCGCCCGCCGAGATCAAACGCATCGCCCGCGGCTGTTACTGCAGTTTCGCGCGGACGTTCTGTGATCAATTCTGGACCACGCGCCTGAACCGGGACAATTTCCAGGATTTTTGCCGGTATGAATTCGCGGACCACGACGCCTTCGAGGCCGCCCGGCAAAGCGGCGCCATCTGGGTCACCCCTCATTACGGAAATTTCGAATGGATCAGCCTCTGCATCGGTTACCTCGACCTCCCCTTCTGCATCGTGACCCAGGAATTCAAGAATCCGTTGCTCACCGATCTATTCAAAAGAAACCGCGAGCACAGCGGTCACACCGTGATCCCGCAACAGCGCTCCATGATCCGCCTCTATAAGCATCTGCAGAATCACGGGCACGCCGCCTTCCTCACCGATCTCACTGTCCCTCCCGGGAAAGCCGCCACCGTCATCAACTGTATGGGACTCAAGACCTGCGTCACCACCCTCCACGGGGCCCTGGCCCACAAGAGCCGTCTCCCCGTCATCCCCGGGATTTCCATTCCCCAGCCCGACGGCACTTACCTCATGCGCGTCCTCCCGCCTTTGCAGATCTCAGCCAATTCCACCGTCCGCGAAATCGCCCAGCAATGCTGGGACGCCTTCGAGCCCACGATCCGCGAACATCCCGAGCACTGGATCTGGATGTACAAACACTGGCGATACCGCCCGCCCGGCAATCATGCCCGCTACCCCGCTTACGCCAACCCCTCGAAAAAATTCGCCCGGCTCCTCGAAAATACCGGTGCGGGAGGAGACAGCTAAGTCCCGGGTAGATGCACCAAGCGTCATCGGGAGTAAATCGTCTCTCGATCGCCTTCCTCCCGATAACTGGTCACCAATAACGGATAACCCGGCGAAGCCGCAAGCCGCCGCCGCCTAAAAGAAGGAACACACGTCGTCGGAGCCCCTGTAATTGCCGTTCCCCTTGCGCCCCATCTCCTTGTCCTCACCGTAAGACAGAATCAAGATTCCTCCCAGATTCCTGAAGACACCCGCATCCGTAACTTCCATGTCCTCGTAATCGAACATCTCGTTTTCGGACGCGTCAATCTCGTCGTTGTAATCGGTGTCCAGCAGGATCCGGAATTCGTTCCCCCAGATATCGAAATACCTGCCGTCTTCGGCAATCCCTCCCCGCGGGGATTCACCGGATCCCCGGGCCTCCTTCACGTTGGTGAGAAAGACGATTCGCTTTGGGTTGAGGCGATGCCCGCTGTTCCATCCCGCGTCTTCCGCCAGGAGCACGTACATTAAATCACCCGTGTTCGCGCTTCCCCCCTCGCCGACCATCACATCTCTACCCTGCATGTCCTCTTCAACCGGGTATCGGCCGTATTCATTGTAATACTCCGCGATGGCGATGCGCAGTTGCTGAATCTCGTTCTTGGTGGCAGTCTTCCGCGCCGCCCGCAGGATCCCCGGTCCAGCCGCAAAGATTACTCCCGCCAGGATCGCGACGATCAGCATGACAACCAGCAATTCCAAAAGGGTAAACGCGCGCGCATCTCTACGGGATCGCAGGGCTGAGGACATTTTCATTTATCGATCTCCTTGAGTCTGGGGTTGAGGGTCTTGCACTCCTTCTTCCGGCCCACACCAAAGCGGCCGGGAAATGAAGCGAGGTATTTTCAAAACATAGACAGGGAAATGGCGCCGATCAACGGCGAAATCCCTCCTTAAATCCACCCTGGTCCCCTCTCCCGAGCAATGGCTGCACCAGCAGCCAAAACACCGCTGGCAAGAGGATACTCAACGCTATCGCCGGCACCGGGTGCCGGTTCCCCGTCTCCCCCACCGCCGCGAACGCAAACCCCATCGGGATGCACCCGCACGCCAGCGCCGCGAAAAATCTTCTCGCCGGCATCCGCGTCAATCCCGCCATACACGCCACCACCTCCGGCAGCAACGGAAGCCAGCGTGACAAAGCTACCAGCCAACCGCCTGCCCGCGCGAAAAGACGTTCCCCCTCGCGCAATCCTTTTTCCCCCGCCAGCATCACCGCCGCCCTCCGGCCCAACATCCGGCACAAACCGTATGCCAGGCTCCCCGCCAGAAAAGATCCCGACGCCGCCAGCAGACCTCCCCACCACGCCCCGTAGACGTATCCAAGCGCGGACATCACCACCGTCGACGGCAGGGGAAGCACCAGGTCGAGCACCAGCAGGATCAATCCCGCCGCCCAGGCCCAACTCCCGTACGCCCGCAGCCAGCTCACCGATCCTTCCCGGTCGAATATCTCCGTAAACTGCTCCCCCCAGATCAGAAACGGAATCAGCACCAGCACCGCCAGCACCAGAAATATCCAGAACACACGCATCCTCAGAAGAGTGAAAAGTAAAAAGTAGGAAAGTAAAAGGTTCCGGAGCGGTAACTTTTCACTCAATGCAGGGCAAGCATCGGACGGAAAACAACCGGCACTTTGAGCGAAAATGAAGTCGGCCCGGAGGTATGGCCGCACCACATCGGGATTCTTTACTTTTTACTTTCCCACTTTTTACTTTTTACTCTATTTCCAGTGCCCTCTCCCGCCCCCATCGATCCCGCCGATCTCCCCGCACTCGCCCGTGACACCATCGCCGCCGCGAAATTTCCCCAGCTCGCCACTATCGACGGCGATCAACCCCGCCTCCGGCCCGTCTCGCCCGTCCGCACCGACGGCTTCACGATTTACGTCGCCAATCTCCGGCAATATTCCAAGACCGCCGAAATCGCCGCCAATCCCAAGGTGGAACTCTGTTACCTCGACCCCGACCACAACCAGGTCCGCATCACCGGGACCGCGGAAATCCTCGAGGACGAGGCCCTCCTCCGCGAAATCTGGGACGGTAACGCCCTCCTCCGCCAATACCTGGGCACCCCCGACAATCCCGAGCTCATCATTTACAGGATCATCCCCAGCCGCGTCCGTTACATGCGCGAATGGGCCCTCGAATACCACGAGGTCCCCCTGACCGAAACATCCTGATCAACGTCAGTCCAGAAGGTGAGGTCGGTCCTCGAGAATCGTCAGAATCGCCTCCGCAGCCACTCGTCCCCCCACAACATTGGGGTGCATTTCATCCGGCGCATAAAGCGTCTTCGGGGTCCGGGCGCCATCCGCATCGCGGGCGCGCCGCGCCGCGTAATCACGCCCGAAATACTCCGAAAAACGAAAACTGGATATCCCGTGTGCCTCTCCCAGCTCTTCGACCACCAGCCGCCGGCCCTCGGGCACGGGATAAGGGTGGGCCGATTGAAAGCCTTCCACGTCGTAAATGCCATCCTCCCTGAAGCTAGGCCAGATTCCGATGATCACGTCGAACCTCTCCTCCGCGCTCAGCGCTTTCAACATCGGCAAACCGGCATGCACATTGCTTGCAACCCCCGCAGGATTGGCGTTCAGGGCCTCGAGATGCTTGCGGAGCGTCGCGGACGAATCCCGACCCGATTTTAGAATCTCCCAAAACCTGTCCGGATCAGAGGCATAAATGCTCCAGACATATTCTCCTGCAACCTCCTGAAGACCCAGGTAAGTGCGAATCTGAAACAGGTTGTACTTTGTGCCCAGATAACGGAAGAGATGCGAATGGAGGAAAAAAAATTGCACCGTCCGCGGCAACGAGGCGCGCCCCACTTCGTTGTTCAAATTCGAGTAGTCGTTCCCGACGAACACAAGGATGACAAGGTCCGGTGAGTATGGAAGGCCAAACTCCTTCAAGAGCTCCACTTCCCCTCGCGTGCAATACCCCGGAATCCCCATGTTGAGCACTTCGATATTGCGCGGAGCCAACAGCTTTTCCAGCTGACGCGAGATCGTGTCATCGATCGATTCAGTGAACTCGTCGGACGCGACGACCGAATCGCCCAATAAGATGATTCGCTTCGTGCCCGCCGGCTTGTCGAAATTCCGCTCCACATCCCGGAAGCCTTGGGAATTGGTTGCCGCATGAGTGATCCCGCCGATCTTGCGCCGAAGGTTCTTCTTATAGAGATACCCCAGGTAAGGATTATCGGATACACGAAAGCCCGATTGCATCCCCCCGGGATCGATGCGCCACATCTTCGGGGCCAGGCCCAGCAGCCGCACCCCCAACTCGCTCAACACTAAGGCAACCAGAAGCGCGCCGGCCAAAAGCACGCACTTGAATACCAGGCGGTGAAGCCTCGGTCTCTTTTCCGGGCCGTTGCCTGAATTTGATTGCGATTCCTGATCCGCGGTCACTGCTCCGAATCCATACGTCACTTTCTTATAACCGGCGCAGTTGCTGTGAGGCCAGTCGAAGATCTGCCGGTCGTCATAACTTCGGCCCGCCGGCGGCGATGGCGCGAGCGCGTCCGTTACACGCCCGCGTGGGCCCTCGATCACGATGAGGTCCCCTGGCCCTCTCGGCGCTCAGCCTGCAATCCCGGACCCCGAACCTTTCCCGAACCGTTCCGCCAGGATCTGTGCCCGGTGATCGAAAATGTGCGCCAGCTTGCGCCGCACATAGAGCGCGTGGGCAATCTCCCCCAGGAACCCGAACCCCACCTCGTAGCGGATCGTGTCCCGCATCCGGATGCCCTCCCCCTCGGGCTCGAAGCTATGCCGATGATGCCAGGACCGGTAAGGCCCCACTTTCTGCACGTCCACGAACTCCCGCCCCTCGCCCACCTCCTCGATCTCTGAGACCCACTTCGTCCACACCAGCGGCGCCACCCGTACCCGGTATTCGATCACCTGTCCCTCGAACATTCTCTCGGAGTCCAGCGACACAATCCGAAACTTCAAGTCCGGCGGCGTGATCTCCTCCAGATTGCGCGGGCTGGAAAAAAATGCCCACGCCTCTTCCGGCGAAACCGGCAGCACCTGCTCGCGCTCGAGAGTATGAATCGCCATGTCGTTTAGAAGCTGCCCCCCTCACCACTCACCAATAACCCGGCGCGCAGCGCCGCCGCCCCCTCACGGAGTCCAACGATACCGGCGCTTGAAACGGGATCCCCGGGCGTAATGAGAATCATCCCCAGGCACCGGCACCTCCTCCAGGAACTCCGCTCCCAGCTTTTCGATCGTCTTCACCGAAGCATAATTATCCGGATCAGAGGTGATAATCACCGAGTCATATACCGACCGGACAAAAGGCGCCAGCGCCCGGCAGGCGTGGCGTGCGAACCCCTGCCCCCGGAACTCTTCCACCACTGCGTACCCGATATGACCCGCGCAAAGCCGCACGTGACGGGTGTCCCCCACCCGAAAACTGATGTGGCCGGCTTCGTTCCCCTCGCGATCCTCAATCCGAAAATAATACGCCGGCACATGCCCCGCTTCGGAATCCCCGGGAATCAACCGCTCAAAACACAGCGATACGGGCCCCGCCGCAAGCAGCGGGGGTGGTATCGGACAGGTTGTCGCCGCGCTACTCATGTCTCATGTCTCACGTCTCAAGTCTCACGTCTCAAGTCTCACGTCTCACGTCTCACGTCTC
Source organism: Verrucomicrobiales bacterium (assembly GCA_024638765.1). Taxonomy (GTDB): domain Bacteria; phylum Verrucomicrobiota; class Verrucomicrobiia; order Verrucomicrobiales; family DEV007; genus JAHEJT01. The sequence continues at coordinate 44,902 of JAHEJT010000002.1, forward strand.
ACGAAGCGCCCGCGGGATGCCCCTCGGCATGCGCTTTGATCGCCAGGATCTTCTTCCGGTACCGGCTTTGGACGATGTCCGAAAACACCAGCACGCCGATCACGAAATAAAACGTCATCTTGGTCATGGGCACAATCTCCTTGCCGAAGAGCTTCAGGTGCGCCAGGTGGCCGCCTTCCGTCAACAGCATGATCCCCACCACGAACAAAATAAACAGCCCCATCACCTCGTACATCCGGTTCTTCTCCAGGAATGACGAGACGTGATCCGCCAGCCAGATCATCAATACCCCGCCGATCATGATCGCCGTGGCCATCACCCAGAACACATCGCTCAGCGCCATCGCGCTCAGGATGGAATCAAAGGAAAACACCAGGTTCATTAGCACGATCCAGAAGATGACTTTCCCGGCGGAACCCGGTTTCTTCTTTTCGTCATCAAAATGTTCGACCCCCATCATGTGAAAGATTTCCTTGGTGGCCGTGTATATGATGAGAACCCCGCCCAGCAGAACGATGATACAGTGTACATTAAACGTGCCCTCTACGATGCTGCCCAGGTGAATCCCGAAAATCGGGTCCTGAAAATACTGAATCACCGACATCAGGGTGAACAGCAACACGATGCGCAGCAGGATCGCGATCCCGATCCCCAAGCGTCGCACCATCGCCCGCTTTTCCTCGGGCGCCCGCTTTGACTCCAGGGAGATGTAGAGCAGGTTGTCGAATCCCAGCACCGCCTGCAATATAATGAGCAGGCCCAGCGTAATCAGGTTATCTATCATTGCGCGTCGAAATAATTAGTTTGCTTCAAATTGGCCGTAGTAGCCGCGCGCATGATACCGCACCGAAACCGCGGATGCGATCCCGAACTCGCCTGGCCCGGTGCATCTCGATTCCGGCGCCGCCGGACCCGCGAACCCTCCCATCACTGCGTTGCCAACAGCAGTTTGCCGTTGGAGATGGTCAGTTTTTCCACCGCCCGGGCCTGCTCCTCGGCGCCCAATCCCGTAAGACCGAAATGCGATCCGTTAAACGGGCTCGACGGGTCGTCGATGCGATGGCCTTCCACGATCAGACGGACCGTTTCCGCGACGTCCCCGCCAGCTTGCGCCACGAAATCCCATCCCGCCTGCTGGGCGCTGCCGCAGAGACGCACCAGGCTCTGCGCTGTCACCGTGTCCGCCATCCCCTGCGGGTTGCTGTATTCCGGCGCAATCGTCATGTCCTGACCGCAGCCCGCCGCCACCACCAGGACGGCAGCCACCGCTGCGATCCTCCACACGCCCGATGTGCGCCAATCTCCACGACCTCTTCCTGCACTCATTTCTTTGTCAACCATTTGATCCCCTCCTTGATACTACCGAAAATATCTCCATGCCAGCCGTGCCCCCCTTCGTAAGTTTCCAACTTCACGTCCGCCCCATGCTCCGCAAGCGCTTTCGCCGCATGCTCCGCCATCGGGTAAGGACAAACGCTGTCCTCTTTCGAATGAAAAAGATAATAGCGATGCCCCGCCGCCCCGCTCAAGTCCGGAAGCCGTTCAGGCTTGAATACGGACATCGCGATGAACGCACCGGCGATCTCGTCGCTTCGCAACGACGCTGCATAAGCCGCGGGCCCGCCCGATGACCACGAAAGACTGTAAATCTGGGAAACGTCAATCTCCTGCCGGGAGCGCACGTCCCGGATCACCGCTTCCAGAAACTCTTCCGTCGTGAATTCCATCCCCGGCGTCCCGCTCTTCTCCGTCGGCCAGATGATCTTCTGGTCGTCCGCCCAGCTGGGACTCACCAACTGCGCCACCAGAAATTCCCCGCCCAGCGCCACGCGCGCCATGTTCTTCACGAACGGATGAAAATCCGCCGACCCGCTTCCCCCCGGCATCACCAGCAGTAGCTTGGACTCGCCCCGCGACGCTCGCTCTGTGTCCGGCCGAATCAGGAAGTAGCGCTGCATCGAGTCGCCGCCGATCGCGATCTTCTCCGACGTCACCTCCGCCGCGGCAACGGGCCGGGAAGCGAAGGGGACAGAAAGGACGAAAGGGACAATCAACCTTAGAAACCGGCCGGCGCTCATTGGCTATTCCTGCTTCCTGAATACGGGACGCGCATCGTCCTCAGTGCTTACGGCGCATACAATGCCGCCACCGCCCCCGCGGGATCGCGAAAAACGCAGACGCGCCCCCCGCCCATGTCCCGCGGCCCGTCGATAATCTCTCCCCCCGCCGCGACGCACTTCCGTGCGCCCTCATCGGCGTCGGCCACCGTGATGTAAATCAGCCACTGCGGCGGCAGCTTGGCGTTCTCGCCCCGCGCATGACAGATCCCAGCCACCACCTCGTCCTCGCTGCCCGGCACCGCTGCCGCGTAATCCGAATAGCCCCCCATCTCCACCGGCCGCAACTCCCACCCGGCCACTTCCCGGTAAAACTCCCCCACCGCCTCCGCATCCGGCACCGTCAAATCCCTCCACATGATCGTCCCCGGCCTCGGCGCATCTTCACTCATGGCGGTCCCCACCCTAGCGCCGTCACCCCGCCGGGGCGAGAGCGAAAACAGCCCTCCTCCTCCCCCGAATCCCGCAATTCCAACTCCAACTCCTCCTACTCCTCCTTACTCCTCCTGCGCCCCATGCGCCCCATGCGCCCCATGCGACTTATCCGGCAAACGTCCGCCGTCCCGGGATGTAACATTTTTTCATACAATTGTATGAAAAAATGTTACATCTCGAATCAGGTTTCCCTACCCCTTATTCATTGATCGGGCTTCCCTCCCATCCGTATTGCCTGGCCAAAACCCGTCCCTCCCTGGCACGCCCGCACACGGAAGTTGTGCTCCTCCCCTTTCGAGCAAATACTCAAGTCACCACATCACCACCCACCACCAAGCAAAAGGCCACTCCCGGTTCCGATGCGAAGTGGGTTTGGTGTGCGCAGCCACAGCCGTCAGGTGTCCCGAACGGACTTTCTGCTCAGCCAGTAAACGGGCAGGCCGAGCAGGCAGATACCGAGAGCGGCGCAGGCAATAAGAGGCTTGTAGGTGACGGCACTGTATATGAGGAAGGCGCACACCGTACAGAAAGCCAGAGTGCTCAGGGGATAGCCGGTGACGCGGTAGGGGCGGTGCGCGGAAGGATCCTTCCTGCGGAGGACCATCACGGACAGGCTGGTGGCCAGGTAAAAGGTGTAAACCGCCGGCGCAGTGTAGATGATGGTGTCGATGAACGATCCGAGCAGGAAAATTAGAAGGATAGCGATGGCGCCCTGGACGAGGAGGGCGGACATGGGCGTGCCGGTGAGGGGATGCCATTTCCCCAGGACCCGAAACGTGCGGTGATCCTTGCCCAGGGCGTAGGAGATTCTGGCGCCGGCAAAAATAAGGCCGTTGACGGCGCCGAGGGCGGAGATGCAGATGAGAGCACCGATCAGTTGTCCGCCCACCTCGGGAAAGACCGTGGCGACGGCGTCGGTGGCGACCGCTTGGGAATTGGCCAAACCGGCATAGCCTAGCGCATAGAGAAAAGCGCCGTTTACGAGGAGATAAAGAACCGTGACCGAGATGGTTCCGAGGAGCAGCGCGCGGACGATATTGCGGTTGGGGTTTCTCACTTCCGCCGCCACGTAAGCCATTTCGTTCCAGCCGCCGAAGACGAAGAGGACAAAAATCAGGGCCAGGCTGGGGGGCAGCGACTCCGCCGGTTCCGTCGACACCGTCCCCGCGGGGGCGACTAGGGCGATCCCGACGATGGCCAAGAGTCCAAGCGCCTTGGCCGTCGTGAGGAGGTTCTGGGTCCACTTGCCTTCGCGCACCCCTAGCACATTGAGGGCGGTCAGCACGATCACGGCGGCCACGGCAAAAATCCTCAGGCTGTATGGTTCCAACGGCCCGGTGAACGGATCGAAGATGGTGCGGGCGTAGATGGCGAAGGCGAATGCCATGACGGCGATGTCTCCTGGCCGGACCACCGTCAGCTGCATCCAGCCGAAGAGAAACCCGGCCCAGGGACCATAAGCGCGGTTCAGGTAAACGTAGTCGCCGCCTTCCTCGGGATAGGCTGTAGCGAGTTCCGCATAGGCGAAGGCGCCACAGAGCGAGAGCAGTCCGCCAATGGTCCAGATCGCCAAGACACCCCAAGCGCTGCCTGCTCCTTTTGCGATGTCCGGAGCCATCTGATAAATGCCGGCACCGATTATAATGCCGACAATCAGGCAGGTGGAATCGAAAAGAGACAGTTCCTTCTTGGGCTGGGTGGATGAACTCATCGTATGCGCGGCTGCGTGTCGGATTAGAACTCCGATGGATGGGGGCGTAAAGCAGGATTTCCAAAGGCTCGTCTCTCGCATCACGCGCAATTCTGTCTCTGCGCCGGCAGGACGCATGCGCTCTTAATAGGCAATCTCTCACATGCAAAGAAAACTATCGTGTTACCTCGTCGTTGCAGTGTGTCTTAGAGTTTTCCTTGCCAAAACTGATAGGCATTAATACCTTGAAATGATGATCGAGAGCTTTGTCTATGTGGTTTGTCGCCTTGCCAAAGTGACAGGGCGTCACTCTTTCGTCCCCGCCGTTGCCTGCCGATCCTTGCCGACGATCGGTCCGGTGTCGACGGCGAAGGTGAACCGGTTTCGCGTCGTTCGTTGTTGTTGCCTCATTGGGGTCATGGCCGCTATGGCGGCCAATATCTCTTGTGAGGACCGGACTGACGCTGCCGCGGCGGACGCGGGCGAAGAAGCTAAGTCAACCCAGAAATCCTACCCCGACTCGTTTAAGGAGGCCTACCCTGAGCCTGAGAATGAGCAATTCCCCGGCACGAATTATTTCCCGGAAGGCGACGCGGAGCTTCAACGCCTGTATGAGCGCTTTCGAGCGAAGGCCTCATGGCATTTCGAGGACTGGTTTATTCGCGACTTCTTCACCGGGAAGCGGGGCGGCTACTTTGTGGACGTGGGCGCCGGCCACTTCGGGAATGGTAACAACACGTATGCCCTTGAAAAGGCGCTGGAATGGCGCGGCATCGCGATCGACGCGCTAGAGAGGTATCGCCCGGACTACGAGACGCACCGTCCCATGACGAAGTTCTTCTGCAATTACGTTTCGGACCGTTCCACGGGCAAAAAGGATTTCTATGTAACCAATATACCGGGAATGTCGAGCGGCGTAATCAAGAACCCCGCGGGAGGCGGGATCGAGGCGACGATCGAGGTGCCGGAGATTACCCTTAACCAACTGCTCGATGGGGAAGGAGTGAAAAAGATCGACTTCCTCTCAATGGACATCGAGGGGGCCGAACCCGCAGCACTGCGCGGGTTTGATATCAAACGGTTCCAGCCGGCGCTCGTGTGCATCGAGTTGACCGATCGGAAATCCGATAAGAAAGAGTTCGTCGAGGGCTACTTCGCGAACAATGGTTACGTGAAGATCGAACTCTGGTCACGCATAGACAGGTATAACACTTACTTTGCCCATGAGAGCTCACTGAAGGGCGCTCAGAAACAGGAGTGAGGGTCCTGCGTGGATAGTTGCGGGCTTCGGGGACAGCTTAGCAGGCGCGACGGCGGCGCGGGAAAGCCCTTTTTGTCCCTGAGATTGCGTGGCTGAATCCATATCGGCATCGAGCGGGACGGGACGGTGGCACCCCCCGCCCCCTCCTTCTCACGAGAGGGGCGAAACCCTGCCAGTAGCTACCCCTCGACCGCCCAGAGTGGCATGGGAATGGCAAGGGATCTAAGGCGAAAAAACCTGCCGCGCGCAACTCCCTGAGGAAAAAGCACGCCCGAGAGAACTCGAATCCCTAACCTCCTGATCCGTAGTCAGGCGCTCTATCCAATTGAGCTACGGGCGCATTTCCGGGGAAAACAGGGGCCCGAAAGCCCCGCCGCGGAGCGCTTATTTCGCACGATTCCACCCCCCTGGCAAGCCGTTTTTAGGCGCCGAGACTCGATTTAACAGGAGAAAACAGAGGAAACAGAGGGTTTTTCAATTCTCAGTTCCCTCCGTTGCCTCCTGTTCAAAAAAACTCCTGTCACTTCGTGGGAACCTGTTCCGATGCTGGCAGGATTCGTGGCGCTAACCCTCCTCTCCCTCACCTATTTCTGAATCCTAATCTGAAACTCCCTGTTTCTTCTGTTACCCCCTGTTCAAAAAAATTCGTGTCTCTTCGTGTCCATTTATCCCAGCCCTGCGGTCTGGGCTCTGCGGTCAGGCTCCGCTTTTCTTTGCGCGCTCCGCGCAGGGCAGTGTGGTTGTTCCTCATCGAAACCGCTTCCGATACGCCAGCGGCGTCAAACCCGTCACCTTCCGGAAGTGCCGCGTAAAATGACTCTGATCGTAAAAACCCGACGCAATCGCAATCTCCCCGACACTGCCCTCGCTCTCGGTCAACAGCCGCTGCGCCTCCTGGACGCGCCGCTTCTGCAAATACTCCGTCGGCGACATCTTCAAGAGCGCCTGGAACTGCCGGTTGAAATGTGTCGACGATAATCCCGCCAGCCCGGCCATTTCCTCCATCGATATCTTTTCCGTGTAATGCCCGTCGATATGCCGGATCACCGGCGCCAGCTCGCGGAAATACGCTTCCTGATCCTGCGGCGTCGCAATCGGATACATCACCCCCGCAATCCCCAGTACCTCTCCCGCCGGCCCAAGGAGCGGCGTCTTCGTCGACACATACCAGCGCGGCGCGCCCCGCACCTGCGGCACCAGCCAGACCTGGTTTGGAATCGGCTTCCGCAACTCCATCACCCGGCGGTCCTCGGCCAGGTAAGCCTCTGCCAGCGCCGGCGGTTGTAATTCGCGATCGGTCCGCCCCAACACATCCTCTTCCCGCGCAAGCTTGAAAATCTCCGCGAGCGTGGCCCGGTTGACGCGCACATACCGGCTCTCGGCGTCCTTGGCGTAAAAATACGCCGACGGCAGATACTCGAAAAGCTCCATCACGCCGAGCGCATTCGGGTTCTTCTCGAAGAACGCCTCCTGGAATTCCTTCCCGGACAATCCATCCATCATGGTCAAATCATACAAAATCAGCTATGCTGTTTACAAGACATCCCGGGGCGCCGGCTCTATATGTAGAGGTAAGGAGCCGATTCCCTCCCGTCCATGAAACCAATCATACTCTTCCTCTTTCTCGTTTTCGCCACCTCCACCCTCGCTGCGGAAAAAAACGCTCCCGCGCCCGGCCACGCGAAACAGATGGCCCGCTCCTTGCAGCTCTTCAACTCCGAGGTCCGCCCGCTCCTCAAACGCAACTGCATCAATTGCCACGGCGGTGACAAAATCCGCTCCGGCCTGAATCTCAACTCCCGCGAAGGCCTCCTCAAGGGCGGCGATACCGGACCCGCCGTCGTCCCCGGCGACGCCGCCAATAGCCTCTTCATCGCCCTCATCGAACACCGCGAAGAACCCTTCATGCCCAAGAGCGACGAAAAGAAACTCGACGCCGAACAAATCACGACCCTCGCCGAATGGATCGACACCGGCGCCGCTTACGCCAAACCCATCCTCAATCCCGAAGAAGCCGCCTCCTCCGACGGCCCCATGATCGTCACCGACGAGGACCGCGATTTCTGGTCCTTTCGCCCCCTCTCGCAAACGGTCCCGCCACGAAAATCCGAGGCTGGCTGGGCCCGTAACGCCATTGATGACTTCGTCGCCGCGAAACACGCAGAACACGGCCTCAAACCCAACCCCGAAGCCGACCCCCGCAAACTCGTCCGCCGCATCCACTTCGACCTCATCGGCCTGCCACCGACCCCAAAGGAAGTCGAAGACTTCGTCACTTCAACAATCAACAATCAACAGTCAGCAATCAGCAATCTCATCGACGCGCTCCTCGCCTCCCCCCGTCACGGCGAAAAATGGGCGCGCCACTGGCTCGACGTCGCGCGCTTCGCGGAGAGCCACGGGTTCGAGCAGGATTACAGCCGCCCCTACGCCTACCATTACCGCGACTTCGTCATCCGTGCCTTCAACCAAGACATGCCCTACGACCAATTCGTCAAATGGCAACTCGCCGGCGACGAGCTCGCCCCCGGCAACCCGCTCGCCATGATGGCCACCGGCTTCCTCGGCGCCGGCGTCTTCCCCACCCAGCTCACCGAAAAGGAATTCGAGTCCTCCCGCTACGATGAACTCGACGACATGGCCGCCACCACCGGGACCGCCTTTCTCGGGCTCACCATCGGCTGCGCCCGCTGCCACGATCACAAGTATGACCCCATCCCCGTAAACGACTACTACCGCCTCATCTCCACCTTCACCACCACCATCCGCAGCGAAGTTTTCGTCCCCGCGGACCCCGCCGCCGCCAAACGCGAACTCGATGCCTGGGAAAAGAAAAAATCCTCCCTCGTCGCAACCGTCGAAAAAGCCAAGTCCCCCGCCGATAAGAAAAAGGCCGATGCCGCCCTCAAGAGTCACCTCGAAGAAAAACCGCCCCCCGGCACCGCAAAGGTTCAGATCACCGGCGAAGGCTATCCCAAGACAAAACACCACGCCGACGGCCGCGGCTTCCCCCACTTCTACCCCGAAACATATCATCTCAACCGCGGCGACGTTCTCCAGAAGGGCGCGGTCGCCGAGCCGGGCGTCCTCCAGGTCCTCCTGCGCGACGACAGGAAGGCATCCCACTGGCGCACAACTCCACCTCCAGGCGCCCGCTTCAGCGGACATCGAAGTTCTCTCGCCAACTGGATCACCGACTCCGAACACGGCGCCGGTCACCTCCTCGCGCGCGTCATCGTCAATCGTCTCTGGCACCACCACTTCGGCCGCGGCATCGTCGCCACCCCCAGCGACTTCGGCCTCCAGGGGATGCGCCCCTCCCACCCCGAACTCCTCGATTACCTCGCCGGCGAGCTCATCCGCAATGGGTGGCGCCTCAAACCGATCCACAAGCACATTCTTCTCAGCGCGACCTGGCGCCAGGCATCAACCCCCGATCCCGCCATGGCGCGTCTCGACCCCGACAACCGTTACCTCTGGCGCTTTACCCCACGCCGCCTCGAAGCCGAAAACATCCGCGACAGCCTCCTCACCCTCGCCGGCACCCTCGACACGGAGATGTACGGCCCGGGCTCCCTCGACCCCGGCAACCCGCGCCGCAGTATCTATCTCTTCATCAAGCGCAGCCAGCTCATCCCCATGATGCAGGTCTTCGACACCCCGGAACCCCTCGTCGGCCAGGGCAGCCGCCCCAGCACGACCATCGCCCCGCAGGCCCTCGTCTTCATGAACAACACCGACGTGCGCACATGGACCGACGCTTTCGCCCAACGCCTCGACAAGCACTACCCCGATTCCCTCGAAGCTGCCGTCACCGAAGGATACCGCATTGCCCTCGGCCGGCCGCCCGCGCAAACCGAGTTCAAACAATCCGTCACCTTCCTCGAAGACCAGCTCGTCGATTACAAGCACGCCCCCCGCACCGACGCGAGACTCCTCGCCCTCGGCGATTTCTGCCAGGTCCTCGTCAGCCTCAACGAGTTCGCTTACATAGAATAGAAACCGCTAATGAACGCTAATTTATTTGCTTTCTAATGGACCTGTCTTTCGAATCTGAATCTCTGAGACTTCGCGTCAATTCGCGTTCATTCGCGGTTAAAAAAATCTGTGCCCTCTGCGTCTTCTGCGGTTAAAAATTCTGCGTCCTCTGCGTAATCTGCGGTTAAAAATCCTTTCCTTAAAAAATCCGCGTCATCCGCGTAATCCGCGGTCATTAAATCTGCAGTTAAAAAAATCGGTGTAAATCCGTGTAAATCTGTGGTTCCAAAATCCGCGGTCCAAGAAAATGAACCTCTACAATCGTCGTGACTGGTTAAAACGCGCCGGCAACGGGCTCGGCATGCTCGGGCTCGCGTCCCTCCTCAAGGAGGAAGGCCTTCTCGTTTCCGAAGCGGACGCCGCCCTCCGAACTGCCAACCCGCTGCTTTCCCGGAAGCCGCACTTCAGCGGGCGCGCCAAGTCGGTCATCTGGCTCTTCATCAACGGCGGGCCCAGCCACGTCGACACCTGGGATTACAAACCCGCTTTGGAGAAATACGACGGCAAAGAACTCGAGGGCTTCGATAAGGAGACCGGCTTCTTCTCCAAACAGGTGGGGCCCCTCATGAAGTCGCCCTTCGAATTCAACCCCCGCGGCCAGTGCGGCAAGATGGTCTCGGAACTCTTCCCGGCGCTCGGAGAGCACGTCGACAAGATGGCCTTCATCCATTCCGGGCACACCGAGTCGAACAACCACAGCCCCGCGCTCTTCATGATGAACTGCGGTCTGCCGCGCATGGGGCATCCCTGCGCGGGTTCCTGGGTCACTTACGGTCTCGGCTCCGAGAGCCGCAACCTGCCGGCGTTTGTCGTCATGTCCGATCCCCTCGACCGCGGCCTTCCCAAGGGCAGCGCCGCGAACTGGGGTGCCGGCTTCCTCCCGAGCGTCTACCAGGGCACCTGGCTCAAACCCAAGGGCGATCCCATCGAAAACCTCCATCGGCCCGCCCACATGGAGGACGCCCACCAGCGCCGCCAGCTGGATCTCCTGAAACGCCTTAACCGCGAACACCTCGCAACTCGATTGCAGAGCCGCGCCGCGGGCGCCAATGCCAGTCCGGTTACGGACGACCTCAATGCGCGCATCGAGAGCTTTGAACTCGCCTATCGCATGCAACAAAACGCCCCCGAGGCGCTCGACATCGATTCCGAGCCCGAACACATCAAGAAACTTTACGGTCTCGGCGAGGAACGCTGCGATCATTTCGCGCGCCAGTGCCTCACCGCGCGGCGCATGGTGGAGCGCGGCGTGCGTTTCGTCCAAATTTACTCCGGCGGCATGGAAAACCAACGCTCCTGGGACGGGCATAAGGACATCGTGGGAAATCACTCGCAGTTCGCCGGCGAAACCGACACGCCCATCGCAGGTCTCCTCGCCGACCTCGAGCAGCGCGGCCTGCTCGACGAAACCCTCGTCATCTGGGGAGGCGAATTCGGCCGCCTGCCACTTTCACAAACCGGCGACAAACCCGGACGCGATCACAATCCGCACGCCTTCACGACATGGATGGCGGGTGGCGGCGTCAAGGGCGGCGTCACCTACGGCGAAACCGACGAGATCGGCCACAAAGCCGAAGTCGACAAGGTGCACGTCAATGACCTGCACGCCACGATTCTTCACCTGCTCGGTCTCGACCACAAGAAACTCACCTTTAAACACAACGGCCGCCGCTTCAGGCTCACGGACGTGGGTGGAGAGGTCATCCAGGCGATTCTGGCGTGAGACGGTGTCAGTCTGCCTGGAGGGCAATGCTTTGTGATTGCCGTGGCGGTTGCGACAAAGCGCAACCCTCCATCAAACCCAATAACTAGTAACGCGCGCGCAGCGCGCACCCTAATCCCTCTTCACCCCCATCACGTCGAGAACCCGGTCCAGATCGTCGTTCCCGTAATACAGGATCTCGATCCTACCCTTCTTCTCCCCATGATGGAGCCTTACCTTGGTGGAAAAATGCGCCTGGAGCTTCTCTTCCAGGTGTTTGACCGCGGAAGAAACCTGCCCGCCCTGCGTCTTGGAGCGCGCAATCTTCCTCGAGGGCATCAGCTGATCTGAGACCAGCTTTTCCGTGGCGCGCACGGTAAGATTCTTCTTCACCACTCCCTGCGCAATCAGTCTCTGTGACTCCTGATCCTTGATCCCAAGGATAGCTTTGGCGTGACCCACGGAAAGTAATTGCCCGGAAACCAGATCCTGGACTTCAGAGTGGAGATCGAGCAACCGCATCGAGTTTGCAATCGTCGCCCGGTTCTTGCCGACGCGCTGGGCAATATCTTCCTGGCGCATCTGAAAATCGCGCGCCAGTCGCACGTAAGCTTCAGCTTCTTCGATCGGATTGAGATCTTCGCGCTGCAGATTTTCGATGAGCGCGATCTCCAGGACCTCGCGGTCGGAGGCCACCCGGATGATCACCGGCACTTCGTCGAGATCGAGCTTTTTGGCTGCGCGCCAGCGCCGTTCCCCCGCAATAAGTTCCAGCTTTGTGTCGACCTCGCGCACGATCAGGGGCTGGATAACCCCGTGCTCCCGGATGGAATCGACAAGCTCTTCCAATTGCTCGTCGTTGAAGTGTTTCCGCGGTTGTAGCGGGCTGGGTGTCACCACGGAAAGGTGGACATGCTTGACCCGCTCACCGCTCGCAGGATCGGATGCGGCAAGCACGTGGGAAGCACCGGCTGCGGGGGGTGCGGCCGCGGGGTTCCCCTTGATCAGCGCATCTAATCCTTTGCCCAGAGCTTGCTTTGCCATAGGGAGTGAAGCGTAGGAAAGCGCGATAGCGATGGCAAACACGAATCACGCATTCGTGACATTCATCGGGGAAAAAAATTTCGCCCTTGTCCTGGGGCCAACCATCGCTCACGATGGAAAGTCCGTCGCACCGGATGGCCGCAGCGCTCCGTCCGGCATCATTGCGCTTGCAAGCGCGCTCGAGAAATCCCCGGCCGTCACCGTGACCCCCTTGGGGGAAAGGCTCCCGCCAGGATCATTACTCCTGAATGAAGCGGATCGTGCCCTTGGCCGCCTCGCGTTCCATGGCGGCGTGCTGCTCGTCGGTGCACGACGAGTCGATAGGAGCATCGGGAGCGGCTTCCCTGGCGTCGAGGAGGCCTTTCTCGACAAGGTATTGTTCCACTTCCTCGCCACTCACGTCTGCAAGCATCTCCCCGTTGACTTCGACACAGGGAGAAAGCGGCTGGCCGCTCTTCTGCTCCATCTCCCAGCGAAAGGCCGGGTTCTGGATGATGTCCTTCTCTTCGAAGGAAAGATCGTATTTGCGCATGATCGCGCGGACGCCCTCACTCCATCCGCAATGCGTCTTCAAGTAAGCGATGATATTCAGTTCTTCGGCAGCCATGGTTCAATACTTGGAAATAATTCAAGAGGGCACGTTTTCCGCCATCGGAACTATCGACCCCATTATACGGCCGGTCCGGGCAGAATGCTACTTGCTTTCGGAGCTTTCCTCGACTTCCTCGGACTTCTTGGCCTTTTCTTCGCCCGCGGGAACCGTCCCTTCGCCGGGACGGTATTCCTCGGTCACGGTCGCCATATTGAAGGCGTGCTCCAGCCCAACCAGATCGGCGCTCGGCCGCAGGGCTTCGAAAGCCTTGGTCTCTCTTTCGAGCTCTTCTTCGGAGTAATCGGCCGCTTTGATGGACAACCCGATGCGCCGCTCCAGCCTGTCGACCTTGATGACGCGCGCTTCCACATCGTCGCCGACCTTGAGGACGTCCTTGACCTTGTTAATGTGCTCTTCGCTGAGCTGAGAAATATGCACCAGCCCGTCAATGTCGTCCTGCAATTGAATGAAGGCTCCAAAACTGGCGATCTTCGCCACGGTGCCCTTGACCAGGTCGCCCACCTTGAACTTGTCGGCGATTTCCTCCCAGGGATCGGTTTCCAGCTGCTTGATCCCAAGACTGATCCGGTGATTGGTCTTGTCGATGTCGATGACGATCGCTTCGACCTCTTCGCTCTTCTTGAGAATCTCGCTGGGGTGATTGATCTTGCGTGTCCAGCTCAAGTCCGAGACGTGAATCATACCGTCGATCCCGTCTTCCAATTCCACAAAGGCGCCGTAAGCAGTCAGGTTGCGCACCTTGCCCTTGATCTTGGTGCCTATGGGGTAACGCGTTTCAATGTCATCCCAGGGATTGGGCTCGAGCTGCCGGACCCCAAGCGAAATCTTCTGCTCTTCTTTGTTTACGGATAACACCACCGCTTCGATTTCCTGATCGACTGCCAGAACGTCAGAGGGCCGCGTGATGCGCTTGGTCCAGGAAAGCTCCGAAACGTGAATCAGACCCTCCACGCCGTCTTCCAATTCCACGAATGCGCCATACGGCACCAGCTTGGTGATCTTGCCTTTGACCTGGCCGCCCGTCGGGAACCGCGATTCGATGTTTTCCCAGGGATTGGGTTGCAGCTGCTTCAACCCGAGCGACACGCGCTCTTTCTCGCGGTTCACGTCCAGGATCTGCACCTCGATCTTCTGACCGATGGCCAGCATCTCGCTGGGATGATTGATGCGTCCCCAGCTCATGTCGGTGATGTGGAGTAACCCGTCCATACCGCTGAGGTCCACGAAGGCGCCAAAGTCCGTGAGGTTCTTGACGATGCCCTCGACCCGGTCGTCGATCGTAACGCCCTCGAGAAACTTCTGGCGCTGCTCCGCGCGTTCCGCCTCGATGACTTCACGGCGGCTCAAAACGATGTTCTTCCGGTCGTCATTGATTTTGACGATCTTGAACTCGTAAACGTTCCCCACGTATTCGTTGAGATCCTTGGGCGGTATAATGTCGATCTGCGATCCAGGCAGGAATGCCTCCACGCCTACATTCACCATGAGCCCGCCTTTGACCACGGACTTGACCTTCCCTTTCACCAGGCCGCCCTCCTGGAACACCTTGACGATCTTGTCCCAGTTCTGCTTGTGCGCAGCCTTCTCTTTCGAGAGCACCACCATGCCCTCGTCGTTCTCCAGGCGCTCGAGAAGCACCTCAATTTCATCTCCAACCGCGAATTCCTCGTCTTCAAACTCGGAGATGGGTATGGCTCCCTCCGATTTGTATCCAATATCGACGAGCACGACCTGGGATTTGATTTCGAGAACGCGACCCTTTACGATCGAGTTTTCGCGGAATTCACGAAAATTCTTGTTAATGAGCTCCAAGAGCTCGGAGCTTGCGGTGGTTACCATGAGAACGGGTTAAGGTTGGTTGTTTGGTTGATTCGGACGTCCGATTTTGCCCCTTTTTCCACGAGTCCATGGGGCGCCTGCCGCTCGCGGAAGGGGCTTAACATAGAGCCTGCCGCCCCGATGGCAAGGATATTTCTGGACCGCCACCGGCGCCTCAAGGCGACCTCGAAACCTCCGGCCGACAGCCAAAATTGCCTTGCTCCACTCCGGGAAAATTGGGATGCTTCATTGCACTGCTCCCCCCGGGCTTCCCTTATCCGCCCATTGGCACGCCTCCAACCCATGAAAACGATCACTTTTTTCATGAAAACCATCTCCTTTTACTCGTTTCTCCCACTGGTCTTCCTCGCCGCACTCGCCCTTGCCGGAACCATGCATCCGGCCCAGGCCCAAACGGCCTCTGATGTCTACGGTGAGATCACGATCCGGGTCGCAGGGGCTCCCAGCGCCGGTGCTAGCCGCTTCTCTGCGGTCTCGCCCACCCTCGTGAATCGTGCCGAGCTCCGTCGAAATGTTCTCTCCTCCACGGCCGGTTCCCTGACCCTGGAGGGCACTGCCCCCATGAGTCCTGGTTCCTTCGATGAATCCTCCTTTGGAGAGCCGCGTTATTATGTCGAGATCACCACCGGGGATTTTGCCGGCGCCTGGACGGATATCCTCAGCAACACCGCCGATACCCTCACTACCAGTGATGATCTCACGCCTTTCCTCGATAGCGACGGCAATCCCGCCACCCTGGATGCGGCGACCATTCGCAAGCACGTCACCATCGCGGAATTCCTGGGCCCGAATAACGAAGCCGGACTGGGCGTCGACCCTGGAATGGCGTCGGGCGATGAAGTCATCGTTTTCGAGTCCGGAACGGCAGGCACAACAAAGCTGTTCTTCTTTCCTGAAATCCCCGAACTCGCTCCCGGCGTGGGAAATTACTGGGTCGACTCGAGCTATAACAATCGGAACGAAATGCCCATCCCACCCCATCAAGGGCTCTTCATTAAACGCAAGCAGGTGGGCGACATTACATTTAAGAGGAGCGGATACGTGAAGACGGGGCCCACTCTTCTGAAAATTGAAGAGGGCCCGAATTTCATGGGGCTCGTTCACCCCATTGGAGAAGATGATGCTCAGAACCCAGTCTTCACGCTAGGTTCCTCCACTCTTGCTGATGTGCTGGGCAGTGGTGGAACTATCCTGGAGGCAGATAACGTTGTATTGTTCCGGGAAGATGGCACGACGAATACTTTCTTCCATGTGCCTCCTTTTCTCGGCGGCACTTGGGTCAACGACTCTTTCGAGAACGCCGACGATGTCGTCCTCGAAGAGGGCACCGCGATTTACGTGAGACGCAAGAGTGCAGCCACCAACTGGGTGGTCCCGCCCGTCGCCATCGCTGCTCCCTGAAAAGAAGGTCCTTCTACCACTTCCCTCTCCCCTCTTCTGCCCGGGACGGAAGACCCGCCACGCAGACGCTGCCGGCGCAAATTCGTCAGCCACCGCCATGGCTACCCCGCAAGGACTCGAACCTTGAATAGCTGAACCAAAATCAGCTGTGTTACCAATTACACCACGGGGTATTCGCGGTCACGGCAATGCCTAAATAAATCCCCCGCCCACAAAATTCAAGCACGGGGTGCGCGATTTCCACCCGCCGCCATACAACGATCAACCAATAACGCAGGCGAAGCCCGCTCTCACCCCACTGCCGCCCCTTTCCGCACCAGCAGGGAACTCCCGGCCATCGCTTCCGGCTTCTCCAGCCCGAGCATGTCCAGCAAGGTGGGCGCGATGTCAGCCAGAACTCCGTCCTGCAATCCGACCTCCGCCGCATCCGCCCCCACGTAAAACAAATGCACCGGAAAAGTCGTGTGCGCCGTGTGCGGCGATCCGTCGGGATTGCGCATGTACTCGCAATTTCCGTGATCCGCGGTGATCAATAGACTTCCTCCCAGGCGCATCGTCTCATCCACCACCGCTTTCAATCCTGCGTCCACCGTTTCCACCGCCACGATCGCCGCTTTGACGTCTCCGGTGTGTCCCACCATGTCCGGATTCGCGTAATTCAGAATCACCAGATCATACTTCCGCAACCTCTCCACCACCTTCTGCGTGACTTCGGGCGCACTCATCTCGGGCTGCAGATCGTAGGTCGCCACCTTTGGTGAGGGCACGATTTCGCGGTCTTCCCCCTCAAAAGGCTCCTCCAAACCCCCGTTGAAGAAATAAGTTACGTGGGGATATTTTTCGGTTTCGGCTATCCGCAGCTGCTTGAGCCCCGCCCGGGCTACCACTTCCCCGAGGACATCACTCATCGTCTCCGGAGGAAATACCACCGGACAATCATAGGTCTCATCGTACTCCGTCAACGTCACGTAATGCACCCTCGGCCAACCCTCGCGGTCAAAACCGTCAAATCCTTCATCAAGAAAAGCATTCGACAACTGCCGCGCGCGGTCGGCGCGAAAATTGAAAACGATCACCACGTCGTCGTCTTCGATGCGCTGGCCCCCGGCCGGCGAATCAGACCCCACCTCGCAACTGCCGGCTTCCCGGAAAAGGATCGGGAGAAGAAACTCGTCCGTCTTGTCTTCCCGGTAACGTTCACGGACCGCTTCCGAAGGCAGCACGTCCATACATTCACCCTTGCCGTGCACGATCGCATCCCACGCCAGCTTGGTGCGATCCCATCGCTTGTCGCGGTCCATGGCATAATACCGCCCCACCACCGTGATGATTCTCGCGCCGAATGGCGCCAACCTGTCCTCGCACTCGGAAAGATATCCCGCGCCTCCGGTCGGCGATGTATCCCGCCCGTCGGTAATGGCATGCACAAAGAGATCCCGGCAGCCGGCTTCGTAAGCCGCGCCCGCCAACGCCGCGAGCTGATCCTGGTGGCTGTGCACCCCGCCGTCGGAAAGTAACCCGATGAAATGCAGGCGCCGCCCCTGGCGCGCCCGGGAAAACGCATCGCGAAGCACCGCGTTATCCGAAAGCTTGCCCTCCTCGATCGTCTTGTTGATGCGGGTAAGATCCTGGTAAACGATGCGGCCCGCACCCAGGTTCATGTGACCCACCTCGGAGTTTCCCATCTGTCCCTCGGGCAACCCTACCTCCAGCCCGCTCGTCGCCACGTGACTGTACGGATATTCTGCGAAAAGTTCTTCATGAAAAGGAGTCTTCGCCTGAAGCACGGCGTTGCCGTCCTTCTCCTTCGTGCTCTCACCCCCGGGGTTGTCGCCCCAGCCGTCGCGGATTACTAATACAACAGGTTTTGCCATCTCTGGTCGTAACATCCGTATATCAGAGCCACCTTACAAGTACAAGAGCGCGAAAATTCCGCCCCGCCGCCATCCCTTGGTTCAGACACCCCCAATCCCGGGGGTCGCCGCGAGAAGTTCCCGCATCAACTCATGCCGCGGGGAATTCAAGATCGATTCCAGGGGCCCGGATTCCACAATCACTCCACCCTCCAGCAACGCAAGGCGATCAGCTACGCGGTAGGCAACCCGGAAATCACGAGTCGTCAACAGCATCGCCACCCCGGTCTGTTCCGTTAATTCGCCCAGCAATCCCAACACCATCTCCTGGCTGGCCTGGTCCAGCTGCGAAGTCGGTTCGTCTGCAAGAATCAGCTGCGGCAGAGTCGAAAACGCAATCGCGATCAATATCCGCATTCTTAGAACCGAATCCAACTCACCCGGCATGGCCGTAAGGCTCACCTCAGGCTCCGGCACTCCCGCCTTACTCAGCCAATGCACCATCTCCTCTCGGGCGTCGACCAGTTCGGGCCGATGACAGATGAGCACGTCTTTCATTTGTGCGCCCACGGAAACGTGCGGATACAGCCCCAACTCCGCGTCTCCAAACAAGTAACTGATTCGACCGCCCCGCAACCTCCGCAGCCTCGCCGTCCGCGCCTTGAGAAGGTTGCGGGCGTCTCCGCGCAAGTGCACTTTCCCCCTGGTCTTACCGCGGAAGCCGAGTCCCGTGATCGCACGCAACACCAGCGATTTACCACAGCCCGTCTCCCCGAGAAGCGCAAGCGTCTCTCCATCGTGAATTTCGAAACTGACTCCCCGCAGGATTTCCCGCCTCCGCGCCAACCGGCTAGGCAGGCTCATCTCGAGGTCTATTACCGTTAGTAACGCGTCCGTTTGCATTGATCTCACCAACTCAGGCGTTGAGAAGTCGACGATACCCGCGCAGCCGCGCCCCGGCAAACGCACGACCACAGTATGCCAGAAAAAGCAGAAGGGTGAGTACGGCGCCGGGCGCCACGATCAACCAGGGCGCGTCCAGCAGGTAGTCGTGCCCCTCCGCAAGCACCGCCCCAAGTCCCGCGCTTGGCCTGCCCTGGGTGCCCGCAATAAAGCCCAATGACGCTTCCCACAAAAACGCTGCCGGCAACCAGGTCCAGGATGCCGAGTAAGCGGTGCCGGCCGCGTGCGCCACGGAATAATTCATCCACACGCGCCAGGCCGGCAATCCCGTGGCCTTGGCCGCTCGGTAAAACATCCGCTGCCGCACTAATCTAAGAGTCTCAAATACTTCCGCACTCACCCGGATCGTTCCCAACAATCCCAGCACAATCACCGTCGCCATGAACCCCCCTCCGGACCTCAAGACAAACACTGCCGCTACGAACAGCAGCGGAAAGCAGGACCAGGCATCGTGAAACCGCCTCAGCAGACCCAGAGCCATCGACCCCGGCACCGCAGATGCCTGCAGACCGAGGATCGTCCCCAGGACGAAAGCAATCAACCAGGCGCAGATCGCAACCACGGTGGTCCTCCCGGCGGCCGCCAAAACCATCGGCCGCAGATTCTCTCCTTCCTTATTGGCGCCCCACGGGAAGTCTGCTCGCGGAGATAACAACTCGAATCCCTCCGATGCGTCCCGGGAGTCACTTCCCTTGCGACTTTCCCTTGCAAGAAAGACGAAGGATAAGACCAGGGCCAACACGAGCACGCCCGTCAGCAATAACGGCCACGGCGGGATTCCTCCCAGCGCGCCCAATCGTGCCCGACACCATTGCCAGCCGATCATTGGCGCCTCCTCCCCCGCGCGGAGAACAGTATTTCCAGTCCGTCGAGCGCCGCGCGCCAACACACGACACTCAAGGCCAGTAAAAGAGCCGCTGACAGGACATACCCATGATTACCGGATTCCAGGGCCTCAAAACACCGCGTGCCCACGCCCGGATAACGAAAAATCCATTCCACGATCAAAGATCCGGAAATCACGAAAGGTAAAACGTCTTTCAATGTCCGCAGGATCGCCGCTCTCGACGCCGGCAGCGCGTATCGATAAACCCTTCGTGTCCGACCCAGGCCACGCGATATTACCGCGGTCATGGAGGCATCCGCCAGCACTTCCCCGAACACCCTGCGCACCTCAAAAGAAACCCGGGCAATCGATGGGACAGCAAGCACGCTGGCAGGCAAACCCGCAAACCACCATCCCATCCACCCGCCCGGGACCTGAGATGCGGCCTCACTCTCTCCTCCGAGCACTAACGGGGGAATCACCGGTAATCTCGCGTGGTTCACCAGGGATTCAATAAGCAGCATCCCCAGCCAGAACGGCGCCACGGCAAGCACTCCCAGCAAAAGCGCTCCCGCGCCGCGCCGCAACCATGGCACCTCCAGGCCGCCGGCGATGACCCCCAACGGGATCCCGATGCCGCATACCGCCGCCATTACGAGGAAGTGCAGTTTCAAGGACGCAGGATAAGCGCCAAGAATACTTTGAAATCCTCCGGCCACCCCGGCCGCCGGGTCCACGGAAGTTCGCCAGCTCGCTCCTGCCAGCAAAAGGGCGCCTATGCCGAAAACCCCAACGGCAACCCGGGCATCCCTTCCCAGATTCTTAAGTCCGCTTCTCTTCATTGTATACTACCGCCCGGGAGCTCCGCCCTTCACCTCACTTGATTCCTCCCGGGGCGTCCTTACCCGGGCCCTCCCCTTCAGCTGACATCTTCGCCCACCAGGAAAGATCAAGATCAATCCCCGCCGCCACTTGCGTCAGCGGCTTCTCGACTCTCTGGCCGTCTCCCACCGACCGGGACACGAAAATACTCCCCCTGCGAAAAGCGCGCGCTTCTCGATCCAGGTGAAGAAATGCGAACAAGTGCCTCGCACACAACTCCGCCTCTAGTTCGCCGCAAAGCATCCGGAGCTCCCCCTCCTCCACCGCCTCTTCGAGGCGCGCGCGAATCTCACGCGGCTTGCCCTCCCCCACCGCAAAGTTTTCCACCGCCTCCAGCGCAAGCCTTCCCAGCGTCCCGTGCCGAAAGGAAACCCAATCCACGGGAGGAGGCAATGCAAGGAGCACCGCGTCGAAGTCCGAGCCGAAAAAACCCCCTTCTCCCGCCCGATCAAAAAGTGCCGCCGGAAACGGCTCCGTCTCCACTTCGACCCCGATCCTGCTCCACGCCTTCTTCAAGCGCTCCGGGATCCCGCTGGGCACATCCTCGGAAACGCCCAGCTTTAAAACCAGGCGCTCTCCTTCTCTGATCAGTGCGCCCTCGGCGTTCCTTACCCAGCCGGATTCCCCACACAACTTCATCGCCAACGCGGGATCAAATTTCATTCTCTCACAACCTGCCCCGGCATAAATGCTTCCAGGATGAAAGAGACCGCCCACCGCACCGGCGGGACTGTCCTCCCTCTCCGGATACAACGCCTCCGGAGCGACCGCTCTCGCGAGAGCCTCCCGCAGCCGCGCATCCGTATACGGTCCCCGGCCGGGATTCCAAAAAACCCCCCTCAAGCGCCCCAAGGACGCATCCCACATCTCAAACCGCGCATCGCGTCCCAAGAATCGCCTCTCTCCCGCGCCCGCAATATAGGAATCGATTTGACGCGTCGCGAGCCTCATGCGCCGCTCCGCGGCATCCGCCATCTCCCAAACCACCAACCGCTCTGTCCGCGGCGGCCCCAGGTAATAATCCTCGTTGCGTTCCAGCACCAGCACGCGCCCCGGTTCTCTCTCTCCCATCCGGAACGGTCCCGAGCCGACCGGCATACGCTCGAAATGCTCGGCCCACCAAGCCTCATCCTTCCCCTCAAGGACATGTCGCGGGAGCACCGGCAAAATTGCCCAGGTTTCCACCGCCATGGGCGCGCGATTGCGGTAAACCACACGAACCGTGGATGCATCCGGCGCACTCAACGCCAACACCGAAGAAAAAACGTCCCGCAAATGAGCATCCCACGGCTGTCTCTTGCACAAATCAAAACTGAATACCACATCGGCCGATGTCAGCGGCGTCCCATCATGCCATGTTACTCCCGCTCTCAGCGTCAATAGCATCTCGGGTTCTTCGAGGTAAGGCAGATCTTCGACAAACCGAAAGCTCGCACCCAAGCTATCATTCGATGTGTGATACATCCCAAATTCGCGAAAAAAATTCTCCGTCTCTCCTGCAACCATTACCTCATAGAGCGAGTTGCCGGAGAACCACTCCCCGCGGACCTGGGCGCCCTCGAAGGAATTCTGCTTGAAATCACGGAACGATTCCCTGGCCGAATGCAGCACCTGCACCCGGAGCCGTCGCACCGGTAACAACTTGCTTTCATCAAAGAGAGCGTAAATTTCTTCGGAGGCCTCACGCGCGGGATTTTCGAAGATCACCCGCACCTCGTCCTTCTCCGCGAGCAACCCCGATACCCCCCATTCCGGCCATTTTTCCCGGAGATCCTGAATCCGTTCCATCCCTTCCTGGGCGTGGCGTTCGGCCACAAAAAAATACCGCGTCCGCTGGGATACATCCCAGCTCTCCAGCAACGCAGGCTTCAGCACCAACGAATCGTCGCGCTCCAACAGACGACTAAAGATCACTCCCTCCACCAACTCAGCCGCCGGGTTGCCCCTGCGGAACGGATTAAGCACGTCCGGATCCGCCGCGACCGCGAGAGAGACTTTGTCGGTTGCCGGTTGCAACGCCTGCTCTCTGACGTGGCGCACCATGCGTATCCCCAGCGCCAGGATCAATACGGGAACTCCGCAAATCAGCAAGCGCTTCCAGAACATAGTCTCCGGAGCTTGGACAATTCGATCTTCAAATTCAAGGGCAACATCCCCCTCCAACCGCGAAGAACCCGACTATTTTCTTAACCGCAGAGGCAGCAGCCTCCTCAGTAAATAGTAAATAGTAAATAGTCAGTAGTAAATAGTGTTCTGCCACTACCCACTACTCACACTGCCGGCGCGATAGCGCTTAATTAAACCGCGAAGCGAAAATGCAGAGCCCCGCGTAGCGGGGATAATTCACTATTCACTCCGGCGAAGCCAGCCCCTCCGTACAACAAGGACATGCCTGCACCCAATGGCCCGGCGCCACTTCCCGCAACGCGAGATCCATCCCCACACTCTCCTTCCATCGCGGATGCCCCATGCGATGCCCAAAAGCACATCCCTCGGGAGGATCAATCGGAGAGGGCACATCCCCTTCCAGGAGATGACGGTCCCGTCGAATCGTCGGATCCGGCACTGGAATTGCCGAAATCAACGCCTTCGTGTACGCGTGCAGCGGACTCCGGTAAATCGTGTCCGCATCCGCCATCTCCACGATCTTTCCCAGGTACATGATCGCCACCCGGTCGGAAACGTGCTTCACCACCGCCAGGTCGTGCGCGATAAAGAGGTAGGAGAGCCCCAACTCGCGCTGCAATTCCATCATCAGGTTCAATACCTGGCTCTGCACCGAAACGTCCAGCGCCGATACCGGCTCATCACACACAATCAGTTTCGGATTCAAGGCAATCGCCCGCGCGATCCCGATGCGCTGCCGCTGCCCCCCGGAAAATTCAAACGGAAACCGCACCTTCACCCCCGGATCAAGACCCACTTTCTCCAACAACTCATCCACTCGCCTCTGACGCTCCGCCCGCGTCCCCATCCGGTGGATGATAAACGGCTCCCCCAGGATGTCCCCCACCGTGTGCCGCGAGTTCAACGATTCCGCCGGGTCCTGAAAAACCATCTGTAAGTCTCGCCGCAACGGCAACAGGCGCTTTCGTGGCATCGTAGTGATATCACGCTCATCAAATACCACCTTCCCCGACGTCGGCGATAAGAGTCTCACAATGCATTTTCCCAACGTCGATTTTCCGCAACCCGATTCCCCCACCAATCCCAGCGTCTCTCCGGCGCCGATCGTCAGCGAAATGCCATCGACCGCCTTGCACGCCGCCACGGGCCGCAAAAAAACCCCGCCCTTCACCGGAAAATGCATTCTCAGGTTCTCGATCTCCAGCAGGGGCTTTCCCCCGTTGGCACCGGATCGCGCCGCTTCCGGTGCCGCAGCCGGACCCCCAGCGGCCGCCACCCGCGACACTCCCAACGCCAGCTTCTCCAGGTCCGGCGCACCCCGCTCCACCCCGATCAATCCCTCCTCATCGCCATCCCCTATCACGCTGAAAACCGCGCCCGTCTTCCCGGACACCGATCTTCCCCCGGTCCTCCGTCGGAAGAACATCTTCTTCCGGCTCCGGCTTCGCCTGCGCTTTCTTCCCCCTGATCTCATCACTACATCACTCCAACCATCCAACTCCACCTACGGCCCAAAACATCTGCGGAAAAGAATTTTGCATCTTTCGCGGTTTAAAAAATCCGTGTCATCCGCGTAATTTATCCCTGCTTCGCAGGGCTCTGCAATTAGGCTTCGCTTTTATTTATGCGCTAACGCGCCAAGGCAGTGCGGTTAAAAAAATCTGTGTCCATCTGTGCACATCTGCGTCATCTGCGGTTAAAAAAATCTGCGTCCTCTGCGATCTCTGCGGTTAAAACTTTGCGGTTAAGAATATCTGTGCAAATCTGTGGTTCAAAATCCGTAGTTCCCTCACCCCGCATAACAAAACCGGCACGCCTCCACCCAGTGCCCCGGCGCAGCCTCCTCAAACGGCGGCCGCTCTCTGATCGCCGCCTCGTCATGCGCCTCCGGCGCCCGGGTCGAAAAACGGCACCCCTCGGGCATCTCCTCCAGCGACGGCACGTTGCCCTCGATCGTCGGCAGGCGCGTCTTCCTCTCGCGATCCAGGCGCGGGATCGACTGCAACAGACCCCGCGTATAGGCGTGCAACGGGTTCCCGAATAACTCCAGCACCGGCGCCCTTTCCACCACCCTCCCCGCGTACATCACCACCACCTCGTCGCAGGTCTCCGCGATCACTCCCAGGTCGTGCGTAATGAGAATCACCGACATCCCCATTTCCTTCTGCAAATCGGCAATCAATTTGAGGATCTGCGCCTGCACCGTCACATCCAGCGCCGTCGTCGGCTCGTCCGCGATCAGCAGATCCGGTTTGCACGCCAGCGCCATCCCGATCATGACCCGCTGCCGCATCCCCCCGGAAAGCTGATGCGGATACTCGCTCATGCGGATCTCCGGAGACGGTATGCCCACCTTCTCGAGGACATCGATCGACGACGCCCACGCCTCCGTCTTGTCCATCTCCTTGTGCAGCAGGAAAACTTCGCTCACCTGGCGCCCGATGCGCTGCACCGGGTTCAACGCCGTCATCGGTTCCTGGAAAATCATCCCTATCTCGTCGCCTCGCACGTCGTGCATCACGTCCGCAGACGCGACCACCAGGTCCCGCGCCTTGAAAAGAATGCTGCCCCCGTCAATGTGTCCCATCGGACGGGGAAGCAACTGCATGATCGAGAGCGCCGTCACACTCTTCCCGCAACCGGATTCGCCGACGATCCCAAGCGTCTTTCCCTCCTCCACCTCGAAGGTCACCCCGTCGACCGCCCGCAACCTCCCCTGCTCGGTGTCGAACGCCGTGACAAGGTCTCGAACTTCCAGAAGTTTCTCAGCCACGGCGGTGTTTCTTGCAATCAAGCCCGGCCACAGTCCCCATCTTCAATCTTCCATCTTCCATCTTCCATCTACGCCGCGAAGCGCCTCAGCCCCGCTTCCACTGATCGAACTCCTCGATCCGCGGCGGAAATGTCTTGCCCGCCTTCTTGGCTTCCAGCGTCTCGCGCTTTATCTCCTCGTCAATCCAGAACACCCTATTCGATTCAAACTCCCGGGCTGTCCGGTGATCGAAAAACTTGCTCGGATAGCGCAGCCAGCGCTGCTTGCCCACCCGGTACCACGGCATCTTCCATCCCGGTACGTAGGCCGCATCTTCGTGGACTTTTTCCGCGAGGACGTGCGAGAGCCGCGTAATCTCCTCCATGTCGTCCGAAAACCGGTATTGATCGATGATCTTGTCGAGTTCCGGCGACGCCGTCTGCGTGTCGTTGTTCGTGTTCGTCTTGATCTTTCCGTCCTCGTCGTAGGCGTTATAGGAATGAAAGAACTCCCAGTACCGTGGAAAAAGCGCCACCGCCCGGTTCAACGCCGCCAGGTTGATCTCGTGCTTCTTCTCGTCCGCCTTCTTCCAGGCGGCCGTCTGCTCCATGATCTCCAGGTTGAATTCCAGCCCCGCCTTCTTGGCCTCCTGCTTGAGTACCGTCAGCACGTCCTCGAACCGCTTGTACCCCGTCGTGATCGTCAGGGATAGCCGCTTGCCGTCCTCGCGCATCAGAATCCCGTCCGGGCCCCTCTTCGTGAATCCCGCCTTCGCGAAATACTCCTCCGCCTTCCGCGGATCGAACGCGCGCGCTTTCAACGTCGGGTGCGTGCGCGCGCCGTACCCGTCGGACACCGTGTTCATCCGCTGGTAATCCCCGTAAAACACCTCCTTGAGCACCAGATCCCAGTTGCAGGCGTGCTGCACTCCCAACCGCACGTTGATGTCGTCCAGCGGCGGCTTGGCCTTGTTCATCCGCAACGCCCAGTCCGGTCCCGGCACCTCGTTGAAAAACGTGATCTTCTCGAGGTACCCGTCCTGCACTTCCGGCGCGTCGTCCGGCAGCTTCTGATACCAGAACTCCGGCACATCCAGCTTGTGCGCGTCCAGTTCCCCCTTGCGGAACACCTCGAACACTTTCTCCGGCTCCCGGATAATCCGGATGTGCTGGCGCTCCGGGTTGAAACAGTTCCGGTAGAATTTCCGGTCTGCCAGAAACCAGTCCTTGACCCTTGTCAATGTCACCGAACGCCCCTTCTTCGCGTTCTTCTCGAGAATCTCGTAGGGACCCGTCGTCGGCTCGAACCGGTAATTATACCGCGTCAGGTAATCCTCCCCGAACTCACCGTAAAAATGCTGCGGCCGCGGGCTCAATCCCGTGCGATCCAGGATATCCGGCTTGGCCTCGGAATACGTGACCGATATTGTCAGCTCGTCGTACTGAGTGATGTTCGTGAACTTCTTCGTGTAATAATCGTTGTACCACGGCGCCTTGATGTGCGGGCTCCGCATGAAATAAAACGTAAAGAAAAAGTCCCCCGCCCGGATGGGGTGCCCGTCCGAATATCTCGCCTCCGGATCGATCCGGTAATACACCGTCTTCTTGTCTTTCCCGATCGCCCACTCCCTCGCAATCCCCGGAACGTGCTCCAATGTGTCCGGGTGCCTGCTAGTCAGCCCCATCGTGTTGTAATCCAGGATGTAACTCCGGAACCCCATGCTCGCGTCGGGACCAACCGTGCGAAATGTCCGCGGGTAGTCATGCACGTAGTAATTGTAGGTCCCGCCCTTCGTGGCCTCGGGAGACCCGATGTCTTCCTGCTCCGAGCCGTCCTTCCATTCCAAATCGGCCGGAATCTCCTCCGGCGTCGCAAACGTGAAAAAT